>NZ_JBVVPM010000061.1:0-45383 GCF_055811255.1 Bradyrhizobium sp. MI1.11
CCGGTATGCTCATCAGACGCCTCGCATCGGGGTCCTTTCTGACGGCAACCAAAATCTCTCTGTCGAGCTTCTCTATGATCTGTTCAGCGAATAGGATCAGGGCAAAGCGGGCGGCGTCGGAGACCCTATTGTCTTTTTCGTCCCGGAGAAGCACCAGGAGTTTTGCGATGCCGGCCATGCCTGTCCCGGCGATAATGCCCAATTCGGCCATATGAGCACGCAGAGCATTTGCCGTCTGGCTGCGCTGCCTCATCAGCATCTCTCGCGTTCGCAAAATCATGCTGGCTGCTTGTTGTTCGGCAGTCTTCACCGGTATCCACTGGTTGGGCACTCGCCGGAGCTGTCCTCGTGCTGGCCGGATTGGTCGGATGGGTTTCAAAGGATCGCCAATCGCCCGATGCTGAAAAAACCACTGTCGGACCCGACGAAACGTCGAAAAGCGGCGAGAAATGAAACGACCCCAGTGCGTAACGCGCTGGGGTCGTTCCGAGGTAAGCGCCAGACTTGGGCTGGGGGGCTGAGGGTCAGGCGCCTACGACAACAAATCAGACACGCAGATTTTCCGCGCTGCTCTTACCCCGCTTCGGGTCGACTTTAACCTCGTAAGAGACTGTCTGCCCTTCGCGCGGGTCCGAGAGGCCAGCGCGCTCGACGGCGCTGATGTGCACAAAACCATCTTGGCCGCCCTCATCCGGCTGAATAAAGCCGAAACCCTTGATCGCGTTGAACCATTTTACAATAGCCTTCGCCACGTCCGTCTCCTATCAAAGTTCGGCTGTCGGGAGCCTGGCGATCCTGCTTCCATGCCAGAGAGTGGTCACAGCCGACTAGTTTGACGCAGGTGAGTTTTGATCTTTGCGCGATCCGCGTAGGCTGCGCTCATCGCATCGTTCTGATCCTCCATCCTGTTGCGTCACTTGGTTGACGAAGCTCACGTGCAGGGTAATCGGCCCCCTCGAACCATCAAGCAAGACGCGAAGCCTACTCCGCGTAGCGCTCGAACCCGAGAACGACTCTCTGCTTACCGCTGAGACGCGATCCCGCCGCATCGCAAACGACCACACGTTCTCCCGCGGTCCATTTGTGCCGCGTTCCTTCGCCGATGCATGCCACTTCGAGCGTCTCCAGGCTCAGAACACCAGCCCCAACGCCAGCCAGGCCGTAAAGAGACACGCAGAGGCCAATTCCCACGTAAGGCAATACTGTGCACATCGGCTCCCTCCCTGGTTCCGACACGCCATGGAATGCTGCAAGACTCCTCGTGGCACAACCTGTTTGGATAACACACGCGTAACAAACTTCGCCGAGGGCCACGCGCAGGCCCGGCATTTCACCCAAAACCCGACAGATGCTTGGGTTTGCGCTATCGACCATTCTGCGGCCGGTTTTCCTCGCGGTGAAGCCACGACATTGCATCGGCCCAGAAATCAGCCTCTTGTAGCGCAAGTCCCGTCAGTGTGACGGTGCCCCGGTACGCCACCTGCCCGGTCATGGCATCGACCACAGTCCACCCGAGCGCGTCACGGCGGATCATATACCGCATCGGTGCATCTAGAAGGCTCATCGGCCACCATTTTGCCGACATGCAGCGGCCTCGCAACTACCAAAAGGGGTCGCTGGGCGCGCGTACCGCACCAAGTTAGCCTCGTCCGATGACCGTTCGGGGAAACACACAAGATGGACTGGAAGAAGGAACTAGAGGCCGCTGCTTCAACAATCCGCGGCAATGTCGAACGCGCAGGAACATTAGCGCCTATTCCAAAGCCGACAGCGCCCATCGCGCCGATTGCAAACGCTCCCCAACGGGCTTCCACGCCCGAGCCAAAGTTAAACGATCTTAGGTCGTCAGTTTGCTGGTGCAGAATATGATGCCTTGCCAATATTGCCAGTAAGGCTGTCGCACTTGCGACGAATGTCGCAATTGCGACAGCGATCGTTGGGCTGGCTAGAGCCGGAGTCTCAAATTGCTTGTCATTGTGCGAGATTTCGCGAGCGCACTAGCTGGTACGACACTTGCTGGGCCAAGTTCAGGTCCGTCCGCCCGGAAAGAAGCACATGCACAGTCGCTCCATCAAGACGAGTATCCGACCGGGAGAAAGAGTGCTCTGCAGCGCGAACGAGAAGTATGCTTGTCGCATTCGGTCGAGAACTTCGCAAGCAAGAGGAGCCCGAAATGGCGCCGAAATCCCCTCAGACAGGCTTCAGTGAAACCACGCAGTACTGGCCTGCCTAAGTCGGCGGCGTGAGGCGCCAAATGGACTTATTTAGCTTCGTCGACTGTGCAAGACAAACGCGATCTCTCACGGCGCTGTTCGATCTGCTTGTGAGCTGTTCGAGCGAACTGGGGTTCGGTCAAGTGGCTTACGGGTCACTGACCGACACGGGGCCGACTCGCCTGCCAGAGTATCTCCGGGCGCCAGTGACGGTGAACTTTCCTTCCGATTGGTGCGAGCGCTATTCTGAACGCGGGTACAATGAGATTGACCCCGTGGTTCGGCGGACGACGATGCTATCGGCGCCGTTTCTATGGGATCGACTCGCCGACCAACATCAATTGCAACCGGGCGAAACGCGTTTGTTGAATGAGGCCAGAGAGGCCGGCCTGAAGCATGGCGTGACCGTACCACTGTTTGGACCATTCGGACGGCTATCCGTCGTATCGTTTGCGTCCAGTTTCGACGATGCCGACCCTGAGCATCGTCTCAGTCATCTCAACGCATTGGCTTGGCAGTTTCATCATGCGTTTGCAGAGATCGCGCCTTCATCGGAGGGCAGATGCCAAATGGAAGTGGCTCTATCCGAACGAGAGAAGGACTGCCTCCGGTGGGTCGAACAGGGAAAATCATCTTGGGAAATCGGGGTGATTCTAAAGGTCAGCGAGAATACCGTCAACTTTCACCTCAAGAACGCAATGCGAAAGCTGGAGACGAACAGCCGTACCCAGTGCGTCGTCAAGGCGATTCGCCTTAATCTTATTTGAATTGACATATGCGACCCAAGGAAGCGAGCGACGTCATTGTTTGACAATAGCTGCGAGCGCGCCCACTCCGATATCCCCTTAGATGCAGCCGCTGTTGCCATGAATAGGAGGGCGGACTATTAGCCGCATCGTTGATTGCGTGCCGTCAGAGTGATCTTCAGCGCAAGCGTAACCCGGCTGCTGATCTCAGCGGATGAAGCGCACCGCAAGCCAGATGACCCCCAGCCAAACCGCAACCGAGAAGAGCAAAGCACTTTGCAACGTCCTTGCGCGTATCCTGTGGCGCCATCTAAGGAGCTGCGATGAGCAACCGGTGAAGCGACGACCGCGTAAAACAGCTATTACTTCATCGTAATCTGTGAACCGGAAGTGAGAGCGATGCTTGCGAATATACGCCAGGCGCTCGGTGGGTGAGAGGCACTGTGCCCATACCTCCCATGCCTCATCATCAAAACACGCGCTGTTTTCAAGGACTTCGGCGAGGCGCTCGTCAGGCTTCATGATGCATCCGCTGTACTGACCATCGCGGATCGAGTTCTAGGAAGGAAACCGCACCTTCGAAACCTCTTAGTTTAGGTAGGCTAGCTCAACAATCGAACTCGGCCAGGAACTATTGGTCACGGTCAGCGCGACGTTGATCCTGACGCGAGATCAAAGCGACGTCCGGCAAGGTTTTGGATCTCTCTTCTCGTAGCCTGAGACAGCTCTGCAGGTCAGTCGTGGAGCAGTCCACGCCGTCATGGTTGCAGGAAAGAAACTCGTGATGGGCATCGATGTGGTGTGGTCAGTGGTGCAATCTCCCGACGGCATCGTCCCACCCGCTGCGCAATCGGCGCAACTGTCGTGGCGCGCCGGCTGTTTGAGGGTCGGCAGGCTGCCAGCCGGCCGCATTGAAGTGCAAGGGGGGCCGCACGCATCCTCTGAGATCGAGGGCCGGAATTGCGATTGTCGCCCTGATAGTGCCGGAGAAGGTGCCGCAGCCATGCTTCCCGCGGCCTTGCCTACTGACGAGACCATCTGTGATGAGAAAGACGCTGCTCTACGTGCACGAGTGAGTTAACCAACGTCTTAAGCAGAATTCCGCCAGGTGCTAGGCGAAACCTCGAGTTGGTTAGACGAGCAATGCCAAATGTCGCGGCAAGCGATCGATGGAGCGGAGCATGCATCAATGCATCTCGGGATGAGCGCTGGACATACCGACTTCGCTACGAGGATGCTGAGTGCGGCGCGGTTCTCTGGACATGAACATTTTCATTGCAGAATCGAGCGACCTATATGCTCGGTCGCGGGCCGCCTGCGGCAAATCGGGAGTTGCATCAATTGCAGCGCGCGCGTCGCTCATGATCTGATCCTTAGCGGCAAGAAGCTTTGCGTCTAACATGACATGAAGCGTCTCTCGAACATCAGGTGGGATCGAGCTGTCGCCGTCGATCAATTCTCTAAGTTTCCAAAACATACGCTCGACCGCTACCATCGACCCGAGGACTGACATCAGTCTTGGCGACATCATCGGCTATCTCCTTCTCCAGCCAGATTCTGGCGAGCATCCCAGCGAAATCAGATTGGTCCCCGTTTGACACCGGCACGCTAGCCGACGCCTGAAGAGGCGAATGATCTCGATACATTTTCCACTGCTACGCCCCAGCGGGTGTGAGACGGACGTTCGAGTTATGCTCAGGGAAACTCGCAAGGTGTGCGATTTGCGAGCAAAGCATCCTTCTTCCGATGCTCCAGGCCGTAAGCGTGCGGTGGCTCATGATCAAAACCGAGATGGAGCGTGTGTGCGGCGTTCCATTCGCCACAAGACTTGCAGCAGCCGGAGTGGAACTTTTGGTGGCACGCGTCCGTGCTCTTTCGTTTGTTCACTCAGATCGCTCTGTTGATGAGACCGAATTGACTGAGTGATCCCGGTCACGCAAACATGGTGATCCGATGTCCCAGTGCTCGGGGCGCCCACGCGGTGTGATTGCGTAGGGCATCGAGATCGAGCCTCGCGGCGGTGTGTTGGTCGTGCGCCAGGTTGACTTCGATAAATCTCTTGATTTTCCATTGGCTGTCCGGTCGAGCCCAGAGGAGATACCAACTTGAACGCACAGATCATTTCCATGTACCGCTTCCGGATCTTGATCCATTCTCTCTTACTGTCCTCGTCACTGCACGGCTATGCTGAGCAAAACGTGCATTTCACCCACCAGCGGCCACCGCGTTTCTCCGCACGCAACTTGCCGCGGCGGATCCGAGAGAGCACGGCTTCGGGGCTTATGTGATTCATAGCCGCGAACCGCTGAACAGTGAGGTAGTCATCATCGAGAGGTGGCGGGGTGCTAATGCCGTGCGCAGCCAGCAGAATGCGCAGTGCAGCCAACTCCGCCAGCACGATCTCGAGCTTGCGCGCGATCTCCTCCGTCTGGTCCGAGCGCCGCCGGCACTGCGTCACGACAGGCCCGACCGGACGATAGGGCACACCTTCGATTCGTGTGAAATGCGATAGACGAACTGGCGTGCCAGAGCGGGATCAGCGTGAGCTAACTCTCCTGTCCATGCCGGCCACTGTTCGGTCGATACCCACGCACGCAAAATTAGAGTCAGTGCATTTACTGCCGTAAAGCGTCCTGTTTGGTAATGTAGTCGAACGGATCGCATGCGCGTAATGGCCATTTGAACGATAAGAGCAGCCTGATCGATGCATTCGGCTGCGGTACTCATTGGCCTCGCTGTCGCCATTGCCGGGTCAAGGGCGAAGTTATTGAACCGCTGTCGGGTCACCGTCAGTGATCTGCCGCTATGAGCTCGGAGTGAATGGCATTTGCGGTGTTGAGGCAGGCATCCAGTGGTAGAGATCCGAAGGCGAGCTGGCAAAGGAGATAGTTGACGCCTGCCTCTTCGACGTGATCGAGAAGCGTTTGGCGCACCGAAGCGCGCGTGCCGACAACGCACAGTTCACTCTCAATTGCGGCATCCAATGTCAGGGGCAGGTTGGACGGAGGCAGGATGTCATTGAGGTCGTACAGGAACTTAAAGCTCTTGAGCCATGTTGCGTAGGCTCGCGCCGCGAGTGAGCGGGCCACTGCTTCAGAGCTGGCAATAACGACCATGCGGAGCAACGCGAGAAATGGTGCTGAACTGTTGACGTCACCCTCGGCGTTTTGATGAGCGCGATAGACATCGGTTATCTTACGAACGGCAGAAGAAGCGCCCATGCACGCGAGATTGGCGCCATTTGCCGCCGCCCAGCGGGCGGAGTCTGGCCGATTTGTCGCAATCCACGTTGGGGGACAAGGACGCTGGTGAGGTGAAAGCGTCAAAGGGACTTCGCGCAGCGCAAAATGCTGCCCTTCGTATGAGAGCGGGCCCCCATTCATCGCGCCAACGAAGATTTGGGAAGCTTCCTCGTAACGGCTCGAGGCCACATCGGCTCCAACGCCAAAATAGCTCAATTCGATCGGCAGAGAGCCGCGACCAAGGCCGACCTCAACCCTGCCGCCGCTCAGGTGATCCAACATGCAGATCTCCTCGAATGCCCGCAGCGGGTGATAGAGGTTGAGCAGCATGACCAAAGGACCGACGCGAAGTCGCCGTGTGCGTTGTATGACGCTTGACAGAAACAAGTTCGGCGACGGACCCAGTCCATGCGGAGTGCAATGATGCTCCGCCAGATGATAGGCATAGAAACCGAGCCGGTCGTAGGCCTCCGCCAGCGTAAGGCGGTCCGCGTATTGCCGTGCGATATCGCGGCCGTCCTCGTCAAGATGATCAAAGATGCCGCAGGTCAGATTTGAGGGAACCACGTTTCTCACTCACTCATCTCCTATATAGAGAGGACCGGAGTCCGCCGGGTTTTGGGAGTGCAAGAGGCGCTCGCTGGCAATGCGCTGTATTACTGCGAAGCCGTTCACAACGGGTCGTAATGCGGCGACTGGAGAACAAACTGGCTCGGGGCTGCCTCGCGAAGCTGCATCATGTGTGGGTCCGGATCGATTACGACAGACATCTGTGACATGAGTGGAAGGGACCATTAGCCACGACATCCCACTTTCCTAAGAATGCTGCCGACGGCGCCAAGAAACGCATCCATCTGGCGCTTTGTACCGATGCTAACCCGAATGCACTCTTCCAGGCCGGCATCCGGAAAGAAGGCAACAAGGACTCTCTGGTCTTGCAACGCCGCCTGCCACCATCTGCCACCCTGGCCTACCGGCACACGGGCGAGGAGGAAGTTCGCGTGGGAAGGCGTTACGCAGAATCCAAATTCAGAGAGGGCGGCCGTTACGCGCTGGCGCTCAAGCCTGACGTGGCGATGGTTCTCCTCATAAGCGTCGCGATGCGCAAGGACGCTCATCCCCACGGCGTGAGCGACCACATTCATATTGAAGACATTCTGGATGTTGCGAAGTCTCCCGATCAGCTCGGGATGGCCGAAGCCGAATCCGACGCGGATGCCAGCGGCGGAATAACTCTTGGAAAATGTGCGCAGGACCACAAGATTCGAATGTTGCTCAACGAGGCGTAGGCCGTCCTCAGGTGCGAAATCGACGTAAGCTTCGTCCAGTACGATCAATCGGTCAGATCGTGTAACGAGGCGTTCGATCTCGGCGAGCGGAACAAAGGTTCCAGTTGGATTGTTCGGATTGGCCAGCAGAATGAACTTGGCATGTTTAGCCGAACCGAAAAGCAGCTCGTCCATCGGCAAGCAGTCCGGTTCAGACCAGGGAATTTCAATGAAGCGGGCCCCTTGCAGCATGGCAAGCTTGCGATTGAATGAAAAACCCGGCGACATCATTGCAACGTCGTCGCCCGGGGCAAGAAAGGCTCTGTAAATGAGGCTGAGCAGTTCAGACGATCCATTGCCAGCCATCACGCGATCAGTTGCTATGCCATAGGCAGCTGCGGCCGCTTGCCTCAAGCTGACATTGTCGTCTTCTGGATAGCGGTATTGCAGCTCGAGAGCTGCAATTGCGCTTCGCATCACGACGCTTGGCAAAGGAAAGGGGTTCTCGTTCGTGTTTAGTTTCACGCAATTGTTGCCGGTGGTGGGCCGCCCGGACGGTAGAGCATCCAATTCGCGAACCACCGGCGAAAGCGAGGAAAGCATAGTCTGCAACTTTGCATCCAAAGTGGTGTTCTCCCTTTTTGTCGACGAGAGTAGTTGAGGGCGTTCGGCGAGCCTACGTGGGTGCGTGCGCTTTGTTCGGACCCGAGAAGCGCGAGGCCCGCGTGAATGTGAGTGTTGGGAGGCAGACTTGGCTCTAAGGGCCGTACCGGATCAGACTCCGTCTCAAGGTCCGATAGCGATCAGCACGGATCAGGCGTCGCACGGCGTTTTCCGAACCAATACCTGCTTCCAGGAAAGGGATGGAAGTCCCTCGACCGAACAGCGCAGCTAACGATTGGCTCAAGCTCGCGCAATCCGCAGACGGACTGCGCGTGACTGACATCGTTTCACGACGTACGGTCGTTCTAAAGAGGTCCTGACAGCTCACTCCCGAGAGCGAGGCGGGCATCAATTTCACTGACTGGAAGAAGACACCGGTCTTCGTCGGCCTTACGAATGTGGATGTGATGCTCACTGCAGTGGCACCAGACGAATGGGAACGTACTCTTCGGGCGGCCCTGCGAGCGCGCACGATAGCTGTGATAGCATTGCTGCGAGGGTGAGAAATGCTGCGACTGCCGCGATTGCGAGGCACGTGAGCAGCGCGTAATCGATATATCGAGGATGGTTCATCATTCGAACGCTCCGTACGGTGTTGGCACGGGCGGTCAGTTCTGCTCGACCGCTTCGACGGTATTGTCGCGCCAGCGGTAAACGATGAAACCAGGAGCGGCATTGTCTCCCTTGAAGTCGAATCTAACAGTGCCAATAGCCGTGTCGATTAACTCGGAGCGGAGGGCCGCAGCGACCCGCATAGCATCGAAGGTGCCGGCCCGTTTGACGGAGTCGGCCCATGCTTGAACCGCGGCATAAGCGTAGAGCGTGTAACCTGCGGCGGTTAGGTCCGAACCCTTGAGCTTGGCGACAGCAGCTGCGCCTGCAGCATTCTTCGTCGGGTCCGGCATAAACGTAAAGAGCGTGCCGTTCGCGGCCTCGCCGGCAATGGCCCAAAAGTCGGTTGTCATCAGCGGATCGTTGGCGATCACGGTCAGACGTGCGCCCGCCTCCGCGGCTTGACGCACGATCAGGCCGATCTCGTTGTAATAGCCGCCGATATAGACGAGCTGGATTCCCTCTCTCTTCAGTCGCGAAACGAGAGCGGTATAATCCTTCTCGCCTGCAACATAGCTTTGTCGAACGGGATGCTCGCCGGCTGCACGAAGGCGCGATTCAACGATATCGGCGATACCCCTGCCTGCTGTGCTCTTGTCGTCGAGGACTGCGAGCTTTGCACCTTGGTGATGCCGCGCGATGTATTCGGCGGCAACTCTGCCTTGCTGGTCATCGCGGCCGCAAATCCGAAACAGGGTCGTTAGGCCACGCTCTGTCAGACGGGGATTGGTGGACCCAGGTGAAATCTGAATTACCTCGGCTTCGGCGTATATGTCTGAAGCCGGAATCGACGAAGATGAACAGAAGTGACCAACGACGAGCTTGATTCCGTCAGTTGTCAGGCGATTGGCGACAGCGACAGCCTGCTTGGGATCGCATGCGTCGTCGGCGATTCTCAATATGAGCCTTGTGTCAGGCAGCAGACCCGAAGCATTTATCGAATCCACAGCTGCGGCCGCTCCATCGCGTATCTGCGCGCCGAGCGCCGCAGTGCTTCCCGTCATCGGACCCGCTATGGCAATGTAAACATCTTTTGCCCTGGCGCTCGAGCTCAGGGCCACGGAAAGGAGCGCAGCAGCTGCAAGCCTGTGAATGCGAAGGATCGTCATATTATGACTCCCGGTGTCTCGCGAGACGACTTGGTCTGCTTCGCCATTCTGGTATGACGCGGCGGCCAACAGTCTGGCGCAATGATGTTTGGATCGAACTCAGGTTGCGTACGAATAGGCTCAGGTTGTTGCCAGGTTGGGCCATAAGCTTCGGGCGGGCACGGACGAGCAGACGTTCCGACACTGGTCAAGAGAAGCGGTCGTCTAGGGGCTGACAGGACCAATATCGAACATTCTGCTGATACCCGGTAGATTCGCCAGTCTCCCGTGCTCGACAGGCGTGTGCCGAGGAGGCGCTTGGAAGGCGCGTACGACCATCCATCGACTTGTTCTCGTCGAGAACTCTCACCGAGAACTTCCGAAACTAATGCCGATCATTGGAGTCTACCTCGGTTTAACCGGCGCTCTGTCTGTCGCCCCGTCGATGCTTTAGAAGGTACAATGTGACGCTACGTACGAATCAAGTACTTCGAAGCGTGCTCGTTGGGGTTGATTGCCAAGATCGACAGAGCGAAAGACCCAACCGACAACGCAGAGTCCGAGGCGACTGCTAGGGACAAACCATCCGCGGTCAGACAGGATCACCATCACCTCATCCGGTTTAGAGACATTTCAGTAATAGGGCGTCGCAACGGGTGCGCTCAACTCTTTCCCAGCTGGTCCTCCAGCGCGGCGAGGGCGAGATCGAGGTATCGCATGAGGCTCGCATCCCAGCCGGCGAGATTGTGTGGTTCGGTCAATCGCGTCAGCACCTTAAGTATCATCGAGACAGTCGAATCAACTCCTGCGATCTCAGTCAGCAGCGAACGGGCCTGACGCGCGATTGCATTTGCCCGCTCGCAGCACGGAGGCTCACCCTGGTCCATGCAGCTTCGCAGCTCGTCCCGAATCTTTCGCCACCGATCTTCGCGGCTAGCGTTAGAGGCGCACGTGCAGATGGCAGAGGGGGTACGCTCCTCAATCCGCGACATGGCATCTAGCGTCGCCGGCAGCTCGTCGACACCGACTTCTCTCTTACCTTGCGTCGTCATAGTGCGCAATCGATCCCGTAATAATGTCGCGCGCGCGACTTGAAGCTCAATCCGCTCCAGATGGTTTCGCAACAGGTCCGTGAGAGATGTCCGCCCCTCGATCGCCTTGCGGATCTCAGGAAGCGAGAAGCCGAGCTCACGTAGAGCGCGAATCTGGGAGACGCGTTGTAGGCTTTCCCGATCGTACATGCGGTGACCGCCACAGGTACGTTCCGACACCGTCAATAACCCGGTATGTTCGTAATGATGCAGAGTGCGTACGGTTACACCGGTCGCCTCTGCAAGTTCTCCAATGCGCCATCGGCGCCGTCGTGGTATCGCGTTTGTCATGATCCTCAATTTGCAAGCCTACAACCTGACGTCACGTGAGAATCAAGTTATTTCAATGATCTAGATGATGCGTCTCTTGCTGCAGGCCCCAGAAGGTTAGAGTGCATGCCGGTGCTCAAGCGGCCGAGACAAGTGCAAGCATCAAGTACGCTAGCGACGCCAATTCGTCCCTCGCTGCGCGTTGCATCACCAGTCTGGCGATCGCCACGCGATTCTCGCTGGTTCGCATGCATGACGGTAAAGACGCGATCGCTTGATCGAACAGCCTTCCCAAGCTCGCGAGATCATCCGGATCGTAGACTCCGCTCGGCTTATCCAACAGAAAGCTCCCTTGATGATTGCACTCGCGCCGCACGTGACGAAGCCGTTTGGCTGTGGTGGGGCAAAAAGGAGACGGAGCGGCGACGTGTGCGAAAGAATGTGACGGGTGCGTCCACGTGGTGCCGTTGTGCAACACGGCGTTTGCTTCCCTTTTGCCCAAGAGCGCACTAACCGAACTGTACATGTCTCCTCGATCCTGCAGCAGCGGTGGCTATTTGCGGCCTGATCATCAGGAGAAGCGAAAGCATGTGCGTGGCAACCCGCTGAGACACGGCCTCCCGAAACGGGAAGCCCAGACACAGCACTGATCTGACCAGATGGCTCTTTTTCAGTCGCAATCCTTGCTGTGACGTCTATTACCTAGGCGCGCGGTGCGGTTGATTGGGTTGATTATCGTAGATCAGTCGCGCGATCACGTGCGCGGCGCGGCGCGGCGGCCGGCTCGGCGCCTAACAGCTTTTTCGACCGTCGGCTAGCCCTCTTGTGTTGGCAATGTGGGCTCGAAGGCGTCGCTCGCGCGATTGCTCCCAGGTTTTGAGTGCCGGAAGATGATGGCTGCTCTTCAACGACGCAGGTCCGCCGCCGTAAACGTCGGGAGAATGAGGGGAGGCGGAGCTCAAGACCGGTCCTGAAGACATCATCTCAACGCAGGCGCATCTGAAGCGCCTGGCAAAACGTTGCTCCCAATTTAAGGACCGGGTCTCGAACAATCGTGCCATATCCGTCGCATGTGGCGGCACTCAAAACGCGTCTACGGGCCGCCCCAGGTGCCGCGCGCTCACGCCCGGGGAAAGCCTTGGCATAACTAATACAGCAATAACTTGCGTGTTTAGGCTTGCGCCGGCTCGGTGTCGCGGAGCGCAGTACATCGGACGGCCCTCGGCAGATGTAATCCACCCGAAGTGCAAGGATTCCTAGCGACACAGCCTTTGCAGAATCACTTGGCAAGCCTTTGTTAGCCCCGCTATACGGCTCCGCAATAGCAAAGCAGAGATGCTAGAGATGCTGTAGCTTGGTGGAGGAGTTTAATGCGCGTCTTAAGACCGTGCTCAAGTCAAAGCGACTCCCCAGATCGGGGGGGCAGTGTCTGGCGGATTCGCCGCAAGGATCCCATCGAACATAAGGCTCGACGGCGAGCTGTCGCGGTATTGGCTTGCTCGTCCGGCCGCTCACTCACTCAATTCCAGCCTCTAACAGTATCGCTTTGGCAAGCGCGCTGGACATAGATGCTTCGGGTAAGATAGGCAAATCATCTTGCCGCAGCAAAGGAGCCCTTCGGGGTTAGCGGTGCGAGGCAGCAGCTCGAGATGGACGGCGGTGGCGCGGTGTGAGTCACGCCGCGATCTTTCGAAAAACACGATTGTTGCGACATCGGAAAGAAGGACCCCGCGCCGATGATCCGATTTGGCTCGGGTGAACATGTCGGCCGAAATGATCGAAAGCTGGAGGAGGAGCAGGCTTGGCGAATGGGAGCGGCGAGCGCTTACGCGGGCGCACCTTGGCACAGTTGCGGTCCTCTCATCATGAACACTCCTCACCGCAACACGCGCGCAGCCGGAAAAGTGCCGCCAGCTGATGTCACTTGATCCGGGTTGGTCCTGCGGTCTGCAAGCTTGCAGTTGCACTCGATCACGCGGCATCGCGCGCATCGAGAGGAAGATAAGCGCCGTTGAGAGAGGAAGTGTTCCGAATTTTCATTGTGACATTGTGCAAAGACACGCAGTCTTCCCCGCCCATCCGGGTTTGCGCGAGCTGGCGGTTGGCTTTGGGGTGCGCGATCGTGGGCGGCGTTTGCGTTCAGCTTTCATGTCGAACGACCTGAACGAGCAGGAAGCGCCTCTGCCGGTCATCAGCCATTTGTATCTAGTGGCGCGCTTCGGGACTAACTCCATCGCTGTTGAAGGCAAATGAGATCCACCAGTTCAGGCAAACAGCACGGGTTCGCTACCAGGTGAAGCCTGCAACTTCGATCGCAGGTGCTGGCCTTGAACCTGACGCGGAGTGCGATTCAGGCGAGTTTGGTGCTGAGGCCGAACATTGTTCGCCGGACACGCCACATAATTTCTGCGTACTCTGAAGCTGGCGCATGCACCTGTGATGCGGTCCCGTCCGAATCAGCGGAAAGTCCTTAGCCGCCAAGCGAGCTGTGTGATGCGCAGGATCGTCACGGCACGGCGAGTCAATCGGCTGCGACCCGACCAAACTACGCTTAAGCGCGCTTTTTTTCACTATGCCAAACGTCAATCAGAGGACCGGGGGCTTCGGGCCTGGCGTAAGTTCGGTCAGCGGGAGCAGGCCGCAACCGGCCCGAACAGTCCTACGACGGGCCGTGACATTGGCTGATCTCGGATGGAGAGACCATCGTGGATGCCTGCTGCAAGAATATGTTGCGCAACCACATGCTTGCAGGATCAGTATTATGAATGGCGGGCCATTGGACGGCCTCTGTGAATGTGAGAAGTCGCAGGGGGGGTTCGACAACCCGCAGCGGCATCGTCTGTGCGAAATGGCTGACCAATCTTGAGGGCATGCTCGCTATACGGTTGGTGCCCAATAACATAGGCGGAATCATGCCAAAACCCTGCACCGCGACCTCGGTGCGTATCTTGAAACCATGCTCGAGCAAGAGCCATTCGTGGAAGGAGGGCCTCAGGGAGCGCCCGAACTGGGCTTCCACGTGCCCGATCGAGATGTATTTCTCGAACGTGAGACGCGATGCTAGCTGCTTGTTCATGGGGCAGCCCACGCAGACGAAAGTGTCCTCGAACAGAGCCGCCTTCGGATGCGCGCTCGACATGAACATCTGCGGATACATGAGAAAATCGACTTCACCGCGCCGGAGAAGCTCATCAGGTTCCTCTGCGGGCGGCAGCAACTCGAAACTGATTGTTGGTGCTTCCCGCGCGACGCGGTCCACGACCCCTCGAAGAAACACGACGGTCATGAAGTCAGACAGGATGATCCTAAATCGCCGATTCGATTGAGACGGATCGAAGCCGTCTGGAGAAATAATGGAGTGCTGAATGTGAGCGAGAGCCTCGCGAATCGGGGCTGCGAGCGCTTCAGCCCGCGGCGTTGGGACAAGCTTACGTCCTTTCATGGTGAATAGCTCATCGCGAAAGTAAGTGCGAAGCCGCGCGACGGCGGCACTCATGGCAGGTTGACTGAGGTTGATGCTTCTTGCCGCCGTAGTGAGATTGCCTTGCGTCACCAGGGCGTCGAACGCGACGAGTAGATTCAGATCAAGGCCCTTGAAACGCATAATCCGGAGCGATCCACGCTGTGAATGTGTTCTATCGATATAATCGATTTTACCATTTGTACCGAATGAGGATAGCAAACGATAGTTTAGAGAGATGTCAGATCCATCAGAATGGTTACAAACCGTTGCGCGTCTCAGCCCAGCGCTAGGTATCAATCAAGACGTCTCGATCGAGCGGTCGCAGTTTCGCGCGTGTTGCGCAAGCCATATCGCCGTGAGCTAGAACGATCGGAATCCGCAAAGTTGCGTGGGCGTATACGACGAGCAAACCATCGTATGGCTTCGCCAACCCATTCTATATCCACCGTGTACCGCCGTAGACTTGAGCGAACCCTCAACCAGGCCGTAGATTGCCGTCCGGTCGCACCCCTCCGGTTGCGGGTGCCAAATGTGCCTTGGTCGCATCCGATTGGATTGCGTCCTTGCGACGGTGAAATCGTGCGGAACATGCAAGCGAAGGCGTCCTTGGCGAATCTGATGAAAGTTGCGCACACGCGCGATGTGGTCGCGATTGTGAATGCAGATCAGTCAGTGCGTGAAGATCTGACGGATATGGTGTTTTCCGCAGGTTACGTGCCTGAACCATTCGAGAGCGCAGAGGGGTCCTCGAAATCAGACCGCCGTTCGATCACGTCGTGCTTGATCGCGGACATGCACTCGAGCGCGATGAGTGGCCTCGAGCTCTTCGATCATCTGGTTGCATCCGGATGCGCGATTCCCGCCGTTCTGCTCACAGGCCATTCCAAACACGATGTGAGGCGAGGCCCTGGACTCCAGTTCATGAGCAAGCCTTTCGAAGGTAGCGAACTGCTGGCCAGGAGCCAGATAGCGAACAGGAATGACGCCCTATGAACATGATCGTGCCAGAATCCACACGAGGTGTTTCGGCGCGCCCTCCAGTCCGTTGGAGGTTGTGCTGGGAGAATGACCTTGAACTTGCTGACCACATTGAATTATCCGACTTCTTCCGGAAGACCTATGGTCCGACCGGGGAATTCAATGCAAAGCCCTTTGAAGGTCATCGAAGCTGGGCCGGCGCAAGGCCTGAAATTCGGGCAATCGGCTACGATGATCGTGGCGTTGCGATTCACATCGCGGCACTACGCCGCTTCATAAAAATTGGTCAGACCGATCTGCTCGTGGCTGAACTCGGATTGTACGGGGTTCGCCCGGATCTGGAGGGGCTTGGAATAACCCACTCGATCCGAGTGATGTATCCCGTATTGCGAGATCTTGGCGTGCCGTTCGGCTTTGGCACGGTCCGAGCTGCCCTGCAGAAACATATTACCAGGCTGCTCGGGCGACAGGGATTGGCGACTGTTCTGCCAGGGCTCCGCGTCCGGTCCGCTCGTCCGGACATCTACCTCACTGTGCCTCCGACGCGTGTGGAGGACGTGGTCGGCCTCGTTCTGCCGATTGCGAGACCCATGAGCGATTGGCCGGCGGGTGACACGATCGAACGGAACGGGCCAGAACTGTGAGGTCCACAAACGACGCGACTGAAGCGCGGAGCGACTACCCCGATGCCGGCGGAGAGCCTTGCGTCTATCTGAGCTTTGATGATGGTCCCAACCCGCTTTGCACGCCGGCTATCCTGGATGTTCTGGCGCAGCATCGGACGCCCGCCACCTTCTGCGTGATCGGTGCATACGCGGCGGCCCAGCCACAGCTGATCCAGCGCATAATTGCAGAAGGGCACGAGGTCGCAAACCACACAATGACGCACCCGGACTTGGCCAAATGCATAGCGGATGAGGTGGAATACGAGATCCTCACGACGAATAAGGTCATTGGAATGGCCTGCCCCGGGGCCTCTGTGCGGCACATGCGTGCGCCGTACGGGATCTGGAGCAAGGAGGCCTTCGCCGTGTCGGCGAAGGCCGAACTGGCAGCCCTGCACTGGTCAGTCGACCCGCAAGACTGGTCGCGTCCCGGCGTGGAGGCGATTGTTGCCGCGGTGCTGGCCTCGGTCCAGCCGGGCGCAATCGTGCTCCTGCACGACGGATGCCCTCCCGACGAGTTGGGACGCTGCCCTCATGCTGGTCGGCGCGACCAGACCGTGACGGCGCTCGCGCAACTCATTCCAGCACTGCATGACCGTGGATTTGCAATCCGGTCGCTTCCTCAACCTCACTGAATAGATCGATTCCCATGAGCCTGCTTGCCACCATCAGCACCGCTGCTGTTGCCTCCTACGCGTTGCTCTCCAGCGTCCACAAGAGCGCGCAGGCGCTTTATGCGCTGCGAAGCGACGCTCCCCTGCCGCCGTACGACGGGGTCGACGCCGATGCTCTGCCCAGCGTCGATGTCATCGTGCCCTGCTTCAACGAGGACCCGCGCACGCTGGCGGCCTGCCTGAAGTCTATCGCAAGTCAGGATTACCCAGGGCGATTGCAGGTCTACGTGGTCGACGACGGCTCGGCAAATGTCGGCGCAGTGGCCGCGGTCCATGCGAGCTACGCGTATGACCCGAGATTCACCATCATTCTGCTGCCAAGCAATGTTGGAAAACGCAAGGCGCAGATCGCAGCAATTCGCCGCTCATTCGGCGATCTCGTGCTCAACGTCGACTCTGACACGGAAATCGACAGCGACGTGGTCAGCAAGCTCGTGCGCAAGATGCAGGATCCAGCCGTCGGCGCGGCCATGGGCCAATTGAAGGCCAGCAACCGAAACGACAGCTGGCTGACCCGATTGATCGACATGGAGTACTGGTTGGCTTGCAACGAGGAGCGCGCGGCGCAGACGCGGTTTGGTGCCGTCATGTGCTGCTGTGGGCCGTGCGCCATGTACCGGCGCTCCGCGCTGCTGTTGCTGCTCGAGCAATACGAGACGCAGTTCTTCCGGGGAAAACCCAGCGACTTCGGTGAGGACCGTCATCTGACCATCCTCATGCTCAAGGCAGGGTTCCGAACGGAGTACGTTCCGGACGCCATCGCCGCCACGGTGGTACCGGACACGCTCTTGCCGTATCTGCGCCAACAGCTCCGCTGGGCGCGCAGCACCTACCGCGACACCCTGCTCGGTTTGCACCTGCTGCCCGGCCTCGACCGGTACCTCACGCTGGACGTGATTGGACAGAACCTCGGCCCGCTGCTGCTCGCCATCTCATCGATTGCCGCGCTCGCTCAGCTCGCGCTCACGGGCACCGTGCCCTGGTGGACCGGTCTGACCATCGTCGCGATGACCCTGATTCGATGCAGCGTGGCCGCCCTGCGCGCCGGCGAGCTTCGATTTATCGGCTTCTCGCTGCACACCCCGATCAACATCTTCCTCCTGCTCCCGATGAAAGCCTATGCGCTCTGTACCTTGAGCAACAGCGATTGGCTCTCGCGAAAAATAGCGAAATCACCAGACGTTGATGAATCGAAGGGCTCGACCGAAGACGCGACAACTGGACCAAGCCTTAACCCCGGATCGGAAATGCCTGGCGCAATTCGCAGGGCAGGTCTTTCGCGCGCTCCATCGCAGCTGATCGCGCCGGATGGCATTGCGGCCGAGACTGAGTAAGCAGCTTTGTAGGAGATTAGGTCGTGAACGTGCACCAGACATATCAATCGTTGGAACGGGAGCTGTCTCATGAGGATCCGTGGCGGCTCGACGACAATCCGTTCGAACGTGAGCGTCACACCCAATTGCTGCGGCTGTCGCTGTCGAACAGCGCCGTCTCAAATGGCCTCGAAATCGGGTGCGCGGCCGGTGCGTTTACAGAGAAGCTTGCTCCTCACTGCAAACGGCTCACGGTCATCGATGTTATGCCGCGAGCGATCGGTCGCGCGGTCCAGCGGACCAAGAGGTGGTCGCATATCAGCTGGGCGGCGACTGACGTTCTGCAGTTCTCGGCCGCAGAGCTGTTCGATCTGATCGTGGTCGCCGAAGTTCTCTATTATCTCGAAGACATGACACAAATGCGTATTGCAGTCGACAACATGGTCAAGATGCTTGCTCCGGGTGGGCATCTGGTCTTCGGATCTGCACGTGATGCGACCTGCAAGCGCTGGGGGCATGTCGCTGGCGCCGAGACGGTCATCACGATCTTGACTGAAGCCCTCATTGAGGTCGAACGCGTGCAGTGCCAGGGGCAGTCGGCTGACGAAGACTGCCTGTTGGTCCGCTTTCGGAATCCGGAGCCATCTTCGATCCCACCCAACGGCCGAGGCTGAGAGGAGCCACTATGCGTATCTGCGGTATCAAGTTGACGCATGACGGGGCCGTCGCTCTGATTGAGGACGGGCGAGTGGTGTTCTGCGTCGAGCAGGAGAAGCTGAACAATAATCCGCGTTATCAAACCATCGACAACCTGGATTCCGTTGTTAGCGCCTTGGCGGAGCACGGGCTCGATCCGAGCGATGTCGATCAGTTCGTCATTGATGGTTGGGATGGAGTGTTCGAATCCCAGTTTGAAGTTCTTAGTGGGACGACGACCGTCAAGCTCAAGGGCGCGCCGTATATCGAACGCCAAGGCGATAGCCCCCTCGCGTCCCGTGATCGCATCGGCCTTATGCTTGATGGGAAACTATATCCCTATCAAAGCTATCCGCATGTCACCGGGCACGTAGCATCCGCATACTGCACCAGCTCGTTTGCCAAATCCGCACAATCTGCTTTCTGCTTGGTGTGGGACGGCTGCATGTTTCCGCGCCTCTACTATGTCGAGCCGCACGGCATCCGGTTCATCGAGTGCCTGTTTCCGATGATAGGCCACGCCTATGCGACGGCAGGACATCACTTTGGACCTTACAGGCGGGCAGACCGGACCAGCTGGGATCTCGGCATCGCCGGCAAGCTGATGGCCTATATCGCACTGGGAGCTCCCGACGAGGAGATTATTGCGACGTTTCAGGAGCTTTATCAGGCGCACTTTGCCACGGATGCTGAGGGCGCTTGTCATGAGCTTGCACAGATCAACAGCTCACTATCACCACTTGAAGCTCTGCACGACTTCTTCGATGCGTGCGCACTGCGATTGAAGGCCAAGCAGGCCGAAGACATCCTTGCGTCATTTCACGTCTTTCTAGAGCGCCTGCTGGTTCGCACAATTGCCGATGTTGTGCAGCGACATTCGGATCTTGCGGGGGTGCGTAACCTCTGCATAGCCGGCGGCTGTGGCCTGAATATCAAGTGGAATAGTGCATTTCGTGCGACCGGCCTGTTCGATGACGTGTGGGTGCCGCCCTTTCCGAACGACAGCGGCTCAGCGATCGGTGCTGCTTGCTCTGCACTGGCGGCACAGCAAGGCTTTAGAGCTCTGGAATGGACGGTCTACAGTGGACCGACCGTTCGTCCCAGCGAAGTCCCGCCCGGATGGGACGGCGCGCCCTGCACTATTGGCGAACTTGCGGCAATCCTCGCGAGTGACAAGCCCGTGATCTTCCTTGCCGGGCGTGCCGAGCTTGGACCACGTGCGTTGGGTGGCAGAAGCATTCTCGCGGCTGCGAGCTGGGAGGGAATGAAAGACCATCTCAACGACGTCAAGCTTCGAGAGCATTTCAGGCCGGTAGCGCCGATATGCCTGGAGGATCGTGCCGCGGAGATTTTTAGCCCTGGAGTACCTGATCCGTACATGCTGTTCGATCACCAGACGCGACCGGAATGGCGGGACAAGATTCCCGCCGTCGTGCATCTCGATGGATCCGCTCGCCTACAGACGGTTTCCAGAACATCTCAGCATAAAGTGGTCGAGCTTCTCATCGCGTACGAGAAGCTCACAGCCATTCCGCTGCTTTGCAATACCAGCGCCAATTTGCATGGACGCGGCTTTTTCCCGGATGCTGCCGCCGCGTGCCAGTGGGGACGCGTCGATCACGTGTGGTGTGACGGCCTGCTTTGGACGAAAAAGCACGCAACAAAGGACGCGGTGCGAACAACGTCCGTCGCGATCGCGTAAGCAAATGTCAACCCCGGCAATCGACCTTTTCGAGGTGAGCAAGTCCTACAACGACCGGACCGTCGTGGACGCTCTTTCGTTTACGGTCTCGCCCGGAGAGTGCTTCGGTCTGCTGGGACCAAACGGCGCGGGTAAAAGTACGCTTGCGCGATTGATCCTTGGTGTTGCATCGCCCGACGCAGGTAAGATCTACGTGCTTGGCGAGCCGGTGCCGGCACGTGCGCCCTTGGCGCGTCGGGGCATCGGGGTTGTTCCACAGTTCGATAACCTCGATCTTCAGCTCACCGTGCGCGAAAACTTGCTCGTTTTCGGTCGCTACTTCGGCATGAGCGCGACCGAGGTCAAAGCGGTGACGCCGTCACTGCTCGAATTCGCCCGCTTGGAGAACAAGGCGGACGCCCGCGTCGCCGAACTGTCCGGCGGCATGAAGCGGCGGTTGACGCTGGCACGTGCCCTCATTAACGACCCGCAGCTCTTGGTGCTTGACGAGCCGACGACTGGCCTCGATCCGCACGGCCGGCACCTCATCTGGGAACGCTTGCGCTGGCTATTAGCGCGCGGCAAAACGATTCTTCTCACCACCCATTTCATGGAAGAGGCGGAGCGATTGTGCGACCGCCTGTGCGTGCTTGAGCACGGCCGCAAGATCGCCGAAGGACAGCCTCATGCTCTGATCGAGCAGCAGATCGGGTGTCAGGTGATCGAGATTTACGGTGGTAACCCGCATGAGTTGCTGCCGCTGCTCAGAACCCAAGTGCAGCACGCTGAGGTGAGCGGGGAGACGCTGTTTTGCTATGCCGCGGATCCCGAGCAGGTGCGTCGCCGGCTTGCCAACCGTCCGGATCTCCGTCTTCTGCAGCGTCCTCCAAATCTGGAGGATGTCTTCTTGCGGCTAACCGGGCGAGAGATGAAGGACTGAACGATGTGGCAACGTTTTGCGCCCGCGCTCCCTGCTAATCCATGGAACTGGATCGCGGTATGGCGTCGCAACTTTCTGGTCTGGCGGAAAGTCGCTCTGGCATCGATTCTTGGGAATCTGGCCGAGCCGATGAGCTCTCTGTTCGGTCTTGGCTTTGGCCTCGGAATAATCGTAGGTGGCGTTGAGGGAACTTCATACATTGCGTTTCTGGCGGCTGGTATGGTCGCCACAAGCGCAATGGTCTCCTCAACCTTTGAAACCATCTATGGGGCTTACGCTCGCATGCAGACAGGTTGCACGTGGGAGGCGGTGCTCTGTACGCCTCTTACGCTCGGCGACATTGTTCTAGGTGAAGTGGCATGGGCAGCGAGCAAGGCCTTGCTCGCCGGGACGGCGATCACGATTGTTGCCGTCGCGCTGGGGTATGCAGAGTGGTCGTCCATTCCCTATGCGTTACCAGCCATCGCCCTCACTGGCGCTGCTTTCGCGAGCCTCGCGATGGTCGTTTCAGCTCTTGCACCGAGCCACGACTATTTCATCTTCTACCAATCACTTATCCTCACCCCCATGATGTATCTGAGTGGCGCGATCTTCCCAATCAGCCAGTTACCGGGTTCATTTCAACGCATATCGGCCTTGTTGCCCCTGACACATTCGGTCGATCTCATTCGTCCAGTAATGCTCGGTCGGCCGGTCGACAGCGTCGGTTTGCATGTGGGCGCACTTTGCATCTGCGCAGCGTTGCCCTTCTTCGTCTCGGCCGCGCTGCTTCGGCAACGCCTGATGCGGTGAGAGGAATAAGGCGTAAAGCGAAGCGCCGCGCGTGCGAGATCAGACACCGGACGTAACGAACGCTCGATTCGCGGCCGACGCTTATATGAACCTCGTTTCGTTGGCGATGCCTGCGGCCCCGCAACGACGTGCGGCCGACTCGCCAAGCGAGCGATACGAAATAGGTCAACAGACCTCTCAGAATGAACGGAGAACAAGATGCTGTGTCTAGGATTGAGTGGCGGGCTTGACAGGGTCTATGAAAACCCGCTGCAACTACCGAACACGTTTCTGCACGACGGCGCCGCGGTGCTCGTCAAGGACGGTCGCGTGATCGCTGCCGTCGAAGAGGAGCGTCTCAACCGCATCAAACATTCAAACAAGCTTCCGAGTAGTGCGATTGAATACTGTCTAGCAGCCGCGGGCGTGGAGCTTCGCGACGTCGATCGTATTGCGTTCTACGCGACTGAAGCCTACTGCAATTCGATGCTCGAACGGTTGTTCATCTCACAACCTGAGATCTCAATACCGCTGGATGCGAATCTCCTGTTGCGGCACCTTCTCGCGGCAGAGTTCGGTACCCAAGTTGACCCTTCGCGGGTGTCATTCGTAGGCCATCATCAGGCCCATGCCGTAAGCGCTTTGGCGATGTCCGGTTTTGAAGAAAGCCTGGTTCTCGCGATCGACGGCTGTGGCGACTTCCTCTCGGGTCTGTTGGCGGTGGGGTCGGGCACCGAAATGACCGAGCTCATGACGTTTCCAGAGACCAACTCTCTCGGACTGTTCTATCTGGAAACGATCCGATACCTCGGCTACGGCCTGTTCGACGAATATAAGGTCATGGGATTGGCTCCTTATGGAGATCCCGCTCGCTATCGAGAGCTTTTCTCCCAATTTTATGAGCTCTCCCCCAACGGTGCCTACCGCGTTCACCTCGACCGTATCGGCCCGGCATTGCTGCGCAATATCGAGGTCCGGCGAAAGGGAATGCCGTTCACGCAACAGCACCGAGATGTGAGCGCTTCGTTGCAGGAGGCGCTGGAGCGGATCGTCTTTCACATTCTTCGGCATTATCGTGAGCAGACCGGAATGAAACGGTTGTGCCTGGCTGGCGGGGTGGCCCACAACTGCACGCTAAACGGAAAACTGCTGTACTCAGGCCTGTTCGAAGACATTTTTGTGCAGCCGGCCTCGCATGATGCCGGATGCGCATTGGGCGCAGCACTGATGGTATCGAACGAGGCCGGGCAGGCTCCGCCCCGTGAGCGACTACAGGCGGTTTATTGGGGGCCCGATGTCGGCAGCGACGACAGCATTGAACAGCAACTGAAGGGATGGACCGGACACCTCGAGATTGAACGGACCGCTGACGTCGCAGCCAGAGCAGCCGAGTGGATCGCTGATGGCGCTGTGATCGGGTGGGTACAGGGCCGGTCCGAGTTCGGCCCTCGTGCGCTCGGCAACCGCAGTATTCTTGCGGACCCGAGGCCCGCGGCAAACAAGGACCGGATCAATGCGATGGTCAAGAAGCGCGAGAGTTATCGACCGTTTGCGCCATCGGTTCTCGAGGAGGATGCGGGCGCGTTCTTTGAGTTGCCGGATGGTCGCGCAGAATATCCCTTCATGAACTTCGTCGTTCGCGTGCGCGAATCCATGCGTGCGTTGCTGGGCGCGATCACGCATATCGATGGTACGGCTCGGCTGCAAACGGTGTCCCGCACGAGCAATGCCGCCTATTGGGAACTTATCAATGCGTTCAAAGCTCGGACGGGTGTCCCGATTCTGCTTAATACGTCGTTCAACAACAATGCCGAACCGATCGTAGATTCCGTTGCCGATGCGATTGCAGCCTTCTTGTCGACCGAGCTGGATGGCCTTGTGATCGGGTCATTCCTCATCAAAAAGCGGGCAACAACGATCGAAAATTGGACTGCGCTCGCTGTATCACTGCCGCCCCATGTATCTCTTTACCGGGTTCGCGCTCATGCGGGCCGAGACCGCCAGGAGACAATCTGCGAGATCCGCATGGGTCACTCCAGCCATGACGGCGTTCGCGTCTCGCATGACCTATTCGACATGCTGATGCAAATCGAGAAGGAAGCTGTTCTTGCCGATCTTCTCGCCAGGGTCACCTCTGACAGGACCAGGCGCGAAGCTCTCCTGAACGAGCTGCGCGGGCTGTGGGATCAGCGTCGTATTCGGCTGCATCCGTCACAGACTGTGCAGTCGTAAAAAGTGCGCAATGTGACACCTCTTGCATGACCTGCCAATCACAGTGCCGTGCAGGATGAGTTTGCGGGTTGAGTGACTTGCGTCCAGGTGACCAGCGTCCGGCGTGGATCGGCATCGCAGATCAGTTGGTGCGCCACACTCGCGGAACGAGAAGGATTTGGTAAACGTGACGAAGGAACGCTTTGTTGTTTCTCGGAGGCGCACCGGCTTTGGTGATTGCCTCTGGTCGTTGGCATCAGCCTGGTCGTACGCGCAGCGGACCGGGCGAACGCTCGCTATTGACTGGCGCGGTTCCTGTTATGTCGACCAACCGTTCAGCAATGCCTTTCCGGTGTTCTTCGAGCCGGTTGAGGAGATCGCTGGCGTGCCGGTGATTTGCGATGACAGGGTCAACCAGCTCTCGTTTCCCGGCCCATTCTTCCCGCCGTGGTGGAATAGGCCATCGATCGACTGTATCAATCGTCCGGACGAGCAGATCTTCCGAGAACGTGACGAACTGACTGAGCTGTTCCAAGCAGGAGACGATAACGAGGCCAACACCATTGTCTGTGACGCTTGCCTGATGTGGCGTTGTGGTGAGGAAGCCGAACGACTGATCTTCCGAAACATCAAACTCAGGTCTGAGATTCGAGCGCGGATCGAGGACTTGTATGAGCAACACTTTAGCGGCCATAGTATCATCGGCGTTCATGTTCGGCACGGCAATGGCGAAGATATCATGGGGCATGCTCCGTACTGGGCCGATTCGGAGCTCGCTCTTCGTCAGGTCTGCATGGCAATCCGTAAAGCCATGGCTTTGCCATATCCAAAGCCTGTTAAGATCTTCCTGTGCACGGATAGCGCACAGGTGCTCGATCACATATCGGGTCTGTTTCCCGATATCTTCGCCGTACCAAAACGGTTCCAGGCCGATCTGGCAGGGCCGTTGCATAGTGCGGAAATGGGAATTGAAGGTGGAGCTTCCGCGCTCATCGACATGTATCTTCTTGCGCGATGCGCCACCGTGATCCGCTTTCCCCCCACCAGCGCCTTTACGCGCTATGCCCGTCTGCTCGTGCCACGCATTATTGAATTCGATCTAAGCAATCCGGAGCAGTTGACCCTGGTCGATAATCCATACGAGCATTTCGCGGCTTCATGAGGTGCCG
This sequence comes from Bradyrhizobium sp. MI1.11, assembly GCF_055811255.1. Lineage (NCBI taxonomy): Bacteria > Pseudomonadati > Pseudomonadota > Alphaproteobacteria > Hyphomicrobiales > Nitrobacteraceae > Bradyrhizobium > Bradyrhizobium sp. MI1.11. The sequence continues at coordinate 25,755 of NZ_JBVVPM010000061.1, forward strand.
CGAATCTGAACCTGAGCAATCGTCGCCTAGATCGTCGGCCTGATACTGCTGGCTTCCACAGCATCGGGTTTCGCAACGTCCGCAGCTGAGGGCTGACCGACGCACTGCCGGGATGCAGTGGTACAGCGAATGCCCGGCGAAGCGTAGGCCAATGCCGGCGAGCGTCGGCGGCCTTGTCCCAGGATACGTCGGACCGCGACGTGTAAGTCGACTGGCCGGAGAAAAGGTTAGGGTCCCGGCATCGCCGGGCCGAAACCGCCATCGGTGGCCACGCGGTGAAGAGCACGGCAATGGTGGCCCGGGCCGCCGAGGAATTTGACGTAGCAGACGGCCACGTCAGAATGTCCCAGCAGCAAGGACGCGCGTCAGGTAGACGTACCGCCGTTTCTGCGTTAATCCCTTCGCGGTCAGCTCGTCTTCTGGACGACGGCCTTGTTCATGCGCTGGTTGCGAAATACTTTCGACCGCATCTGATCAACGGCACGAGCCCCAGCCCATCGATGTCGAACCAGAGCCGCATCTGCGGCGGCGCGTCCAACCGAGGAAATTGAACGAACTGGCCATCGATCCTGATCTCCGCACAAGGCAGCTAAACTATTTCCGCCAATTCGAATGAGCCACAGACCACCCCTGGAGTGCGACGCGGTCAACGGGCCGGGGGGGTGACGCGGCGTTGCTGTTGTCGAAAAGCAAACAGGCCAGATGTTCAGAACCTGCCATTTGTCGCAAAAGTGCGCCCCTTATGCCCTGCGTCGCTTTGGCCCGGATCCTGCACCAGGTGCACAGCCGATGGGAGCGGAAGGGAGCCGCGTGTGAATCTAGATCTACCAGATGACAAAGCGGTCGTACCTCAATCGTCGGAAACGGACCCTAGCGGTCCAATTCACGCCGATCGAGCGGGCCGTCCGCTGCGTGAGCGAAAGACGCTGGTATTGACTGGGGCATCGCGCGGTATCGGTCGCGCCACCGGAAAATTGTTTTCGAAAGCCGGTTGGCGCATCATTTCTTGCGCGCGCCAACCATTGGACGCGGCGCGCCGGCCATCAGACTCAGAGGGCGACAGCTATATCGAAGTCGACCTGGGCGATCATCGGATGCTGCCGCGCGTGATTGCCGAGATCAAGGAGCGCCTTGCTGGCGCACCGTTGCACGGACTGGTAAACAATGCCGGCAACTCACCAAAAGCGGCAAACGGTACCAGGCTGACATCGCTGGCGACCTCAGTCGACACCTGGATGAGCGTGTTCCACCTCAATCTGGTGGCACCGATCCTACTCGCTCAAGGCCTGTTCGACGAATTGAAAAGGGCGTCAGGCTCGATCGTCAACGTGACGTCGATCGCCGGCTCGCGGGTGCATCCAGTTGCAGGCTCGGCATATGCGACTTCGAAAGCTGCGCTCGCTTGTCTCACGCGCGAAATGGCGCACGATTACGCCGCGCATGGCATTCGCGTCAATGCGATCGCGCCCGGCGAAATCAAGACGGACATTTTGTCGCCTGACACGGAAGCGCATCTTGTGCCAAAGATCCCACTCCGCCGAGTGGGTACACCCGAAGAGGTCGCCAAGGTCATTTTCTTCCTATGTTCCGATGCGGCAAGTTATGTTACCGGCGCCGAAGTGCCGATCAATGGCGGGCAACACTTATAATTCAATCCGCCCCTAAAGAGCCCCGGCTGTTCTGAGCTTCATCGCTGGGAAGTCATGTTGGTTGGGGTGAATCCGCGCAGCGAGTTGGAAAGAACAAAGCGGCAAAGCTAGTCACTCTAAGTGCTGCCGACGTGCCATGAAGAGGGGTAATCTCTCGTTCCGCCCTGAGAACTAGATGTCAGATCGGCATGCAACACGAATCCAGCAAGTCCGATGGGGAGGATCGAGAAAGGAACGGAGAAGTCGGCATGCTAGACAGCATATCCCTGCGCGAAAAGCCAAACTCAACCTCCGACGCGGACGCTTCCGCTTGTATTGTGCGGTCCCAAGAGAAATCGCTAAGCACGATTGTTGAAATAGCGCACACGCTCACTGGCCTATGTCGGCTCGAGGCTAAGCTGACGAGCGTCATCGAGCGCCTGGGATCGCTCGTGCAGATGCGGCGCGGCATCGTATGTTTGTTCGAGCATGACGGCGGGCCGGAGATCATCGTAGAGGACGGCAGGAGCGAAGACCGCGATGCGCACTGCCGGGTGCGCTTGCCGCAAGGAGCAATCGATCAAATCGTCGCCTCGGGGCAGCCGCTCATCGTGGAGAATGTAGCGCTGCATTCGGCCTTCAGTTCTTCGGAGGTCGATATGCTAAATGGCGGCGGTCATACGCGTGTTGCGTTCATCGGCGTTCCCATAGACGTTGACGGCAAAGTTGTGGGTACGCTGAGCATTGACCGCATCGCGGACAATGGGACGCGTGCGCAGCTCGAGGACGACCTCCGCCTTCTGACGATGGTCGCCAGCCTGCTAGGCCAGACGACGAAGCTGCATTGCTCGTTTGTGCGCGATCGCGGGCGCCTTATGGACGAGGAGTTCCGGCTGCAGAAGCAACTCTCCGAGCTCAAGCCTCATGGGCGTGACCGTAAGAAGGTCCAAGTCGAGGGAATGATCGGCGACAGCCCGGCGCTGCGCGCGCTACTTGACAAGATCGAGGTGATCTCAAAATCAAATAGCACGGTTTTGTTGCGTGGCGAATCGGGTACCGGCAAAGAGCTGGTCGCGAAGGCTATTCACGAGCGTTCAGCGCGCGCCAAACGCCCCTTTATCAAGCTGAATTGCGCAGCCCTCACCGAGACCGTGCTGGAATCCGAATTGTTCGGACACGAGAAGGGGGCGTTTACGGGCGCATTCAACGCGCGCAAGGGGCGCTTCGAGATCGCCGACAAGGGAACGCTGTTTCTGGATGAGATTGGAGAGATCTCGGGCTCGTTCCAGGCGAAGCTTCTGCGCGTGCTTCAGGAGCAGGAATTCGAGCGGGTGGGCGGCAATCAGACGATCAAAGTCGACGTTCGCGTGATTGCGGCCACGAACAAAAATCTTGAAGAGGCGGTGGCAAGGAACGAGTTCCGTGCCGATCTCTATTACCGCATCAGCGTTGTTCCTCTGCTATTGCCGCCGCTGCGGGAAAGACGCACTGATATTCCGCTTCTCGCCGCTCGTTTTTTGAAGAACTTTAACAATGAGAACGGCCGTACTCTGGTATTCGATTCAAGTGCGATTGAGGTTCTCATGAATTGCGGATTTCCCGGTAATGTCCGTGAGCTCGAAAACTGCGTGCAGCGGACCGCGACGCTAGCGCGAGGATCGTCGATCGTAAGAGATGATTTTGCGTGCTGCCACGGGCAATGCCTGTCGGCTTTGCTATGGAAGTGTGGACCGGCGGAAATGGCCCGACAGCCGAGCCCGACAATCTCACTGCCTGCTAGGCTGAGCATGCCGCCAACACAAGCCGTCACACCCGTTCAGCCGGTGAGCAGCGAGCTGACATCGCTGGGGCCACCCGGGCGCCCCGTGGTGGGTGCCGCGAAAGTCACCGATCGCGAGCGCGTCATCGCAGCCATGGAAAGATCCGGGTGGGTACAGGCGAAGGCGGCGCGCCTGCTTGGACTGACCCCGCGCCAGATTGGCTACGCCTTGCGAAGACACGGCATCGAGATCAAATGCTTCTGAGCCAAGCGTCGAGCTCGCTCCTCTCTCTCTCGCTCGGCCGACTGGCATAGGAGAGCGTGGAAAAGAGGCGGTCGCCAGCTCGGATGCATGATGGGATGCTAGCGTTGTGCCTTGGTTGGGATTTACTCGTCGGCGACGCGTAGGGCGTCTTCGCTTCGGCCAGTCTTGTCATCGTCTGTTTGCAACGTACGCGCCCTGAAAATGGCTTTGGCTCGAAGCGGCGCGTGATCGCTGCGGCTCCGTTGCCGCCCCTGAATCCGATCAGCTTGAGATCACGCCGGTGCGTAAAACATCGCAGTTGCGACAACCGGCTCGTTCAGCCTGCATTCATTCCTCGTTGGCGAAATGCCTTGGATGGTATGACATTTGCTGAGTCGGGAGTTGGCTCGGCATCTTAGGAGAAGTACATGCACAGCATCGTCTGCATCAAACAGGTCCCCGACTCCGCGCAAATCCGCGTGCACCCTGTTACGAATACGATCATGCGCCAGGGTGTGCCGACAATCATCAACCCCTATGATCTCTTCGCATTGGAAGCTGCACTCGAGCTAAGAGATCAATTCGGCGGCGAAGTCACCGTCCTGACAATGGGACCGCCGTCGGCCGAAGAATCTCTCCGAAAGGCGCTGACATTTGGTGCCGATCGCGCTGTCCTGCTCACCGACCGTAGCTTCGCGGGCTCGGATACGCTGGCGACGAGTTACGCGTTGGCGAGCGCGATTCGCAACATCGGCAAGGAATATGGCCCACCGGACGTCATATTCACCGGCAAGCAGACGATCGACGGCGATACGGCGCAGGTGGGACCTGGCATTGCAAGGCGGCTCGGGGTCCAGCAGCTCACTTATGTTTCCACGATCAAAGCGTTGGACCTCAAGCTACGGACCATCGAGGCCGAACGGCGCTGCGAAGGGGGCGTCCAGGTGTTGGGTTCCAAGCTGCCGTGTCTCGTCAGCATGTTAGAGGCAACAAATCAAATTCGCCGCGGCGCAATGATAGATGCGTTGCGTGCCGCCCGCACCACAATCGTAAAATGGAGCGCCCAAAGCGCCGGCGTGGATGACATGACTAATTGCGGTCTGAGGGGTTCGCCGACCGTCGTCAAACGTGTTTTCGCGCCCTCCGCGCGAGCGGAGAAAGCGACGTGGGTGGAGGCGGCCGAGCAGCCGGCGCAAGCATTGATCGACGCTATGTTCAAGCGCAACCCTGTGCTCGAAACTGAGCTCGCACAGCTCGCCTCATCCGCGCAAGCTCGCGGTGCGTGAAGTCGCGTCTGATCGAGCGGAGCGAGCAACGACCTCGGTGGTGGTTATGCATTGGCCGCGGCTCGTTACACAGGCACGATGAAACTTCTCGACCACTCCCGCCAGACGAAGAAGGTGAGCCTTCAACCTGCTTGTCCGAGGGCCGAGAGGCCGGCATCGGAGCAGGATACAAGACGACTGGCTACGCTAACGTTCGGCGCTACCTGCGAGAAGACCAGGCCACTGGGGGACTTCACGCAACCCGACGATGAGCGCGCTCGAGTTTTGTGACAGTCGCACAGAATATCAGCGCGTGGAGCTCGCGCGAGGGATCTCAGTCCTCGCGCGAGATCTGCCGTGTTTCACGCGACTGCAAAGTGCGGGCAGTGCACCGTCCGACCGCAGGACTGAATGGAGGTTAGATAGACTCAGCCATCCTCGGTCAACATCGCCGCCAGTTCGTTACTGCCCCAGATCACATAGGAAGAAACCGTGTCGGGCAGAACGGGCCGCTCACCATCGTGAAAATCACCGCAGGGATAGTCGCGCACCAATTTCAGTTCAGCCTTGGGCGGTCAACGTCCCGCGGGCGCGCGCGTGCTGGTAAATTGCGCGCTTACGGCACGGTTAGAGCGCTCGGGTCGCAACGGCTTCGCAACTCTCTTGGTGTTTCCTGGATAAACCGTGAGTGCGGCGATAATGCCGAGCAAAGCCGCAAACATCAACCAGAAACCGGGCGAGGCCTTGTCATCGGTCCGCTCGATCAGCCAGGTTGATGCGAGCGGGGTAAACGTGCCAAAGAGAGCGGCGGCGAGTGCGAAGGCCAAAGAAAAGCAGGTTGTGCGAACGTGCTTCGGCACGATTTCGACCAGAGCGCCCAACATGGCGCCGCTATAGGTACCAAAGTAAAACGAGAACATCATCTCCACTATCAGCATCTTGCCGAAGCTTGGATCGGTTACAAGCCAAGACAACGCCGGATATGCAGTCGCCAAGGCAAGGCCGGCAATGGTCAGCAGGACCGGTTTCCGGCCGATTCTGTCGGAAATCGCGCCGCCAATTGGGTTCCAGATGAAGTTCGTCACCGCGACCAAAAGCGTCACTAAGAGAGTGTTCTGCGAGGACAACTGCAATACGTGCCTGCCGAACGTAGGCGTGTACACCGTCACGAAATAGAAAGTCGTGGTCGTCAGCATCGCGATCATCATGCCGAGAATGACGATGCGCCAGTTCGCAAGTGTGGAGGCAAAGACCTCGCGGGCCGTTGGGTGGTTCTTCATGACCAGAAACTCCGGAGTTTCCTCCAGCGTCCGGCGCAGGAAGAAGATAAGCGGTACGATCAAGCAGCCAAGGAAGAACGGGATCCGCCAGCCCCAAGCGGCAACCATTTCGGCCGGAAGTGCTTCGCTCAAAAAATATCCGATAAGAGCAGCGACAAAGATCGCAACCTGCTGGCTCGAGGACTGGAAAGATGTGTAAAAACCGCGGTTGCCCGGAGTGGCAATCTCGGAGAGGTAAACGGAAACACCACCAACCTCAACGCCGGCAGAAAAGCCCTGCAACAGCCGTCCGAACAGCACGATCGCAGGTGCGGCAATGCCGATCGTCGCATAGCCCGGACAAAAGGCGATGATGATGGTGCCAATGGCCATGATCGAAAGCGTGATGATCAGGCCTTGCCGACGGCCAATCTGGTCAATATAGGCTCCAAGCACGATCGCACCAACAGGTCGCATCAAGGCACCCAGCCAGAACACACCGAAGGTGTTAAGCAGTGAAGCGGTTTCGCTTCCTGATGGAAAGAACGCGTTTCCGATGGCACTGGCGTAGAACCCGAACAAGAAGAAGTCGAACTGCTCGAGGAAGTTGCCGCTCGTGGCACGTAAGATGGCGCCAATGCGCGATTTGGCATTTGAGGCGTGCGCAATGGGCGCTGGTGACATGGCGAGTTTCCTCTCGATTTTGAAATGGCCGCTTCCGGAGAAAATCTCACCGCAGCCGCGTGCAGTTTCATGGCCGCGAATCGGCCATTAGGGCACTGTCGACCAAGCCGTAAGCGCCTGACGTTTCCGGCATATTTTCGGCAATTGCCGCAAACCCTCACAATTTTCGCTCGTTATTCCGCTCGTGCAGCAGGAGTGGCTCTCAAGCTACTGAACCCTCGGGCAATTCTCGGCGCCAAGGTCGGCGACAAGGTTGTTGTCTGTGGCGTGGCCGAAGTTCTCATCAAGCGTACCGATATGCAGTGAAAGGGGAAGAACGAGATCGGTGGCATACAAGCCGCAGCGAGGAGCTCCGTGAGATGTCGTGCTAGAGCAGCTCGCGAGCCTGCGATTGGGGCCGAACTGCGCTATTATCCCGCCCGATCTCCAGCGATGTCGATATGCTCAAAGTTAACCGGAGGTTCGCCGGATAGGATTTTGTGAGCGCGCCGGCGATCAAGCGCGGCGCCGATGGCTATGCTTGTAAACAGCCACGTTGTCTTCGAGCGAGGCGCGCCTCGTACTTCGAGTGGCGCTCCGGTTCGTATGTGGTCCAAACCCGGCGTCTCCGTAAACAGGGCAAGAACAGGCACAAGCCTCGGTGGCATCGGGGCCTGGAGCTGGGCGGCACATCGCGAGTCGATCTGACCGCGGCTTGCGCATTCGGAATCTGACCACGACAACCGAGGTCGCATCACTTTGCCTTATTCGACGGTTACCGATTTCGCGAGATTTCGGGGTTGGTCGACGTCCGTGCCCATGAGGATGGCCGTGTGGTAGGCTAGGAGCTGCACCGGAATCGCATAGACAATCGAGGTGAATGTCGCACCCATCTCCGGCAGCACAATGGTCGCGAGTGAATCCATGGATACTTCTGCGGCTCCCCTGGCGTCCGTTATCAAGATAATCTTGCCGCCGCGTGCAGCGACCTCCTGCATGTTCGAGATGGTCTTTTCGAACACCCGGTCGGAAGGAGCGATGACGATTACGGGAACACTCTCGTCGACCAAGGCGATCGGGCCGTGCTTGAGCTCCCCGGCCGCATAGCCCTCGGCGTGAATATAGGATATCTCTTTCAGCTTCAGTGCCCCTTCCATGGCCAGTGGAAACGACGTGCCGCGACCAAGATATAGCACGTCACGCGATTTGGTGATGTCGCGTGCGAGCTTCTCGATCTGCGGCTCGTTGGCCAGCGCCGCTGAAACGAGCCGAGGAATTTCGATCAGCTCGCGTACCAGATCGATGCTGTCGCTCTCCGACAATTCACCGCGGGCCTTGCCGGCAGCGACTGCCAGCGCCGCCAGGACGACCAGCTGGCATGTGAACGCCTTGGTCGAGGCAACACCGATTTCGGGCCCCGCGAGTGTCGGCAATGCTGTCCCGCTTTCGCGCGCAATGGTCGAACTGAGTACGTTCACGATCGAGAGGGTATGCAGACCTTGCGATTTGGCGTAGCGGAGCGCGGCCAGCGTATCGGCGGTCTCGCCTGACTGCGAGATGAAGATAGCAAGATCTCCTTGGCGCATCGGTGCCTCACGATACCGAAATTCGGAGGCGACATCGAGCTCGACCGGAATACGAGCCAGCCGCTCGAACCAGTATTTGGCGATGTGGCCGGCGTAGCCTGCCGTACCGCAAGCCGTGACCGAGATATGTCCGATCTCATTGAAGTCGAACGGAAGCTCCTGCGGCAGTGCCACGCTCTCGCGGGCAATATCGACGTAATGCGCCAGCGTCTGCCCGATCACCTCTGGCTGTTCATGGATTTCCTTCGCCATGAAGTGCCGGTAGTTCGCTTTATCGACGAGTGCCGACGACGCGCCAGAGTTCACCACATCCCGGCGGACGACTGTGCCTTGTGCGTCGTAGACCACGCTGAAGTTGCGGTTGAGCACAGCCCAATCGCCATCCTCAAGGTAGGTGATCAAGTCGGTAAGGGGCGCGAGCGCGATAGCATCCGATCCGAGATACATTTCGCCTTCGCCATGCCCGATCGCGAGTGGTGAGCCCTTGCGCGCACCGATCATGAGGTCGTGTCGGCCCTTGAACAGAATTGCAAGCGCAAACGCGCCCACTAGCCGCGGCAGGGACGCTTTTACTGCCTCCTGCGGCGAGCTGCCATTCTTCAGATAAGACTCGATGAGATGCGCCACCACCTCCGTGTCCGTTTCAGAGGCGAAACAGGCGCCATGCTGTTTCAGCTCCGCGCGCAGCTCCCGGAAATTCTCGATTATGCCGTTATGTACGACTGCAACATTGTCCGTTGCATGCGGATGAGCGTTGTGTTCGGTTGGCTTGCCATGAGTAGCCCAGCGCGTGTGCCCAATCCCGACATGGCCTGAAAGCGGATGGCAGCGAACACGTGTTTCAAGGTTTTTCAGCTTTCCCTCGGCGCGTCGAAGCTCGATATGATTTCCTTTGAGCGTTCCGATGCCAGCTGAGTCGTAGCCGCGATATTCCAGTCGTTTAAGTGAATCGATGAGGCGATCCGCGACCGGACCGCGCCCCAAGATGCCTACAATTCCGCACATGGCAACCAGTTTACCTCAACTTCAAAACAGAGCGTCTCGCAAGACGCGCCTGACCAATTCGCTCGCTATTTATCGACCGGTGTAGTCGTGCCGGCCTTCCATCGCGCACGCGTCACTCGGCGTGCGCGAGCTCAAAGCAACACCGGAAGCTTAATCGAAGTCGCCAGACGATCTGAAGCAACTTTCTGGGAATCGGACAATGAGCGCCGTCAGCAATTAACAGCTGCATGATTCTCTCCTTTGTCCGATTTGGCCGATACCGCTAAGAAGTCCTGGTAGGTCTGCCGCATTCCATCTGTAAGCCATGTCCTCGCGCGCCAGCCGAGCTTTGCGAGGCGGCTGACGTCGAGCAGCTTGCGCGGCGTGCCGTCGGGGCGCGAGGTGTCGAAAGCGATCTCGCCGCTGTAGCCGACGATCTCTGCGACGACGCGCGCGAACTTGGCGATGGTGATGTCCTCGCCGGTGCCGATGTTGATCAGCTCTGCTCCCGAATAGGTCTTCATCAGGTACACGCAGGCGTCTGCCATGTCGTCGACATAGAGGAATTCGCGCCGTGGCGTGCCGGTGCCCCACACGGCAACGCTTTTGGCACCCGCGACCTTCGCCTCGTGGAAGCGCCGGATCAGCGCCGCGACGACATGGCTCAGTTCGGGATGATAATTGTCGCCGGGTCCGTAGAGATTGGTCGGCATCACGCTGATGAAGTCGCTGCCGAACTGGCGGCGATAGGCCTCCACCATCTTGATGCCGGCGATCTTGGCGATCGCATAGGGCTCGTTGGTCGGCTCCAGCGGACCTGATAGGACCGTGTCCTCGCGCAAGGGCTGCGGCGCCAGCTTCGGATAGATGCAGGAGGAGCCCAAAAACATCAGCTTCTCGGCGCCATTGAGATACGCAGCATGGATCACGTTCGCCGCGATCGCGATGTTGTCATAGATGAATTCGGCACGCAGCGTGTCGTTGGCGACAATGCCGCCGACCTTGGCGGCAGCAACGAAGATCACCTCTGGCCGCGTCTTGGCGAACCAGTCGAACACGGCGGCCTGGTTGCAGAGATCGACCTCGCGCCGGTCCACCGTGACGAGATTCACGTTCTCCCGCCCCAGCCGGCGCACCAGCGCACTGCCAACCATGCCGCGGTGGCCGGCGACATAGACGCTTCTGCCCTTCAGCTCAAATGGTGCGTTTGCCACTGGCCACATCCCGTTTGGCATCCGCCAGGTCGCTCGCCATCATTTCCGCGACGAGTTGGGCAAACGTCCGCTTGGGCGTCCAGCCGAGTACCTTGCGCGCCTTGCTGGCATCGCCGACCAGGAGATCGACCTCGGTGGGGCGGAAATAGGTGCGATCGATCCGGAGTACGGTGTTGCCGCTCTTGGTATCGACGCCGGTCTCCTCGATGCCCTTGCCGCTCCATTCGATACGGCGGCCGACTTCGGCAAAGGCAAGCTCGACCATCTCTCGCACCGAGCGCATCTCACCGGTGGCGAGCACGAAATCGTCCGGCTTGTCGGCCTGGAGGATCTTGTGCATGCCTTCGACATAATCCTTGGCGTGACCCCAGTCCCGCTTGGCCTCGAGGTTACCAAGATAGAGCGTCTGCTCCAGCCCGAGCTCGATGCGGGCGACGCCGCGGGTGATCTTGCGGGTGACGAAAGTCTCGCCGCGGATTGGGCTCTCATGATTAAACAGGATGCCGTTGCTGGCGAACATGCCGTAGGCTTCGCGGTAGTTCACCGTGATCCAGTAGCCGTAGAGCTTGGCCACGCCGTAAGGCGAGCGCGGATAGAACGGCGTGGTCTCCTTCTGTGGGACCTCCTGCACGAGGCCATAGAGCTCGGACGTCGAGGCCTGGTAGAACCGCGTCTCGTTCTCCATTCCGAGGATGCGGATCGCTTCCAACAGGCGCAACACGCCAATCGCGTCGGCATTGGCGGTGTATTCCGGGCTCTCGAAGCTGACGGCGACGTGGCTCTGGGCGGCGAGATTGTAGATCTCGGTCGGCCGGATCTGCTGCACGAGACGAATCAGGTTGGTCGAATCCGTCATGTCGCCGTAATGCATCAGGAACGGCACATTGCCGAGATGCGGGTCCTGGTAGAGATGATCGATCCGTGCGGTGTTGAACGAGGACGAGCGCCGTTTTATGCCGTGCACGATGTAGCCGAGCGACAACAGGTATTCAGCAAGATAGGCGCCGTCCTGGCCGGTCACGCCGGTGATTAGAGCGACCTGCCGTTTGCTCTCTTGGTTTAACAAATGATTCCTCTGCGCAGGCTAATGTCGTTCCCCGATCGACGACGTCAATCGCGTCTGGCTCTTCGAAATGCGGAAGCGTCACGCTCTCGAACTGCCGAAGTGTGGACCTCTACAGGTATTGCGTCGATTGCTCAACTGTACGGAGGTAAACCCTCCACCTCGAAAGAGTTTTGAAGGACTATACGAAAGTTTGTAGTCCGGCAGAGTTTGTTCGGCCTTCGTCAGGCGCTTCTCTATTGCTTGGGGGGCCCAATGAATTGCAGGGCAGCTAAGAGGTAGCAGACCATTTGGTCGAGAAGCGTTCTACAGTCTCTCCGTGCTCAGCTTGCGCGTCGAGCCAGGGAGTGTCCCTCATTCCTTGTCCTTGCCTAGAAGTTTTCTAGTCTTGCTGTTCATCCAGGTGCGACTGCGAGCAAGCCGGCGCAAGCAAAGCCTTGAAAGTTGTTCTCTGTCGCGCAGTCCGTATCATCGATCAATTCCTGGACGATCGTGTTGGTGGTCGGACAAGCAAAGGGGAAGGCGCGCATGTTGCAGCCCCGCGGCAGAAACACGCGGGATGAGCTGATCGTGGAGGGAGCCGACTCGGGCTGTTCAAGCACGCGCCGCCTGCTCGAATGCGCCAAAAGGGGCGTGAGCTTAGAGGCGCGCCATCGAAATGGATCGCTGGCTTATCGGGTTTGAACGCCGCGTAGCGCTCAATCAAGGTGCCGAGATCAATCTTCGATCGCTCGCGTGTCTAAACTTCCACATCATTTCCGTTCCAAGGCGATCACATGAGGTTTCCAATGCTCGTTCGTCGGGTGTTAAAGGGCTCGTTGCCTGCATCGGCGTCGGCCCTGGGGCAATCGTCCGGCCTGCATCTCGAGCAGGCCCAGCTCGCGGAGCTAGCGGCAGCTCTCTTGCTGCCGCAATCAGCCGCTATCCATGCCGCGCGCTCGTCCCGGACTACTCGTTGTCTTCTAGTCTGCTTTCATTCAAGGACGGGCGCGTCCGTCCGACCATGGCATGACGTGCATTCGGACATGGTGATAAGCGCACCATGATGACGGCTTTTGGCGCAGTCCCGTCACAATTGGTTCCCCGCACATATACGCTCTTCCAGGATCGCCATTCTTGAAGCCAACAATTGCCCGACATTGGCCCTCACAATGGTCGACGAGCAACACCGTGTTGGATCCATCGGGTCTTCTCACATCACCGCTCCAGGATAGCGCATCAATCTCGCAGCGGCTCGTTGGCACTTGGCGCTCGCAACCGTATTTCGAAGTCTCCAATGCTGGATTGGTCCTTCTTACATCTGGGCAATCGTGACGTCATGCGACTTGACGATTTGCGTAGACAGAACAGGAACAGCGTCCCTTCGTACTCAGCGCGATTCCTCAGCCGCTTTGGCAGAACACCTCTCATCACACGCGATCGGCTTGCTTCGCTTTTGTCCACAGGAATTCTAGGGCGAGTGACGATTGGAGCCACCTAGCAGGGGCACTCTACAATCTGACGCTACGTACGATTCAATCCCCTGCGGGGATTATTGCGGGAATATCTCACGCCAGGAGCCAGCCGCGACGGGAGGAGGGCGGGAGGCGCTGCGCCAAAGCGGCTGGCTTTCGCTATTCGTCCTCCGCGGAATTGCGCAGCCAGGGTCTGCCCAAGTGTGCCGGCATAGCTACGCCGCGGCGGTGAGGCGGCTGGTCGTGCTACGAGCGACCACGCGTGTCAATGAAGTTCTTGTAAAGGTCCATGGAATAGGAGCGCGCTCGCCGGCCGAATCAAGCGTCCATGGCGAGGATGCTCTGTGGCATCTGTGCGAATTGGCGCCTCGTCTATCCGGCCGAGCTCTCCCGCTACACTGTCTGGGTGGGGCTGTTTCCCGGGATTTCTCGGGGCTGGTGCCGCGGGGCAGAATGGGAAACGAGATCCATCGGCAGCGGTTATTCTGGTCAATGAGTGCAATTCCCGCCAAGGCACTGAGCAGTGACTTTGCCGTTCCAGACAAACTTTGGACGATGGACCTCGAAAGGCGCCGTCAGGTGCAGGCCGCGTCAGGTCAACGATCATTGCGGGTTCGATCCATGTGGGGGCCGTCATGCGTTGGAAGACGGCGCCCAGCGGTGCTCAGCCCTGGACCCGTTCAGAGCGTCGCGGTTTAGGTCCGGATTGGTGCGTTTGCTATAATCGTGGCTGGTCTCCAACAGTTGCTATGGGCGCGTGCAACTCCAGAGCGGCCAGGGAAAAGGCAGTAAGTCTGCCGGCAATCAAACGGCTGTTGGAACGAGCGGCGCAGCCCATGCTCTCTGATCGCCGGGCAGGGCCTCGTAGGCGGCGCCGATCGGCGCTCCTCCCCATTCATCTTGAGGCGCGAGCGACTGTTAGGCCGGCATTCTCCAGTGCATCCAAGATCCTATCAGCAACCACCCGGGGATCGCGCCGGTCCTCTATGCTCACGCTACAGGCCAAGGTAGCTGCCATGATCGCGTGAGCCGTTTTGCGCTGGAGGCTGTTGTACTCGGCATACTCGCCGCAAGTGTTGCAGGTGATCACTGGTCGGCCGGTCCAGGGATCGTGCATTGCGATCTCGCACCAGTTATCTCTGTGACATTTCTGGCAGAGCATAATTAGAGAGTTCCCTGTGATTTGAGCTCGCGCTACATGGTCGTCAGTTGAACGACTGCTTGGCATCCAAAGCTGCAGAAGCCACTGCACTCTGGAGGCGCTGTTGCCGTCCCGAAAAACACGATGGACGCGGGCTCGGAAGCAATCCGCCCGAAAGGGCTGCGGCGTGAGCGAACACTTGATGCATCTCTGCCGAGAGCGGCGGCGATGACGCCGCCTCCGTGCTCTTCTGGAAACGCCGTTGAACGCAGAGCGCCGAGCATCTGCAGAGATCTGCAGCGGCCGTTCAATGTACCATTCGACATAGTGCCGCCCGTCAAAACCTCGCTACTCACTACGCGTGGATCATTGCCTCGATGGCTAAAAGTACGACCAGAAATCCGCCCCGCTGAACGAGGTTGCGAGCCCATCTCGTCGCCTATCACGATCACCTCGCGCCTAAAAGTGTGGTGCCGTTGGTCGCGCCGCTTGCTCGCGTGATCCTGCATTGAGTTATCGTCCTTTGGACCAGCGCAGCCCTTCGTGCCTTACGAGCGGTGTACAGCCGTGTTCCGTTTGCTTCAAAACGCCGCATGTGATGGTGTTCATCGTCGGTCACCTAGCGCTGTCCAATTGCCGATAGCCGCAGCGGCTCGATGACAGATCGCCACTTCGGGCCACTTGCCTAACCCATTCGCCAAGTGTGCGAACTCTTGCTCGGTGAAACGCGCAGTCCCGGTGAGGCGGCGCAGGACCTCCTGGGAGATCACGACTGCGACTTCGCGAGAGGTGACCTCCTTCGGCCAGTGACTGAACGCACGCATGAGCTGAGCAAGCTCCTGCTCGCTAAAATCACAAACCTGGAAAGTGCGGCGAAGAATCTCCTCCGCGATGGCTACCGTCGCATGGCGAGAGACCTCCTCTTGTCGCCATTTGCTGAAGCCGTTGGCGAGGATCGCCAGTGCTCGACGCGTAAAATGGGAAAGCCGGTCGGAACGGCAGGCCCGAGAAAGGACCTCTTGCGCGATCGCAGTCTTAGCTTCGCGCAGCGGAACTTCCGTTGGCCATTTGCTAAAGCCGTTCAACAGAATAGCCAGTCCTTGCTGCGTAAAATCACAGAGCTGACCGGCCCGTCGGGCACGGTAAACGACCTCCCGGGCGAGCGCAGCCGTCCCGTCGCGAAGAGACAGCTGTTGTGGCCACTTGCTGAACCCATTTACGAGGTTTGCCAGTGCCTGTTCAGTAATGCAGGAGACGCCGTCGGCGCGGTCACAGCGGGCGAGCACTTCACCGGCAATTTCAATTGTGGCTTGGCGGCAGCTCGGGTCCTGCCGCCATTTGCTGAAACCGTTTACCAGCATCCCGAGTTCCTGGTAACGAAAATAAGAGAGGCGCTCGGCACCGCGAGCGTGACGGATGACTTGATCCGCGATCGCGACGCTCGCCGCGAGACAGGCAACCTCCGCCGTCCATTTGCTGAAGCCGTTTACCAGACTCGCCAACTCATGGTGATCGACGGAAAGCCCGCGACGAACGAGTTCTCCTGCAATCTTGGCGGTGGCTTGCCGAGGCGCGAGCTCGCCCGGCCACCTGCTGAATCCGTTTACGAGCTTAGCCAGACGCTGCTGACTGAAATCGGAGAGCTGATCGGAGCGGCGGAGAAGTTCGTTGCTGATCGCGATCGCTGCCTTGCGACAACTGGAATCTTCCGGCCGCTTGCTAAAGACGCTGATCAGATTCGCCAGGTGTTCCTGGGTAAAATCGGAGAGTCGATCGCTTCGGCGCACAAGCTCATCTGCGATGATCACAACTGCCGTGTGAAAGCGTTCCTCTCCTAGCCATTTTCCGACGCCGTTCACGAGCATTGATAGATGCCGCGGGGTGAGCGCTGAGAGGCGATCATCCGAACGCGTCCGGCAAGAAATCTCAGTTGCGATCCTGAGAGCGGCTTCACGAACCGCCGGTTGATCCGGCCACTTGCTAAAGCCGCTTATCAGCAATGATAGGTGCTGGCCGGTTAGGTCCTGGAGGGGCTCGCTCTCGTCGCGGCAAACTTCAGCAATTCTGATCATGCCATCGCGGCAGTCGGAAGACCCAGGATGGCGGCCAAATGAACACGCAAAGAGCGAAAGTGATGTGAAGTCGACTTGTTCCATCAGTGCGTTATTAAGGCGGGAGAGCTGAGCCGCCAGAGCTTTGGAAAGATCGGTACCTGCCTGACCGCCAGACTGCCGGCTGAGCGCATCACATATTGTGGCGTATTTCGATGCTAGCTTGAGGCGGATGTCTTCCTCGAATCGTGGAACAAATACGATCTTGAACGCAGTCGCGGCCTTTCGCAGGAAGCGTGCGCGATTTGATCTCGTGAGCTGCTTGGAATCGTCGAATAGTGAACCTGAGAATGCGCGCACGTCCTGACAACGGCAAGCGTCGCTGATCGTTGCGAGAAGCTCATCGAGTGTGGCCATCGTTCGATTTGGTGGCTCTGAGTGTTCCGCGCGAACGTGCTGCTCCAAGCGGAGGCGGTCGAGTGAGACTGCTTGTCCAGGGCGCGTCATCTGTCGACCCTTCCCCGACCAGGATCTCGAACTGAAATCGGATCGCGACATTGCTCACGCAAGCTGACTGGAGTTCGGACAGGTAGCGCTGGTGCCCTCACACCGTATATGTCTGCTGCACAGGCCACGTGCGTCCCGTCTGTAAGTCGTCGCTCCCAAGCCATCGGCAGGCGATCGTGGACGCTCGCTCGCAAGAAGACCCTACAATCTGACGCTGCGTCCGATTCAAGCCATTTATGTCGAGAGCCGCGCATTTCGCGCAGAATTCTGCGTCAGCGGCCGGTGAAGCCAAATCTCGTCCATCATGCTCCGTTCGCGTGGCCTTTCCAATCGGCCTTCTCAACCGAGGGATTTCAGTAAAGCTTACTCGCCGCGCTTACGTCTCTTGCCAGCGGCTTGTAGCATGTCGGACATTAACAAAGCGAGTGGCAGCGCTGACGGCAGATGAGGTGCTTTTGCGAAAGCCAGCCTACGGGATCTTACGTAGGGGCCGTGTCGCATTTTCTTGATCTAAACATTGCATCCTCTTTTGCATGAAGCAGAAAAATCTATTGTCAGACGCCAAACATTGGCGAGGCCGTGCGGAAACGACCCGACTAAAAGCGGAGTCGATCGAGGACGATACATCTAGATGCAGGCTCCTCAAGGTCGCTGAGGAATATGACAAGCTGGCTCGCCTCGCGGAGAGGCGGCAAAGAAGCCAGCTTGACGGGCAGTTCTGATCGCTACCGGAGCGAACTGTGACTGGCGGCCAGCGAAGTCTCTCCGTGTTGGAGCTCGAGGCACTCTAGGGCTGAACTGCGAAACTTCGTCACGCGTTCCCTGGCCGTGGATCCATTGTGACCGGCCACATAGATGACGCATTGACGGTGTCTCAGGCGGTAAGCCGGCTAACCGCTCGACATGAAAAGGACTGAGATGAAAGCCCACCGTCAGATCGTCGCAAGAGCAAAGTCTCTCGTTGACGAACTGGCGAGACATTGGCGTCGCTTTGCATCATGTGCTGAAGCCGATGACGTTTGTTTGGTGCCAAACTAGCCGGTTCGCCGGATCATGCCGCGCCAAATGGCCTCCGCCGCCATTGTTGCTCTGAGGCGTTTCAGTCGGTTCTGGCATCAAGCACGGTTAGCCCAACGCCATACCTTGCGGACTTGTTTAGGCGAAGGGGCGGCAGCAGCTCCTGCAGGCCCGGCTTGCCGCGACAACCATCGTAGATGTCTGTGCCGATTGTCTGCATGAGGCAAGTTCGCAACGAAGGCACGAATGACGAGAAAATCCAAGGAAAGATCAGATGTCGAAAGATAAACTGCAGGAGAAACTCTCCGCTGGACGATCCGGAGAAAGCCGATGTTCGTCTTCCAACTAAGTTCGGTGCAGATGGTCCGCAGTAGTTGGGATTGCCCATGCCGGCGCGGCGGCCGGTCGATGTATGAGTCGGACAACACGAGTGGTGCCGGATTCGACCCTATCGGTCAAAAGAGGGAGGAGGTGTGAGGAAGCAAATTGTAGAAAGGCTCGAAGCGGGACGCGTGCGCGATGGCCGGTTCGCCACCGCGCCCGGATCTGGTCCTTCCGGTCTCTTCTTCGTGCAGGGGCCTTGTGGCTGCCAGCTCAAGATCATCGGCTTCGTTCGTCCGGGATGGGAGCATGTCTCTGTGTCGACGCCACGGCGATCTCCAAATTGGGAGGAGATGTGTCTCGCCAAAGATCTGTTTTGGCATCAGGAGGAATGCGTAATGCAGCTGCATCCTCCTCAGTCACAGTATGTGAACAACAGTCGCTATTGCCTGCATCTCTGGAGGCCGACCCGTCAGGTCATTCCGATGCCTCCGTCAGCCTTCGTGGGCATCGTCGGGCTGGGGCCGTCCGAAGCGGCAATTCTGTTTGCGCAGATGCGTGCCATGTCTTAACGGATCCGGCCGCATCGATGCCAACTCGAGCCGCGGCACGTAATCGAGAGCGCAGTGGCGCTGGAGCCTAGGCGGCCACAGGCCCGCCAAGGGCCCGCGGGCACCACTCTGCGCACCAAAGGCCGCTGCGCTTCTCGAAGCGGCAAGGCACGCCGCAGAATCGGCTCGTCTATTGTGCGCAATGTGACGCGCATAACAACGCCAGCGAGGAATCGGCCAGGTGACGAATTAGAGCGGATCGGTCGATCCGGTACACATTGCGGGCGGCCAAATCCTCGCATCAGTAAAGGACCTACGGGGCGCAACTACGTACGCATCGGCTAGTGACCTGGGTGAGGCGCGTCGGGCAGCGTTGTTGCGCGTGCCTCGATGCTGCGATCAAATCCTGGAAGGCGGGCCGGCTATTAGCCTGATATGCGCGCGATGGCCCGCGCAACTCGGCGATATTTCTCCTTCAATACCGGGCAAGCGTGTAGTTTCCGGAGCTGCGCATGTGGGTGTTGTTTGTATCCACTGGACTGAAGGCGGCTCGCTTGATGGATCGGTCTGACGTGGTCGCCGCCGCCTAACGGGCCAAGGCCGCCGGGGCGACCCGCTTCTGCGTGGCCGGTTCCTTGCGCAATCCAAAGGACCGCGACCTCGATCAGGTCTGCGATATGATTGCCGCCGTTAAAGATTGTGGCATGGAGACGTGCGTAATGCTCGGCATGCTCACGCCAAAGCACGCCGCACGGCTCGCCGACGCCGGCCTCGATTTCTACAATCACAACGTGGACACCTCGCCTGAGTTCTACCGCAGCATCATCACGACCGGGACCTTGCTAGTACGCATACGACGAAGGCCGCCTGATTGACACATGCGCGCGAGCGCGGCGAGTTCTACGATGGCGTTGCGTGAAGG
>NZ_JBVVPM010000062.1:0-44444 GCF_055811255.1 Bradyrhizobium sp. MI1.11
CCGCACAAAAAAATACCCCATATCGAGCCTCACTCCCGCTCGGCCAATTAAGCAAAGCCCTCGCAAGCGGGAGAGGTCGCGCCAAAGGCGCGGGTGAGGGCTCTCTCCGCTTGGGGATTGTCCCGTTGCGGTGGCACCCTCTCCCCAACCCTCCCCCGCAAGCGGGGGGAGGGAGCGCACCGTTTGCGCGGCAGCTATCCCCCCAGCGGCATGCCTGCGAACTTCGGCAGGTCGGGATCGAGGCGATCCCAGGCATGTCCGCGCGCGGCATAAGTCACCACTTGCGGCTCGTAGCGGGCGGGTTCGTCGAGGCTTGCGGCGCGGATGGTGAAGATGTCGGGCATGGCCGCGAAGGTCAGGTAAACAGGCAAGCCGCACTGGGCGCAGAAACCGCGCGTCTTCAAATGGCCGCTGTCGCCAACCATGTCCCAATGCTTCGCTTCGCCCGTCACGGTGACGCCGGCGCGCGCGAACGTCATGTACGAGCCGTGGCCGCTGCCGCTTTCGCGCTGGCAGTCCCGGCATTGGCAGTGATTGCTGAACAGGGGCTCACTGGCGATCGAATAGCGGATTGCGCCGCAGGCGCAGCCGCCGGTAAACGGTTTGGTCATTGCGATAACTCCTTACCTGTCTTCGCCGCTGATCTCGTCGAGCTGGCGGACGACCTTCTTCCAGCCGCCGCTCATGCCCGTGTAGGCGGATTCGTTCCTGGGTATGACGAAGCCCGCATGGACCAGGCGGATCCGCGTGCCGGCCTCGACCGGGGTGAGGGACCACGTCACGACAGTGTCGAGCGGCGCACCGTAGCCGGTGTTGCGCTCATTCCCGCCCTTCCAGGCGTAGACGAGGCGCCGGTTCGGCATGACTTCAAGGACGCGGCAATGGATGACGCCATCCCAGGCGCCGCCCGGCGTGGTCTGATAGGTGAAGGTGTTGCCTTCGACAGCCTCGAAACCGCTCGGCGGCATCAGCCAGCGCGCGATCAGTTGGGCGCTGGTCAGCGCCTTCCAGATCGTCTCCGGCGCGTGTGGGAGCACCTCGTCGATGACGATGTCCTTTATTTCGGCTTTCAATTCGGCAGCACTCACGGATCGATCTCCTTCAAGAGGTCACGCAGGTTCTGGAAGCGCTCGCGCCAGAACACGCCGTAATGGTCCATCCAGGAGACCAGCGGTTCGAGGCCTTGCGGCGCGGCACGGTAATAGACGTTGCGGCCCTCGGCACGCTCGGCGACGAGGCCGGCCTGCTTGAGGGACTTCAAATGTTGCGAGATCGCGCCTTGCGTCACGCCGCTTCCCCGCGTGAGCTCGGCGACGCTGATCTCCTTGCTCTCGAACACGCGCTCGAACACGGCGCGGCGGGTCGGATCGGCAAGGGCGCGCATCACGGTGGTCATGGGATTTGGGGCGGCTTCAATCATGAGTGTTAGATTAGTGCATGCTAATGAATTAGTCAAGACTAATTTGTTGGTCAGATTGGGTCTGCCGTGTTGTCTTGACTATGACTGACCGGTCAGTCATATCGTGTAGATGGCCAGAAAGCCCACCAAAGCCGCCACGCCGCCCGCAGTTCGCGCCAACGCAAAGGACTCTGCGCACGCTGGCAACGATGCGGTGCCCGCGTCGAGCCGCGCCACGCGTGCGGCGGAACGGCGTGCGGCGATCGTGGACGCCGCGATGGAGGAATTCATCGCGCGCGGCTTTGCCGCCACGCGGCTCGACGACATCGCCAAGCGCGCGGGTGTCGCCAAGGGCACCATCTACCTGCACTTCAAGGACAAGGAATCGATGTTCGAGGAGCTGGTGCGGACGGTGATCGTGCCTGTCGTGACGCGGTTGACGGCATTGCCGCCGCCCGCGGGCTCGGTGCGCGATCTCGTCGAGACGTTTGCCAGCAACTTCCTGAAGGAGGTGATCGGCACCAGACGCGGCGACCTCGTGCGTCTGATCGTGGCCGAGGGGCCGCGGTTTCCCTCCGTGGCTGATTTCTACTACCGCGAGGTGGTTTCTCGCGGCATCGCCGCCATGCGCTCCCTGATCGAGCTCGGCATCGTCCGCGGCGAGATCCGCCAGAAGAACCTGGCGCATTACCCGCAGATCCTGGTCGCCCCCGCGATGATCGCGGTGATCTGGCAGAGCCTGTTTGCACGGCACGCGCCGCTCGACGCGCAGGACATGCTGCGCGTCCATCTCGATTTGATTTTTGGCGAACGGAGCACGACATGAGGTCGTCCCAAAACATCCCTCACCTCATCCTGAGGAGCGCGGCATGCGCGTCCCGAAGGATGAAGGCCCGGCTTTGGCCCTTCGCCCTTCGAGACGCCGCTTCGCGGCTCCTCAGGGTGAGGGATCGACGACCGTGGCTGCCGCCAAGCGCGATCCAGTTTTTGCCGCGCCTCTGTTCGATCGCGGTTCTGGTCCTCGCGACCGGGCTTGCCGGGTGCAAGGACAAGCGTGAGCCCGGCTTCCAGGGCTGGGTCGAGGCCGACATGATCTTCGTCAGTCCGGACGAGGCGGGCCGCGTGATCAAGCTCAACGTCCGCGAGGGCGACGAGGTCAAGGTCGGCGATCACCTCTATTCCGTCGACGACGATCTCCAGCTTGCCGATCTCAACCAGAACAAGGCGACACTTGCCAATGCGCAGCAGACCTATGACCGCGCGGCCTCGCTGAGCAAAACCGGCTCGGGCACGCAAGCCAATCTCGACTCGGCCGTCTCCGCCCTGCGCGTTGCTGAGGCGCGGGTGGCGACCTCGGAGACGCGGATGGCGCGGCGCAAGGGCTTTGCGCCCGTGGCCGGCACCATCCAGCAGATCTATTTTCGCGAAGGCGAGATGGTGGCGGCGCAGCGGCCGGTGCTCTCGATCATGCCGCCCGGCAACATGAAGCTGCGCTTCTTCGTGCCGGAGACCGAGCTGCCGAAGCTTGCGATCGGCGATACCGTGCGGATCGCATGCGACAATTGCGCCGCCGATCTCACCGCGAAGATCTATTTCATCGCAACTTCGGCCGAATACACACCGCCCGTCATCTACAGCCTCGAGGAGCGCAACAAGCTCGTCTATCTGATCCAGGCGCGGCCATCGCGCCCCGATGCGCTGCGTGTCGGACAACCCATCGACGTCCATCTCAATCCAAAGACTCCGGTGGCGGACAAGCGATGAACGGCGGCAATGGCATCGCGATCGACGTCAAGGGCCTGACCAAGTCGTTCGGCGGCCGCGAGGTCGTGCACGATTTGTCGATGCAGGTGAAGCGCGGTTCGATCTACGGCTTCCTCGGCCCGAACGGCTCGGGCAAAACGACGACCATCCGCATCCTCTGCGGCCTGCTCACGCCCGACAGCGGCGAGGGCACCTGCCTCGGCTACGACATCAGGCGCGATGCCGAAAAGATCAAGCGCCAGGTCGGCTACATGACCCAGCGGTTCAGCCTCTATCAGGATCTCTCTGTCCGCGAAAACCTCGAATTCGTCGCGCGGCTGTACGGCCTTCGCGATGCACGCGGCGCCGCGCGCGACATGATCAAGCGGATCGGGCTCTCGGGGCGCGAGGAACAGCTCGCCGGCGAACTCTCCGGCGGCTGGAAGCAGCGGCTGGCGCTAGGTGCCTGCACATTGCCCAGTCCGAAGCTGCTGCTGCTTGACGAGCCGACCGCCGGCGTCGATCCAAAAGCGCGGCGCGATTTCTGGAACGAGATTCATGCACTCGCGGCCGACGGTCTCACCGTGCTGGTCTCGACCCACTACATGGACGAGGCCGAGCGCTGTCACGAGATCGCTTATATCGCCTATGGCCATCTGCTCGTGCACGGCACCGTGGACGAGGTGATCGCGAAATCCGCGCTGACGACCTACACCGTGACGGGCGAGGACCTGAACGAGCTCACGGCTGCGCTCACCGGCAAGCCGGGAATCGACATGGTGGCGCCGTTCGGCACGTCGCTGCACGTCTCCGGCCGCGACGTCGCCGCGCTCGAAGCCAGCATCGCGCCGTGGCGCGAAAAAAGCGGACTGCACTGGCACAAATCATCGCCGTCACTGGAAGACGTGTTCATCGAATTGATGAGTCGTTCCAAGGACAATTTCCAATGAGCGCGGTCGATCGTCACGAACCCCAGCACGCGATCCGGGAGCGCTTCGGCTTCTGGAGGCGCTCCTATGCGATGCTGATCAAGGAGTTCATCCAGCTCAAGCGGGACCGTGTGTCATTTGCGATGATCGTGATGCTGCCGGTGATGCAGCTGCTCTTGTTCGGCTACGCCATCAACACCACGCCGCACAATCTGCCGAGCGCGGTGCTGCTTCAGGAGGATTCCGATCTCGCACGCTCGATCCTGAAGGCGCTGGAGAACACCGCCTATTTCCGCTTCCTCTATGAAGTCCACGACGTCGAGGATTTCGATAATCTCCTGAAATCCGGCAAGGTTCTGTTCGGGGTCGAGATCCCGCGCGGCTTCGAGCGGGCGGTGCGGCGCGGCGATAAGCCGGCGCTGCTGGTCGCGGCCGACGCCACCGATCCAGTGGCGGCGAGCGCGGCGATCGGCTCGCTCGGCATGGTCGTGCAGACCGCGCTCAAGCACGATCTCTACATCGGAGATCCCCCGGAGATGCCGTTCGAGATCCGCGCGCACGCCCGCTACAACCCCGCCGCCGCGTCGAGCCTCAACATCGTGCCGGGCTTGGTCGGTACCATCCTCACCATGACCATGCTGATCTTCACCGCGCTTTCGGTCACGCGGGAAGTCGAGCGCGGTACCATGGAGGCTCTGCTGTCGATGCCGATCAGGCCGGTCGAGGTGATGTTCGGCAAGATCATTCCCTACGTGCTGGTCGGGTTCGTGCAGGCGTTCCTCATCATCGGCATCGGCGTCGGCCTGTTCGGCGTGCCCGTGCTCGGCAATCTGTTCCTGCTGGCGCTGCTTTCGACGCTGTTCATCACGACCAATCTGGCGATCGGGTATACGATCTCGACGCTGGTGCAGAACCAGCTCCAGGCGATGCAGATGTCGATGATGTTCTTCCTGCCGAGCATCTTGCTGTCCGGCTTCATGTTCCCGTTTGCCGGGATGCCGGCCTGGGCGCAATATGTCGGTGAGTGCCTGCCGCTGACGCATTATTTGCGCATCGTCCGCGCCATCATGCTGAAGGGCGCGAGCATGCAAAATTTGCGTTTCGACGCGTTGGCGCTGGCGGTGCTGATGCTGCTCGCCATGACCATCGCCGTGACGCGCTTCCGCCGCACGCTGGATTGAGGCAAGATGCCCCTGGAATCAAGGGGGCGGAATGGTCAGCTTTGCGAGCAGGAAGGCCCGGCAGCATGCCGTGATGTCCGAAGACTTCGAGCGCGAGCTGACGCGGGAGGTGCTGCGGACCGAGCTGTTGCGGGTGAGGGCGTTGATCATCACGGGCTGCGTCATGATCCTGTTTCTCACCGCAACCTATCTGATCGACCCCGCCATCGTGAACCGGGTCTGGCGCGGGACGGAGGGCCTGGTCCGCGAATACGGTCTCTTGGCAGGCTTCGTCCTCTTCGAAGTCTGGGTCCACAGCCAGATCAGGCGATACCTCAAGCTCGATCGCGACCTTCCGGTGATAAGGCGCTATATCGGCGCAACAATCGAAACGTCGCTGCCAACGATCATCCTGATCCTGCAGATTCACAGCATGGGCGCGAGCCAGGCGCTCGGGTTCGTGCTGCCACTGGCCTATTTCATCTTCATCATTCTTTCGACGCTGCGGCTTGATTTCTGGCTGTCCACCTTCACGGGATTTGTGGCCGCAGCCGAACTCCTGGCTGTCGCGCTGTATTACAACTCGGTCAGCGAGTCCGGTGAACCCCTGATCTACTTTCACGCGGTCCGCAGCACCATCATCCTGATTTGCGGCGTGCTGGCGGGCGCCGTCGGCGCGCGATTGCGGCGGCAATTTGCGGCGAGCATTGCGGCAGCCACTGCGCGCGACCGGGTGACCAACCTGTTCGGCCAGCACGTCTCGCCGCAGGTTGTGGAGCGGCTGATGACGGAGGGGACGGGTGCCGCCGGCGACCTCCGCCGAGTCGCCGTGATGTTCGTCGACTTCCGCGGCTTCACCGCCGGCGCGCAGTCGCGTACTCCCCAGGAGGTGGTCGACCGGCTCGACGGCGCCTTCGCCGTGCTGGTCGACATTCTCGACCGCGAGGGTGGCATCGTGAACAAGTTTCTGGGCGACGGCTTTCTCGCCCTGTTCGGTGCGCCGCTCGAGGCCTCCGACGCCGCGCATCGCGCAGTCGCCGCGGGCCGCGAGATGCTGACCGCGATGGAGCGCATCAACGCGCAGACGAGCTGGCCACTCAAGATCGGCATCGGCATCCATTTCGGCGAGGTCGTCGCCGGCAATATCGGCTCGCCCCGGCGCAAGGAGTACACTGTGATCGGCGACACCGTGAACTTCGCCTCACGGCTAGAGGCGCTCAACAAGGAGTTCGGCTCGCAGCTCCTGATCTCCGCGTCTGTCCGCGACGCGCTGGGCGCCGACGGCGACGATGCGGTCTCGCTCGGCGAGGTCGAGGTGCGCGGCTACGAGCAGAAGGTGGCGGTGTTTCAACTGGGGTGAGGGCCGCCTCCTGCGCCTTCACTTGTGAGTCGCGTTTCGTTGAAGCGGCTCGCGTTTCGTTGAAGGCGCGTGATGAAATATCCTTGGTAGCTTTTGGGTCTTGCACGGTGGAAGCCGAAAATCTCAGCTTCCCTTTGTCACCCGGAGAAAGCCAATGACTCGATCGATCCTTGTTGCAGCCGCCCTGATCGCCGCTGCTGTCACCCAAAGCCAGGCCGCATCGGCGCGGGACAGCGTGCCGCGCCGCGCCGCAACTCACGTGGCGACCGACTGCGTCAGGGCTCCCGCAGCAGGCGCGTATGCCTCTGCGCCTTACACGCAGCCGCCTTGCCTCCCCAATACGGCGTCCGCGTACTAACTCGCTGCAGAGACGAAGCCGGGCCGGTGAAGTCCGCCAGCCCGGCGTTGCGAACGCTGATGGCGGACTCCGCGGGATCTCGCGCTGGAGGTAGCCGAGTAGATTCGGCGCCGTATCGCAACGGCGCGGCCGGCGAAGATTTTGCGAAGACGGCCTACCCGCTGCTGCGCAACGCGTACGGCCTTGATCGACTGCTCTGGGGCAGCGACTGGCCGCACACGCAGTTCGAGAAGGCGCAAAGCTACGCGAAGAACCTGCGATTTATCGATGGGCTGATCGTCGATCAGAGTGAACGCGCGCAAGTGCTAGCATCGCCACGTTCGCTCTGCCGCTTTTGATCCGTCTTCCGCGATTGCTCCGATTGCACTCTATTTTGGGCATGACGGGCGATGTCGCCGGCTTGTAGAGTGCCGGCGATGCAGCCGACCGCGGCTGCGCTTGCGTGAAGAGGAAGCGAAAGATGCAGCGCCGCTACATCACCATCGACGTGTTCACCGACCGCGCCTTCGGCGGCAACCAGCTCGCCGTGGTGCTCGATGCCGGCGGGCTCTCCACACAGCAGATGCAGGCGATCGCGACCGAGTTCAACTATTCGGAGACCACCTTCGTGCTGCCGCCGCGCGACAGGGGCAACGACGCCGAGGTGCGCATCTTCACACCGGTGAGGGAAATGCCGTTCGCCGGCCATCCCAATATCGGCACCTCCTTCGTGCTGGCGAGCCTCGCGAAAGAGCCGAAGCCGCGCCTTTTGTTCGAGGAGAAGGCGGGGGTGGTGCCGGTCGATATTTTTCGGGAGCAGGGAAGGGTCATCAGCACCGAACTCACCGCGCCGCAGCCGCTGTCGCGATTGGCGCAGGTTTCCGCCGCTGACGTTGCGGCCTGCATCTCCTTGACCGCTGATGACATCAGGATCGATCACCACGCGCCGCAGGTCGTCGGCGTCGGAACGCCGTTCCTGGTGGCGGAGGTGCATTCGCGCGATGCGCTGAAACGGGCCAGGCCCGACGCGGCCGCGTTCGGCAGGGTCTTGCCGCGCGACGACGCCCGCTCGGTGTGGTTCTATACACGCGACGTGCCCGCGGCGGAGGCGCCGTGCGAACGGCAGGCGCGCATGTTCATGCGCGGCGCCAGCGGCCTCACCGAGGATCCCGCCACCGGCAGCGCCACGGTTGCAGCCGCCGCGCTGTTTGCCGAGCTCGATGCCACGCGAGATGGCGAATTGAAGCTCACGGTCGGCCAGGGCTTTGACATGGGTCGGCCGAGCCTCCTGCTGACGCGCGTGCGCAAGCAGGACGGCAAGATCGTCTCAGCCCATGTCGGCGGGTGCTGCGTGCAGATGATGGAAGGAACGTTCAGGCTCGCGGGGGAGGGGTAATGGTCATTCCGGGGCGCGCGTGGCGCGAGCCCGGAATCCATTCATCCACCAACTCTGCGGCCCGATGGATTCCGGGCTCGCGCCAAGAGGCGCGCCCCGGAATGACGGGCGGAGGTTAGATCTGCCGTCCCGCCAAATTCTTCACCGTCACGCCGTTACGCTCCTCGATGATCTCAGCGATCATCTGGCGATGGCAGTGGGTGTGATCGCGTTCATAGCAAAGCAGACAGACCGGACCTGCTTTCTTCACCAACGCGGAGAGCTCGTCCATCTGCTCCCGGGCCTCCGGCGTCTTCAGGTGCTTTGAGAAAATCTTCTCCAGCACATCGTATTGCCCGCTGCGGGCGGCGAGGCGGCCTTCCTTCGGCGTTCCGAGCGCGGCGAGGTGGACATAGGCGATGCCGCGTTCGTCGAGGCCCGCGGACAACTGCTTCTTGGAAAAGCCGGGCCGGCGCGACGACGTCACCGCGCGCACATCGACGACCAGCTTGACTCCGGATTGCTCCAGCTCGTCCAGTACGGCCTTCGGCGGCGTCTGCTCATAGCCGATGGTGAAAAGTTTTTTCAGCTTTGCCATGACAGACCTTTAGCGAAACACCTCAGCTCACCCGCGCGATCAGTTCCATGGCGCCGGCCGGCGCGCGCACCTTGCCTTCGTGGATGACATAGGCGAACACGTCGCGCGGCTCCTTCTTCGGCTTGGACTTGTCGACCTTCGGCAGGTCGTCGGGTTCGCTTCCCTCGGCCCAGTCCTGAAAACGCCTGGCCCAGGCATCGAGTTGCTTCGGCGGATAGCAGGTCTTGATCTCGTCATTGCCTTTCTGAAGCCGGGCATAGACGAAATCGCCGGCGACGTCGGCAATCGCCGGATATTTGCCGTGCTCGGCGAACACGACAGGCGTCTCGAATTCGCGGATCAGCGCGACGAAATCCGGCGTGCAGAAACTGTCGTGACGGACCTCGACGACATGGCGCAGCGCGCGTCCCTCGAGCTTGCGTGGCAACAGCTCGAGGAACTTGCCGAAATCGGCGCCGTCGAATTTTTTGGTCGGCGCGAACTGCCACAGCACCGGCCCAAGATGATGGCCGAGTTCCAGCACGCCGGAATCATAGAAACGCTTGATGGAATCGCCGGCCTCGGCCAGCACGCGCCGGTTGGTGGCGAATCGCGGCCCCTTGACCGAGAACACGAAGCCATCAGGCACCTCGCTCGCCCATTTGCGAAAGCTCTCCGGTTTCTGCGAGCCGTAATAGGTGCCGTTGATCTCGATCGAGGTCAGCTTCGAGGCGGCGTAGGACAGCTCCTTGGCTTGCGTGAGCTTCTCCGGATAGAACACCCCACGCCATGGTTCGAAGGTCCAGCCGCCGATGCCGATGTAGATGTTGCCGGATTTTTTAGACGCGGTTTTTGCTTTGGCCACGGGAGGATCTCGGATGCGGGAGGAGGGCCTCCATCCTAATCAAACCAGTTGTGATTGGCCAGTTGCGACGTCCCGTCTAAGCTCGCGACGGGATCTGCGAAAAAAGGAGAACAAGATGCGGATGCTGGTGGTGGGAGCGGCGCTCGTCATGATGACATCTGCTGCCATGATATCTTCAGTCATGGCCGACGATGACGATGCCAAGGGTGCGCAGAAGCTCGCCATGCAGGGCCGCGACGATTATTGGCATTGCCTGGCGCGGGAATATTCGCGCGACGGCAATCAGGGCCTGTCGGAACAGGACTTTGGCCGCTCCGTCGCCGGAGCCTGTCCGTCAGAGCGACAATACTACCGGGTGGCACTGCTCGATTATCTCACCACGCAATATCCGGGTATCGATGCCGGCGCTCATCTCGCGACCGCGAACAGAGCGGTGGAGGCGGCGCAGAAGGACATCGTGACGGCCTTCGTCAAGCACAAGCCGCCGCAGAAATAGCCCATCGACCCGTGCGTCCGGCAAGCCCTTCCGGCAGCGCGCTCATCCATGGTATCACTGGGCGCATCTGGAACAGGAATGGGTTTCCATGTCGTCTGAGTCGGTGGGGGGCATTTTGGGCGCGATCGTCGCGGCGATCGTGCTTGCGGTCGCCGTCGTCTTCGGGCCGATCGGCCAGTACGGCAAGCCGCCCAAGCCTGCGAAGGCCGATCCGGCCGCCATTACGGCGCCGGCGGCCCCTGCCGCGCCCGTGCCGCGAGGGCCGGTGATCAAGGAAGTCCCCAACCAGTAAGGGCATGAAAAAGGGCCTCTTTCGCTCCTTGCAAAGCGGCTTTGTCGTTCCTATTTAGCTTCTAACGGCGACGTTGAGCGAAAACTCCGGCGCTGGAACGACCTTGGAATAGCACAGGCTGCGCCGGATGTACGCGCCGCCCGCCGTTCCGGGGTCGTTGGCATTTTAGGGCCCCTTTTGGGCCGCCCCCCAGAGAAACCCCGGCTTGCCAGCGCAAGTTCTTGGCAGCACAAGTTCTTGGCAGCACAGGACGCGGCGGATATACGCTGCCGTCATGAATCAAGCGATCAGACCGGGCTCCGATACCCCACAGGCGGCTTCGCCGGCGCCGGAATTGTCGGTCGTCGTCCCGACCTTCAACGAGCGCGACAATGTCACGGTGCTGTACCGGCGGCTGGAGGCCGTGCTGGCCGGCATCGCCTGGGAGGTCGTGTTCGTCGACGATAATTCGCCTGATGGCACCTGGGATGTCGTGCGCGCGCTGGCACAGCGCGACAGCCGCGTGCGCTGTGTCCGCCGTATTGGCCGCCGCGGCCTGTCGGGGGCCTGCATCGAGGGCATCCTGGCTTCCAGCGCGCCCTATGCGGCCGTGATCGACGCCGATCTTCAGCACGACGAGACGCAACTGCCGAAGATGCTGTCGCTGCTCGCGAGCGGGCAGGCCGAACTCGTGGTCGGCAGCCGCTACATCGAGGGCTACAAGAGCGAAGGCTTCAACAAGCAGCGCGCCGGCGCCAGCGCGCTGGCAACGGAACTCGCCAGGAAAGCGCTGCGGGTCGAGATCGCCGATCCCATGAGCGGCTTCTTCATGGTTCGCCGCGACCGCTTCGAGCAGCTGGCGCCGAAACTTTCCGTGCACGGCTTCAAGATCCTGCTCGACCTCGTCGCCAGCGCCAACGGCACCTTGCGCGCCATCGAAATTCCCTACACGTTCGGCGAGCGCCAGCACGGCGAAAGCAAGCTCGATTCGATGGTCGCGCTGGATTTTCTCGGCCTGGTGCTGGCGAAGTTCACCAACGATGCTGTCTCGTTACGTTTCCTGCTGTTCGCGATGGTCGGCGGGATCGGCCTCGTGGTGCATCTCACCACCCTGTTCATATCGCTCGAGCTGTTCAAGGAGCCGTTCGCGGAAGCGCAGGCCTCCGGCGCCATCGTCGCGATGACCAGCAATTTCGTTCTCAACAACTTCCTCACCTATCGCGACCAGCGGCTGAAGGGCTTTGCACTGCTGCGCGGGCTGATCGCGTTCTACATCGTGTGCAGCGTCGGCCTGCTCGCCAATGTCGGCGTCGCCTTTTCGGTCTACGACCAGGAGCCGATCTGGTGGCTTGCCGGTGCGGCCGGGGCGCTGATGGGCGTGGTGTGGAACTACGCGATGTCCGGACTGTTCGTCTGGCGCAAGAAATAGCTCACGATGGGCGGGACTGACGCGCGGATCGTCCGCAATACGGCGTTGGTAATCATTGCGCTGGTCGGCTTGCGGCTCGTCGCGGCCGCCGTCACGCCGATCACCTTCGACGAAGCCTATTACTGGATGTGGTCGCAGAACCTCGCCGGGGGATATTACGACCACCCGCCGATGGTTGCCTACGTCATCCGCGCCGGCACCCTCATCGCCGGCGACACCGAACTCGGCGTCCGCCTGGTCTCGATCCTGCTCGCGCTGCCGATGAGTTACGCGATCTATCGCTCCGCTGCGATCCTGTTCGGCGGTGCGCGGGTAGCGGCGACCAGCGCCATCCTGCTCAACGTGACGCTGCTGGCCTCGGTCGGCACGCTGATCGTCACGCCCGATGCGCCGCTTCTGGTTGCCTCCAGCTTCGTGCTGTTCTTTCTCGCCAAGGTGCTGGAGAGCGGCCGCGGCGTCTGGTGGCTCGCGGTCGGCGCAGCCGTCGGCGCGGCGCTCCTGTCGAAATACACCGCTATGTTCTTCGGGCTGGCGATCCTGATCTGGATCGCGGCCGTGCCGAAACTGCGGCACTGGTTTCTCTCGCCCTGGCCGTATCTCGGCGGTTTCGTTGCGCTCGCGCTGTTCTCGCCGGTGATCCTCTGGAATGCCGATCATCAATGGGTCTCGTTCGCCAAGCAGCTCGGGCGCGCCAGGATCGAGGATTTTCGTCCGGTCTTCATTGCCGAACTGATCCCGACCCAGATCGCGTTCGCAACCCCGCTGGTGTTCATCCTCGGCGCGATGGGGCTGCACGCGCTGACCTGGCGCCGGGCCGGCGCGCTGGCCTCGCGCGTGCTGATCGAGACGATGTTCTGGACCATCGTCGCCTATTTCGTCTGGCATTCGCTGCATGCCCGCGTCGAGGCCAACTGGTTCGCGCCGGTCTATCCGCCTTTCGTCGTCGCCGCGGCCGCCGCCGCCAATCTCGTGCAGTGGAAGCCGCGCCAGCGGCGCCTCGCGGATTTCTGCCTGCGCTGGGCCGCACCCACCGGCATCGTGATGTTTGCCGCGCTGATCGTGCAGGCCAATACTGGCTGGCTGTCCGGCTATCGCCGCGATGCGACCGTGCGCAGCGTCGGCGTCGGCTGGCGCGAGCTCGCTGCCGAAATCGAAGCGGTGCGCGTCCGCAATGGCGCGACCTGCGTGCTTGCGCCGGACTACGGCACGACAGGCTGGCTCGCCTTCTATCTGCCGCGCGGCAGCTGCGTGGCGCAGCAGAACCAGCGCATCCGCTGGGCCAACATGCCCGAGCCGGATCCAAAGCTGCTTGCGGGCAAGCTGATCTATGTCGACGAGCTGCGCTCTGACGGCCATCCCGCCGTCCACGACCTCTTTGGGAAGGTGACGCAGGTCGCGCAATTGCAGCGCAAGCGCGGCCCGCTCGTGATCGAGACTTACAGCATGGATCTGCTCGAAGGCGCCAAGGGCGACGTCCTGGACCGCTCGCCACCGCCGGAAGCGCGGTAGCTCTTCCTCGGAACGACGACGAAGGTTCAGTCGATCATCTCGGCCTTGGTCGCGGCCTGGTTCGGCCTGTCCTGGTCGCGCCAGAACCAGACGGTCACGACGCCGGAGCGGCCGCGGACCTGCGTGAGCAGGGGGCCCGACAGAACGCCGTCGGGACCGCCCTGAAAGTCGGCCGCATCCAGCAGCGTATCGCTGAGCGCGAGCCGCGCGCCGTTCTGGGCGGCGACCTCCATCAACCGGCTCGCCACGTTGACGGTGTCGCCTGTCGCCGTGATGTGCTGATGACTTTCGCCGAGGCGGGAGGCGACGATCGGGCCGAAATGCGCGCCGATCTTGAAGCCGAGCTGATTCCTGATCGCGGGCGGCAACGATGCGATCCAGCGTTCAACGCCGCGGTGCAGGTCGATCGCGCATTTCAGCGCGCGTGCGGCGTCGTCGGGCATTGCGCCGGGCAGGCCGAACAGGATCATGGCGCCGTCGCCGAGAAAGCCGCTGATCATGCCGCCGCAATCGATCGCGGTCTTCTCGATCAGCGCGTGAAACGCCTTTAGAATGTCCTGGAGCTCGCTTGGATCAATCCGCTCGCTCAACGCCGTGAAGCTGGAGAGATCGATGAAGACCATTGCTGCGTCCTGCCGGACGGGTGTCGACAGGAAATTCGGATCGCGCGCCAACCACTCCTGCACGGCCGGCGCCTGGAATTGCGCGAGCGACCGGCTCTTGGCTGCGAAATATTGCGTGCGGCGGCCTCCCGCCCACAATTGCACGCCGGCAAAGACCGCAACCGGCGGCACTGCTGCGGCGAGCGTGGTCGCGGCGTTCAGCCAGGCGCCGTGCGTGAACGCGAACAGATTGAAGCCGGCCCAGGCGATCATCACCGCGGCCGCGGTGACGATGCCAAGCGCGCTGCGCCGCCAGGCGAGCAGGCCTACCAGCAGCATCGGCAACAGGATCGCGATGAGCGCGTCGGCGATGTGGACCTTGCGGTCGCGCACGATGCTGTCGCCGGCGACGAGATGGGTGATCGCGGTGGAGACCACTTCGACGCCGGGCATCAGGGAATCGAACGGCGTTGGGTAGAAATCACCGCCGCCGGCGACCGAGGCCCCGATCACGACGATCCGGTTCTCGATCGCCGCGCGACTTAACGTGCCGTCGAAGATGCTCTGTGCGCTGACGGTGCGGATGGTCCGGCGCGGGCCGTAATAGGTGATCGGCAGCGCGAAATCGGTATCGGTCGGCACCGCGCGGTCGCCGAGCATCAGATGGTCCGGCGCGATCGTCAGAGACCTGTCGAGCGCGCGCGCCGCGACCCGCAACGGAAAGGACAGCTCGACCTTGTCGCTCGTCCGGAACAGCATCGGCACCGAGAGCGGCGAGCCCGATTGTCCGGTCGCAACGTTGACGACGCCGACCTCGGCATGATCGGCGAACGCCGGCAGAGGCAGCAGGAAGCGCTCGGCCTGCGGCAGGGCGGCGAGGGGGCCTTGGCCGCTGGTCTCCACGGTCTCGCTGGCGGACGGGAAAATCGCTGCGGCGGCAAGGACGATGGGACCCGTAGCCAGCGTATTTGCCAGCGTAGCGTCGCCGATCGCAGCGCTGCGGTCGACCAGCAGCAGGTCGATCGCGACGACCTTCGGCTTGAACTGCACGATGGTGTCCACGACGCGGGCGAGATCGGCGCGCGGCAGCGGATAGCTGCCGCCGCGCTTCACGACGGTGTCGTCGATCGCGACGATGGTGACGAGATCGGGCGGAACCCGCACGCCGCGGACCTGCGTCCGCCAATCCGTCAGCGTCGCCTCGAGGCGATCGAGAAAGCGCAGATGACCGTTGGCATGGCCGGCATAGATGCTCGCGCCCCACAGCGCGGTGAGGACGAGTGCCACGAGGATCTGAACGCGTCGGCTACTCATGTGGTCGTGTTGCAATTCTCTCTATCGTCCAAATGCTGTTGGCCGAGCCACGGTGACCCGAACTTATCGGCCTAGTCTATTGACCTAGTCTTGTCATCAACGCGTCGACGCGCGGCTGACCCCATGTCTTCACCGTCAACGGGCCTGTCGCTTCCACGTCGACGCCTTCGCCGCGGCCTAGTACCACGCCGCGCCCGCCGCTCCTGCGGCTCACGCCGACACGACCGTCAGCCACGAAGACGGAGGTCTTGGCCTCTGCGACATCGACCGCCCATTTCGTGCCGCGCACCGCGGCGATCGCTTGCGGCGTCAGCACCTTGAAGGGATTGCCGCCGGGCTTCCTGGGCACCTCGACCAGCAGCGCTTTGCTGCTCAACTCCACCGAGTCTATATGTCCGTCGCGGTTGGCGTCCTTAAGTTCAAATCTGGCGCCGTTTTCCGCAACGATGGTGATGCCGTTATCGCAGCGCCAGGTCTGCGTACCGGCAGCGGATGGCGATGCCGTGCAGCCAACATTGGCAGCGGGCTGGGCAATCGCATGTCCGGTCAACAGAAGCGACCCCGCCAGAGCGAAAAACCCCGCGCGCGCGAACTCTCTCATGCCAGCCTCCGTTTGCGTGCCAGGCACAGTTCAAAGCGATGTTGATACGGTACCGTATCACACGCAGAGGCTGCTGAAAAGTGCCGACATCGCAGCTATTTTCTCGGCACCGGCTTTGCCAGACCGGCTCGATCAACTTTCGGTCAGGGCGCCGTGCCGTGCGAGGGCCCTGTGCGATGCGTAAGCGGCGTGCCACGAGAGGTGGAAGCGGGCTATTGCACACCAGCCTCGCGCAATGATTCCCCGCTAACGTCCGGGTATTGAAGACCACGAAAACGACTTGGTTGGTGCGTCTAGAGAGGCGGCCAAAGACGTTCGCCGACCGCAGCGATCCGGCCAAGAATTATAGTTAACAGACGCGCCTAAGTCCGTAGTCCTGCGGGCTTTTTCCCAAAATGGGACGACCCGAACGGGTTGCCCCACATCCGCCCGAACTTAATCCGCATTTAACTAAAAGTGGCCTTAATGACGCTCCGACCCTCTGCGAGATGCTGTTCCCGGATCGTGACCAGCGGCGCTTCGAAGGGGGACTGAGTGACACCGTTCTGGACGCAAGGCGAATGAGTACGAGTATCGCTGCGCAAGGCATCGCGGCACGAAAGTCCAAAGGATTCTCGAGCACTTCTTATCGGAAGCCTTCCCGGAAAATGACCACGCAAAACGTGCTTGGCGCCGCCGCGATCGGCTGCGTCGTGCTTGGCGCCGGCTGGACCATCTACAGCAACATCTTTGCCGCCAGCGTCTATCCGACGGTCGGCAGCAGCGGCTACGACGAGCCCGTGATCAAGCGCGCGCCCAGGGTCGCGCTGCGCGAGGCCGGTGAGGCCGTCAAGGAAGCCTTTGCGCTCTTGCCCGACCGGTTGCAGGTGGCAGCGCCGATCTCACGCGAGATGTTCAACGATCGCTTTGCCGCGGCTGCGACCCAAGGCGTGACATCGAATGCGGCGAGCGCCGCGCCCGCAGCCAAGATCGCGGAAGCCAAGGACGCGCCGAAGCCGAGCGTGATCGCGAGGGTCGCGGAGGTCCTGAAGCCAAGTCCCGCCAAGATCGCTGACGCTGCGAAGTCCAAGCGCGGCGCCGACGCGCCGGTGCAGCTTGCCTCGGCAGATCCGGCCGAGATCGTGCCGGCGCCTGAGGCGAAGCCAAAATCGATCGCCGATCGCGCCAAGGCTGCAGTGATGTCGATCACCGGGCCGCGTCAGTCGATGGTGGAAAAGCTCTGGGGCAAGCGTGAGCCCTCCGGCGGACTGCTCGCCTATGCCTCGGCCGACGCCAGCGTGACCGCTTCCATCGCGCCGAAGGAGCAGAATCCCATGCTCGGCGGTTCGGCGCCCTACGACCGCTCCACCGCGGTTTACGACATCAGCGCGAAGACGGTGTATCTGCCTGACGGCACCAAGCTCGAGGCACATTCCGGCCTCGGCTCCAATCTCGACGATCCCCGTTCCTCGCGCATCCGCATGCGTGGCGTGACGCCGCCGCACATCTACGACCTGAAGCCGCGCGAAGCGCTGTTCCACGGCGTTCCGGCGCTGCGCCTGACCCCGATTGGCGGTGAGAGCGCGATCTACGGCCGCGACGGCCTGCTCGCGCACACCTTCATGCTCGGGCCGAATGGCGATTCCAACGGCTGCGTGTCCTTCAAGGATTATTACGCGTTCCTAGACGCCTACCGCAACAAGGGCATCCGCAAACTCGCGGTGCTGGCGCGGGTGGAGTGAGGCGCAATGCGCCTCACCGCTTTTTGCACGATCAGCGCTTGACGAAGACCAGGCCGCAGGCGCGCGCCTCGTTGCGCTTGCCGGTGCCTCGGGTGCGATCGAACTGCGCATCGACCGTAAAGGCGTAGGGCGAGCCGGGCGCGAGATTGTTGAGGGTATAGGTGCTCGCCCCCGTCGTTCCGCGCGCGCTCAAAGTGGTCTTGCCGTCCGCGGGGATCTGGCCATCGATCTCCAGGCGATTGACGGCGCCCTGGCTCTGAGCGTCAGCGTGAAACACGCCGTTCGCAACCGTGGCAGACAGAGCCCGGGTGAAGCCCTGCGCCTTGCCGGTAGGCGGGCAGTTCAACGTCACGTCCCAATTGCCGTCGAAGTCCTTCGCGGTACGGGCGTTGCCGGTTGCCGGCGCGAGCGCCACCTTCTGCTTCAGGCCCTCGATCCGAGCTTTGGCGAGCGTGGCGAAGATGCAATTCGGAAATCTCGCGAGGTGATCCTCGAAAGCACCGAGCGTGCCGATGCCGTCCGCGGCCTTCCAGTGCGCTTCTGCGGCGGCGCAAGGATCAGGCCGAGGTGCGGCTTGCGGCGCGGCCGGGGCCACCGTGACCGACACCGGCCCGTTCAGATAGAACTTGCCGATGATCGACAGCGACAGCTCCGGGAGCTGGGTCCTGCCACTGGAATCGTAGACGTCGCTGCTGATGTCGCGAAAGACTTCGCCGATCTCCTGCGGCTCCTCGATGTGCTTCAGGAACGCCGTCGTGTAGGGGCTGTTGCGGCCGCTGCCATCGGCCGCGGTCTGCCCGGACTGGGTTGAGAACGACACGATCGTGCCGCGCGGTGCTTCGACTTTCGACAGGCCTCGACCGATCGAGGCGCCGCGCGTCAGGCCGGCGGAGCGTTTCAAGCTTTCGGCCAGCGGATTGTCGCGGCAGGAATCCAGGATGAGGATGCGCAGGTTCTTGGCCTGCTGCAGGTCGTTCACGATATCGTCGACCCGCACGAAGCGCTTCAGGTCGGCTTCGTCGCTCAGCACGGCGTCGACAGGCATCAGATAGTTCACGCCGTTGTACTGCATCGCATGGCCGCTGTAATAGAACATGGCGACGTCGGCTTTGCTCGCGGCGCGCGCGAAGCGGATGGTGAGGTCCTGCATGTCGGCCTGGCGCAGGTCGATGCCCTGGAGCACCTCGAAGCCGCTGCGCTTGAGCGAAGCGGCGACGTCTTCGGCATCGTGAGCCGGATTGGGAAGCTGCGCCGTACTGGCATAGGCGCCGTTGCCGATCACCAGCGCGACCCGCGTTTCCGCCGATGCAGGCTCGGGGCATAGCCACCAGGCGAAGAGGGCGACGCAAAGTTTGGCGAGGCAAAAACTGGAAAGAGCACGCATGAATGCCTTCCAAGGAAATGTCGAAAAATATCCCTCCAGATTAGCGCATGCCGCGCCGACATCAATGCCCTGCCGGAGACAACGCTCAGGTTTCGCGGCCGTGACATCCTGTCACGCCGGGCTCGCCGCCATCGTCTTGCGCACCGCCATTTCGGTCGCAATCGCATCCCGCACGGTGGGCCGGGCCTGCATGCGCGCGAGATAGGCCGATAACGATGGCCATTGCGCGATGTCGACGCCTGCGGGACGGAGCAGCAGCAAAGCCCAGGTGAGGTGGGCATCTGCCACGGTGAAGCTGTTGCCGACGAGGAATTCGCGGTCCGCCAGATGCGTGGCAGGGATCGATAAGCTCTGCGCTATCCTTGTACGCGGCTTGGCAAGCGAGGCGTCGTCCTTGTACCAGAAGGTCGGAAACAGGAACGCCTTGTGGATCTCGGCCCCGATGAAGCTCAGCCATTCCTGGAGCCGATAGCGGTCGGGATCGCCGAACGCGGGTGCAAGGCCCACCTGCGGCTTCAGATCGGCGATGTATTGCAGCACCGCCGCGCTTTCGGTCAGCCGCTCGCCATTCTCCAGCACCAGGACCGGCACCGCGCCCTTTGGGGAAACGCCGAGGAAGTCGCTGCCGTCGTCCACGACCTGCTTGGTCTGGAGATGGACCGGATGATAGCGGGCCTCGAGGCCCGCTTCCATCAGCGCGATGCGGCTCGCAAGCGAGCAGGCCATGGGGGAGAAGTAGAGTTGCAGCATCGCCCACACTCCTTCAGGTCAACGTCTCGGTTTGCGCGATGATCGCAAACCGGTCCGACAATTCGGCCAGGGCGACCTCGTGAATGGTCTTCGCGGAGAGCGCTCCGCCGCGGCCGTCGGGAAGATCGCGTGTCGCACAGGCATCGGCTGCGATCGTCGTGCGCAGGCCGAGGTCGAGCGCGGCGCGGGCGGTCGAGCTGATGCACATATGGGTCATGAAACCGGCCAGCACGATGTTCGTGCGTCCGGTTGCGGCCAGCCGGACCTGCAGGTCGGTGCCGGCAAAAGCGTTCGGCAGCGCCTTTTCGATTACAGCTTCGCTGGCGAGCGGCGCCAGGTGCCTGACGATCGCACCGCGCGCGGCCTCGCGGTCGAACAGGCTGCCGGCACGTCCCTTGTGCGCGATATGGAAGATCGCAGCGCCGCTCGCCCTCGCGCGGGCGAGCAGGCGCGCGGCGGCGGCGATCGCGGGCTCCGCATCCGGCAAGGCAAGCGGGCCGGCGCAATATTCGTTCTGGATGTCGATCAGCACGAGGCAGAAATCGCCGAGCCCGGGCGGAGTGAGATCGGCGCCGGACAATTCAAGCAGAGTTTTGGGGGCGGTCATGCGGGTCGGGCCTTCCTAAGGAATATCGGATGGTGCGACACTAGCGCGGTGGCGGCCTGCTAATGTGCAGGACTATTGCAGCATATGGCTGCAAATTTGCAGGAGCCGACCGTGCCTGCTAGGCTCATCGCCATGAACTGGGACGATCTGCGCATCATCGCCGCCGTCAGGGACGAGGGCACCTATGCCGGCGCCAGCGCACGGCTGCGCATCGACGAGACCACCGTCGGCCGCAGACTCGCACGCATCCAGCGCGATCTCGGGGTACCGCTGTTCGATGCGGTGGACGGCCAGCGCCGGCCGACGCGGAGTTGCGAGGCGGTTCTGGCGCATGTCGAGGCGATGGCCGCACATGCCGCCGAGATCGGTCGCGTCGGCGAGAGTCTGGCAGGCCCGGTGGGACGCCTGCGTATCGCCTCCACCAACACGGTCGCCGAGGAGGTTCTATCGCCGCGCGCGAGCGACTTCCTGCGCACCAATCCCGGCCTGACGTTGCAATTCCTCACCTCGAGCGAGAACGTCAAGTTCTCGCGCTGGGAAGCCGATCTCGCCATCCGGCTGCGCAAGCCCGACAAGGGCGACTTCGCGATCTCCAGGCTCGGTGACGTCAAGCTCTATTATTTCGAGCCTGTTACGACGGAGGGCGAGCCGATGCTGTGCGCCTATCCGGACGAACTCGGTGCCATTCCCGAGATGCAATTCCTGCGCGCGAAGAAAGCCCGCGCGCGCTGCGTCACCGACAATGTTCGGGTCATCCGTAACCTGATCCGCGCGCATCAGGCCGCCGGCGTGTTGCCCGAGCATGTCTGCGCGGACTTGCTCGGTGACCGCCGTTTGCGCGCCACACTGCTGCCGGGGCGCCGCGACGTCTGGCTGCTGGTGCA
Source organism: Bradyrhizobium sp. MI1.11 (assembly GCF_055811255.1). Taxonomy (NCBI): domain Bacteria; kingdom Pseudomonadati; phylum Pseudomonadota; class Alphaproteobacteria; order Hyphomicrobiales; family Nitrobacteraceae; genus Bradyrhizobium; species Bradyrhizobium sp. MI1.11. The sequence goes on from NZ_JBVVPM010000062.1 coordinate 21,314, forward strand.
GAACCATCTCAAGCGCGATCCGGCGACGCGGCTCACCATCGAATGGATCCGCCGCTGCTTCAGCGATCTCGCGCGCGGCTGATTGCGGGCGTGAACGCGATCCGCGGGCGGCGCGACCAAGTTATGGGATTGCGCGCGCGCAAAGGTTGCGTAGTCTCGCAACGAGCACGGGCTTGATCAGGGCAGGCGCATGACCACTCTTCAGGAAACCATCCACCCGCAGGCCAAAGTGCGGGAATGGAAGGCGATCGTCATCCTGATCCTCCTGATCCCGGTGCTGTGGTCGCCGCCGTTCCTGTTTCGCATCTTCCTGTTCCAGCCATTCAACATCCCGTCCGGCTCGATGACGCCGACGCTGGTCGTCGGCGACTACGTCTTTGCTGCGAAATATGCCTATGGCTATGGCCGTTATTCGTTTCCCTTCGCGCCGTCATGGATCTCCGGGCGTTTTCGGGCCACCGAGCCCGAGTATGGCGACGTCGTCGTGTTCCGGACGCCAAAGGACACCTCGGTCGACTATGTCAAGCGCGTGGTCGGGCTGCCCGGTGATCGCATCCAGATGCGGCAGGGCCAGCTCGTCCTCAACGACCGCCCGGTGAAGCGCGTCGCTCTGAAGCAGGTATTCGCCGGCTCCAGCTGCGGCGTGGACGCCGCTGCGAAGGCCAAGCGCTGGCGCGAGACGCTGCCGAACGGCGCCTCCTACGTCACGCAGGACTGCGTCGACAACGGCTACTACGACAACACCGACGTCTACACCGTGCCGCCAGGCCATTTTTTCGTGCTCGGCGACAATCGCGACAACTCGAGCGACAGCCGCGTGATGTCGTCGATCGGATTCGTGCCGATGGACAATCTGGTCGGCAAGGTGACGCGGATATTCTGGTCGCTCGACCAAGAGGGCGAGCCGCACATGGAGCGACTGGGGAAGGTGTGGTGAGGCCGCTCCGCCATTCCCGGGGCAGTGCGCGGCGCCTGCATGAATTGAGTTCGTAGCCTGGATGGAGCGCAGCGTAATCCAGGAGACTGCTCGCGCCGGATACGGTGCCCCGGATTGCGCTCCGCTCCCTCCAGGCTAGGGACTATGATCGCGGGGCGCGTGAAGCGATCCTCCAAAAACAAAACCCCGGCATCGCTGCCGGGGTTCGCATTTTGTCGTTTGCCGGAATGGCTGGATCAGAAATCCATGCCGCCCATGCCGCCGCCCGGGGGCATCGCCGGACCGGCGCCGCCCTTCTTGGGCAGCTCGGCGACCATGGCTTCCGTGGTGATCAAGAGAGCCGCAACCGAGGCTGCGTTCTGGATCGCGGTACGGACCACCTTGGTCGGGTCGATGATGCCCTTCTTGACGAGGTCGACATATTCGCCGGTCTGGGAGTCGAAGCCGTAGGCGTACGACTTGTTCTCGAGGACCTTGCCGACGATCACGGAGCCGTCTTCACCGGCATTGATCGCGATCTGGCGAGCGGGCGCGGAGAGCGCCTTGCGCACGATCTCGACGCCGGTCTTCTGGTCGTCGTTCTTGGTGCGCAGGCCCTTGAGCTGCTCGGAGGCACGGAGCAGGGCGACGCCGCCGCCCGGGACGATGCCTTCCTCGACCGCGGCGCGGGTCGCATGCATCGCGTCATCAACGCGATCCTTGCGCTCCTTCACCTCGACCTCGGTCGCGCCGCCGACGCGGATCACTGCGACGCCGCCAGCGAGCTTGGCAAGACGCTCCTGGAGCTTCTCACGGTCGTAGTCCGAGGTGGTTTCCTCGATCTGCGCCTTGATCTGAGCCACGCGCGCTTCGATGTCGGCCTTCTTGCCGGCGCCGTTGACGATCGTGGTGTTCTCCTTGTCGATCATCACCTTCTTGGCGCGACCGAGCATGTTGAGCGTGACGTTCTCGAGCTTGATGCCGAGATCTTCCGAGATCGCCTGGCCGCCGGTCAGGATCGCGATGTCCTGCAGCATGGCCTTGCGGCGATCGCCGAAGCCCGGAGCCTTGACGGCCGCAACCTTGAGGCCGCCACGGAGACGGTTCACGACCAGGGTCGCAAGCGCTTCGCCTTCGACGTCCTCGGCGACGATGACCAGCGGCTTGCCGGTCTGCACCACGGCCTCGAGCAGCGGCAGCAGCTCGTTCAGCGAGGAGAGCTTCTTCTCGTTGATGAGGATGTAGGCGTCGTCCATCTCAACGCGCATCTTGTCGGCGTTGGTGACGAAGTAGGGCGAGATGTAGCCGCGGTCGAACTGCATGCCCTCGACGACGTCGAGCTCGGTCTCGAGCGACTTGGCTTCCTCGACGGTGATGACACCCTCGTTGCCGACCTTCTTCATGGCGTCGGCGAGGAACTTGCCGATCTCCGCGTCACCGTTGGCCGAGATGGTGCCGACCTGGGCGATCTCGTCGTTCGAGGTAACCTTCTTGGAGTTCTTGACGAGGTCCGCAACGACGGCTTCGACCGCGAGGTCGATACCGCGCTTCAGGTCCATCGGGTTCATGCCGGCGGCAACCGACTTGGCGCCTTCGCGCACGATCGCCTGGGCCAGCACAGTGGCGGTGGTGGTGCCGTCGCCGGCCGCGTCAGCGGACTTCGAAGCGACTTCGCGCACCATCTGCGCGCCCATGTTCTCGAACTTGTCCTCGAGCTCGATCTCCTTGGCGACGGTGACGCCGTCCTTGGTGATGCGGGGAGCGCCGAACGACTTGTCGAGCACGACGTTGCGGCCCTTCGGACCGAGCGTGACCTTCACCGCATTGGCGAGAATGTCGACGCCGCGGAGCATCTTGTCGCGCGCATCAACGGAGAATTTAACTTCTTTTGCTGCCATCTGGATTTTTTCCTTAGGTGTTTAGCTGGATAAGAGAGGGGCTCTTAGGCCGCCTTCTTCTTGGAAGCGGGGACGTCGAGGACGCCCATGATGTCGCTTTCCTTCATGATCAGCAGATCGATGTTGTCGATCTTGACCTCAGTGCCGGACCACTTGCCGAACAGCACGCGGTCGCCGACCTTCAGGTCGATCGGGATCAGCTTGCCTGCTTCGTCGCGGCCACCCGGGCCCACGGCGACGATCTCGCCCTGCGAGGGCTTTTCCTTGGCCGTGTCGGGAATGATGATGCCGCCAGCGGTCTTCTCTTCTGCGTCGATGCGCTTGACCACGACGCGGTCGTGAAGCGGACGGAATTTCATGCAGTTCTCCTAAGCTTTTGCACGAGTTGGGAATTTTGGGTTGTTAGCAGTCTGCGCCCGCGAGTGCTAGCACAGGCACAGCTGAGATAAGGCAGGATTTTGGCGGGAGCAAGGGCTTGTAGCAGAAAAATAGCACTCGGAAGCGCCGCCTGCCAAAATCTCTTTCCATCGTTAATCGTGCTCGGCGCCCGTATTAGCACGGAGCCACATCTGCTGCTAACGCATTGAATTTCAACAGCTTGTTAAACTTTTGGGCTTGAGATGGATTGTCAGTTTGCGTCACATTTCACTCATGTGAGCGCATCTCCGCCGGGTGGCTCGTAGGGCGCGTACCGGAAAGCCATCCCTTGAATATGCGCTCCTGCAAAGGAGGTTGGCATGGTCTCGCGAGTTGGGGTTGTTTCCGACGACTTCCGGAAACAGGTGCTGGGTTACGGGCTGACGACGGCCGAAATTCTCTACCGGATGCCGGATCATCGCTCGCTGCTCCAGACCTATGTCTGGCAGAACTACGACATGTTTCCGAAATTTCCCGCGCTGACGGATTTCCTGGCGTTCTGGCAGAAGAAGCTCGACGGGCCGCTATTCTCGGTCACGGTAGCGCATTCCAAGCTGATCAAGCCGGCCGAGCTGCGCGCGGTGGACGGCGTGTTCCGGCTGCATTGAAGTCGGAGCTGTAGGGTGGGTTAGCGTCAGCGTAACCCACCATGCTTCAACGGTTGCGGAACGAAGTGGTGGGTTACGCTGACGCTAACCCACCCTACGATTTCGCATTCTGTGCTAGCCTCTCCCCATAACAACAGGGGAGGCCGCTCATGGCCAAGAAAGCAAAATCGCGTAGCGCATCGCAGGCGGCGGTGAAGAAGCAAAGCGGGGCCAAACCCGCAGCACGATCCACGGCGCGCAAGGCGGTGAAGGCAAAAGCCCCCACGACAACGGCCAAGTCATCCGTCAAGAAAACCGCGCGGCCCAAGCAGCGCATCGCGATCAGCCATCACCGCGAGGAAGACTTCAAGGCCGACGGTCTGCGCACCTACGCGAAGTATCGCGATCTCGGCATCGCCGCCGCGAGCCACGGCCTCGCGCAAGCGCACGTGATCCGCCTGCAAGGCCCCTGCAATCCGGACGAGGTGTCGAAGCTGCACTTCCACGACGTCGAATTCCAGATGGTCTACGTGCTCAAGGGCTGGGTGAAGACCTATATGGACGGAGAGGGCGAGACGCTGATGAAAGAAGGCAGCGCCTGGACCCAGCCGCCGAAGATCAAGCACATGATCCTCGACTATTCGGACGACGTCGAACTGCTGGAGGTGATCCTGCCGGCGGAGTTCAGGACGGTGGAGTTGAAGGCGTAGGCGACGCGCAGATCAGCCGCCGTCGTTGCAATAGCGTTTCCACATCGCGCGATAGGCATCGTCCACCGCTTGCGCGTATGAGACGGGGTTGCCGGCGGCGGCAGCCTTGATTTGTCCGGGCAGTTCGCCGCGCAACTTATCGAGCTCGCTGATCTGCGACCCACGGCTCGCTGCGATTTCGACATACGCCTCATCGCTATCCGCGGCCCAGTCCGGCAGGCCCAGCGCGGCAAGGATGGAGGCGGCAGCACGGCTCGGCAGGCTATGACCGAGCTTCGCCACCACCGGCACGCCCATCTGCAAGGCTTCCCAAGTGCTGACGCCGCCATTCTGCGGGAATGGGTCGAGACCAATATCGACCCGATTGAACGTTGCCAGATGTTCGTCGCGCGGCGTGGCTCCGAGCAGATCGACGCGTTCGGCCGGCAATCGGCAAGCGGCAAACCGCGCCAGCAGGTTGTCGCGGACCAGCTGAGCGTCCAGCGCGGTATCCTTGATCAGCAGTCGCGAACCCGGCACCCGCTCGAGAATCCTGGACCAGACTTCCACTGCCTCGTTCGAAATCTTGCTGATGCGGTTGAAGACACCGAACGTGACGAAGCCGTTCGCAATCGCCGGCGTCGGCGCCCGCGCAATCCCCGCCGGCAGCGGCGCTAACGTCACAAAGCACGGCAGGTCAACGATGGTCTCCGCAAACAGATGCCGAACCGCGACAGGAATCGCGACCGGGTCTGAGAATAGATAATCGATCGTCGGCAGCCCGGTGCCGGTACCGTGGCCCCAGCCATGCGCCTGAACAGGTGCGGGCTTGCGCGCAAACACACCGAGGCGGTTTCCGCTGGTATGGCCGGACAGATCGATCAGGATATCGACGCCATCGGCGCGGATCTGAGCGGCGAGACGATCGTCGGACCATTGCGAGGCGTCGCGCCAGCGATCGGCGATCCCCTGAAATTCGCGGGTCGTCGCATCCGCTTTCGCTGAACACGCGTAGCACACGATCTCGAACTGTGCCCGATCATGGTGCTGCAAGACCGGCTTGAAAACGAACGCCGCCGAATGTGCGTGAAAATCCGACGAGACATAACCCAGCACCAGACGGCGATCCGGATCGCGGCTGTTATCATGCGGTCCCGCCGCTGCTGAGGCGATCTTCGCACCGATCTGCTCCCACCATACATGTCGCGCTTGCTGATGCTGCGCAACGCTGGCGTCGGCCACAAAATCGAGGGTGAATATCTTGCTGGAGATCGTGCTCTGATCAGGCTCGATGTCGAGAGCTCTGTCGAAACTGGCGAGAGCTTCGTCGACCCGGCCAAGTGCCGCGAGACATTGGCCGAGCAGGCTGTGGGCCTGAGAGAAGCCGGGATCGGTCGCGAGAGCCTTCTCGCAATCGGACAACGCTTCGGCAACTTGCCGGGTCAGGAGCAAGATACTGGCCCGCCGGAGCCACCCATTCGCATCGTCGGGTGCCAGGGCGATGGCTCGATTGCAATCCGCCATGGCTTCGTCAAATCGCTGAAGTTCCCGCAATGCGACGGCGCGGGTCGACAGCGCCGAGGCATAGTCAGGCTTGATCGATAGCGCGCGGTTTAAGCTTGCGATAGCCTCGTCATAGGCGCGCAGACGGCAGAGCGCCCAACCGCGACCGTTATGGGCTTCGGAAAGTTTTCCGTCGATTGCGAGCGCCTCGTCGTAGCTCTCGAGCGCTTCCTGGTAAAGTTCAAGGGCAGCGCTCGCGTTACCGAGATTGGACAGGGCTAAGGCGTAGTTGGGTCGCAAGGCGAGGGCCTTTCGATAGCTCTCGCGGGCCTCATTGTGACGTTTTAGCCCGTTGAGCGCGACGCCCAGGCTCATATGAGCTTCGGCAGATCGCGGATCCACGGCAACCGCTCGGCTCAGCAGAGCTTGCGCTTGCTGATAGTTTTTGGCTTCAGTCTCCAAGACGCCCAGCAAATGAAGCGCGATGAATTGGTTGGGCGCGAGCTCCAGGAGTTCGCGATAGGCCGCCTTGGCCTCGCGGAGAAGTCCCGCTTTGTGCAGCTGGAGGGCGCGCGCGAGCAACGGCGTCACCTCGGCTTTTTGCCGTTTCTGAAGCCGGGCATTTTGAAATGCCCGCTGGCCTGCGCTGTTGCTCATGAATCAATTCCACCCGAATCTCCTGAAGAGATTAACATGGAAGGATTGTCCGGATTGCGCTGCGCTCTATCGGAGCTGCGACGGCACCAGCCTCACACAAGCTTCACGCCGGATCGACCCACTACCGCTCGAGATAGCCCAATTCCGCGCTCATGAGCTTGCGAGCGTATTCGCTGAAGGCATCAATCAACCGGGCGCGCGCGGCATAAGGCGGATAGAGCAATGCGATCGTAACGGGGACAGCCGGGTTGAAGGGGCGCGTGACCAGAGCCGCGCCAGAGCTTTCGTCATGCGCGGCAATCGGGTTGATAATGCTGATGCCGAGGCCCGCCGCGACCAGGGCACAGACCGATGCGCCCAGATCGGTCTCCGCAACAATGCGGCGCGCGACGCCCGCCTGCGCGAAGATCGTATCGATGCGATCGTAGAGTGGGCTCCCCGTGGCGAAGGAAATGAACGCCTCGTCGGCGAAATCGGCAGGACGCAACGTCTTCTTCTGCGCAAGACGATGCGCCTTCGGCATGATCGCGACGCAACGGGTCTTGAGCACCGGCTCGACATGCACCCCCGCAACCTCGCCGTAGAGCATTGCGAGCCCGGTGTCGCAAAGCCCGGAACTGACCCAGTCGTGCACGGCGCTCGCGGTGCCGGATCGGATCGAGATCATCACATGCGGATAGTCCACCTTGAAGCGTGCCGCGATGCGCGTCAGCAGGCCGCCGGCCAGGCGCGGCATCGCCGCAACGCTTAACCGACCCATACCGAACGAGCGGATGCTGGCTGCGCTGGCCTCCAGTCCCGCCAGGCCGATGAAAGTCTTCTCGACCTCCTGGAAAAAGCGCGATCCGTCCACCGTCGGGCGGAGGCGGCCGCCACTGCGGTCGAACAGCGGGAATTGTGTGATCGCTTCCAGCTGTCCGATCAGGCGGCTGATCTGGGGTTGCGAGGTATGCATGCGCTGAGCCGCCTGCGTCATCGATCCCGTCACGAAGACCGCCCGAAAAGCCTCCACATGCTTCAGGCCCATGCGTCTGGTGGCCATATCAGATCCGTATAGGAGAGTATGAAACTGGAATTTCATCAGATCGGGCTTTTCGACGATAGTCCAGAGCATGAAGCCGTTCGCACGGAGCTGTCCTGTGGTTGCTCACCCGCCGTGGACGGCGTCACGGACATTCGCGACAAGAGGGGACATATGAAAGCGACAATGATCAAGGCACTGGCCGCGGCGACCGTCGCTGGTGTTCTTCTTTCCAGCGAGTCCATGGCCCAGGGTGCGAGCAGGCTCGACAAGATCCGTGAGAGCGGCTCGATCACATTGGGGTACCCCGAGACCTCGGTGCCCTTCGCCTATCTCGACGGTAACCAGAAGCCGATCGGTTACACCGTGGAAATCTGTGAACAGGTGGTGCAGGCGATCAAGACGGCCCTCAAGCTCCCCAAGCTCGAGATTCGCTATAACCCCATAACCTCGGCGACACGTATTCAGCTGCTCGCCAATGGCACGATCGATCTCGAATGCGGCAACACGACCAACAATGTCGAGCGGCATAAACTCGTTGCCTTTGCTCCCACCACCTTCGTTGCGCAGGTCGTCCTCGTCGCGCGCAAGGATGGCGGCGTCGATGTCAACGACCCCGCTTCGTTTCGCGGCAAGGCCATTGCCGCCCAAGCCGGCGGCCAGACTTTCAAGGTGATTACGCTGATCAATGCCAAGGACAATCTCGGCATCACGGTGGTGCCGGCCAAGGACACCGCCGAGACCTTCTTGTTGGTGTCGACGGGCCGGGTGGCCGGCACCGCCAACGATGACGGTCTTGCCTTTGCCACGGTGGCCTCGTCCAGAACGCCCGATGAATTCCTGATCGGTAGCAAGAGTCTCGAGACGGCGCCCTATGGTATCGTCCAACCCAAGGATGATCCTGCTTTCAAGAAGATGGTCGACGATGCCGTGATCGACCTGATGAAGAGCGGACAGGTTGCGGCGCTCTACGACAAATATTTCAATTCACCGATCCCGCCGCATGGCCTCAACCTGAAATTTCCGATGAGCGCCGCCCTCAAGCGGGCGCTGGCGAACCCGACCGATTCCGGCGACCCGGCAGTCTACGAATGACGCGACAAGCGCTCTAGAGGTCTCGCAATGGCACATCAACACGACACGAGTCCGGCGGGCGCCGGGTTGCCACCCATCGACCTGCGCAGCGATACCGTCACTAAGCCGACCGAGGCGATGTATGCCCGCATGGCCTCGGCGCCGCTCGGCGATGACGGGCTGGACGGTGACCCCACGGTGCAAGAGCTGGAGGCCGTCACAGCTGCGGCGTTGGGCAAGGACGCCGGGCTGTTTGTGCCGAGCTGCACCATGGCCAATCTGCTGGCGACGCTGGCGCAGTCGCAGCGCAGCGAACAGATCGTGCTGGAATCGAACGCCCATATGTACACCTCGGAACGAGGGGCGGCGACATTTACCGGGCAGTTCTATCTCGCAATTGCCGGCACCGCCGGCGCAATGGACTTGAATTTGCTGGAGGACGCCCTGCACGGCGAAGGGCTCAAGCTCGGGACCGCTCTTGTCGCAATGGAAACCTCGCACAACAACGCGAGCGGCGCCGTATTGCCGCTGGATCATATGCAGGCCGTGCACGCCATGGCCTCGGCCCGCGGTGTGCCGGTGCATCTCGACGGCGCGCGGCTGTTCAACGCCGCCGTCGCCCTTGAAACGGCGCCGGCCGAAATTGCGAGACATTGCGACACGGTGTCTCTGTGTCTGTCGAAGGGCCTGAGCGCACCCGCCGGTGCCGTGCTCGCCGGGCCGCGCGCGGTGATCGACAGCAGTCGCAGGTTTCGCCGCATGCTGGGAGGCACGCAGCGCCAGATCGGCGTCCTGGCCGCGGCCGGCCTGGAGGCGGTTGAAGTCATGGGGGCACGTCTGGCGGAGGATCACCGGCGTGCGCGAACCCTGAGTGATGCGTTGAACGGGATGCATCCAAAGATCAGCGCGACAATCCCGCAGACGAATATCGTGCAGGTTGATGTCTCTCTCTCCGGACGCGACAGCGCCGTCTGGTCGGGGGCTCTCGAAAGGGCGGGCCTGAGGGCGAGGCCTTGGGGCAAGCATCGCTTGCGTTGTGTGACCCATCGCCATATCGATGATGCGGATATTGATCGCGCGGTGATGGCATTTCGCACCGTGGCTGCGGCTTTGGTTTAGAGCATGCCGATGTGAATCGGATATCTCTTGTAGCCCGGATGGAGCGAAGCGAAATCCGGGGCCGCTGCTTGCGACCGATAGGCTTTCCCGGATTGCGCTGCGCTCCATCCGGACTACGAGATCGTTACTACGTCAGCACGCCCACCACCGCCCCCATCAGACACGTCGTCAGCGTCCCCGACACGATCGACTTCAGCCCGAGCGCGTTGATTTCCTCGCGCCGTTCCGGCGCCATCACGCCGAGACCGCCGATCATGATGCCGAGGCTGGCGAAATTGGCGAAGCCGCACATCGCATACAGCATGATCAGGCGCGAGCGCGGATCGAGCGTGCCGGGCGGCAGCTTCGAGAAGTCGACATAGGCGATCAGCTCGTTCAGCACGGTTTTCGTGCCCATCAGGCTGCCGGCGGTGATCGCCTGGTCCCACGGCAATCCCATCAGCCAGCACACCGGCGCCATCACGAGGCCGAGCAGGCGCTGCAACGAGATCGCGGCGCCGCCGATATCCGGCAGCAGGCCGAGGATCGCATTGACGAGGTAGACCAGCGCCACCAGCACCAGCAGCATGGCGACGATGTTGATCAGCAGCTCGATCCCCGCGCCGGTCCCTTTCACGATCGCATCCATCGTGCCGGAGACTTCCATGTCGGGATCTTCCAGTGCGCCGCCGGTGCGCTTGTCGGATGTCTCGGGCACCATGATCAGGCTGACCAGGATCGCGGCCGGCGCACCCAGCACCGAGGCGATGACGAAATGCGCGGCTGCATCGGGAATGAGGGGAGCAAGGAGCGTCGCATACAGCACCAGCACCGTGCCGGCGATGCCGGCCATGCCGCCGGTCATTACAAGGAATAACTCGCTGCGGGTCATCTGCGCGAGATAAGGTCGCACGAACAGCGGCGCCTCGACCATGCCGAGAAAGATGTTGGCGGCGGTCGAGAGCCCGACCGCGCCGCCGACGCCGAGCGTCCGCTCGAGCAGCCAGGCCATGCCGCGCACCACCGGCGGCAGCACGCGCCAATAGAACAAGAGCGTCGTCAGCACGCTCATGACCAGCACGATTGGCAGCGCCTGGAATGCCAGGACGAAATCGGCCCCCGGTGCTTTCAGGTCAAAGGGCAGGGGACCGCCGCCGACATAGCCGAACACGAAGGAGGAGCCGGCGCGCGAGGCCGCCGAGATCGCGCCCACGGCGTCGTTGATGGTACCGAAGGCGCGCGCGACGACGGGCACCTTCAGGAGAACGATCGCGGTGACGAAGGTGGCGACGAGGCCGATCGCCGCCTGGCGCAGCGAGGCCGCGCGGCGATTCTCGCTCAGGACCAAGGCGATCAACAGCAATGCGAAAATGCCGAGTGCCGATTGCAGCCGCAGCATGATGTCCCCAAACCCCCGATGATTATGGTCACCCCTGCGTTGCAAACGCAATGCCGGGAAACTGTCGGAGCGTCCCGCTGTTGACAAGCAGGTCCGCGTCAGCCACCCGGAGCACGTCGCCATCAGGAGCCGGATAGTCCGAACGTGACCGAAGAGGCGATGCCAAGCCAGCCAATATCGGGAAACCCGCCGGTCAGCGCCCGCGCGCTCCTCTCCCATCGCGCCTTCCTGTTCTTTCTGCTCTCGCGCAGCTTGTCGCGTTTCTCCAGCCAGATCGCGGCGGTCGCGATCGGCTGGCAGATTTACGATCTCACGGGCTCGGCCTTCGATCTCGGCATGATCGGCCTCGTGCAATTCCTGCCCACCGCGCTGCTGGTGTTCGTCGCCGGCCATGCCGCCGACCGCTACGAGCGCAAGCGCGTGGTCCAGCTCTGCCAGCTCGTGGAAGCCGCGACCGCGCTCTATCTCGGCGTCATCACCTATCTCGGCTTGGTCAGCGAACTTCAGATTTTCGTGGCAACCTGCGTGCTCGGCATTGCCGGAGCCTTCGAAAGTCCGACCACTGCCGCGCTGCTGCCGGCGATCGCGCCGCAGGGCTCGCTCCAGCGCGCCACCGCCGTCTCCAGCGGTGCGGCGCAGGTCGCGACCATTACAGGGCCGGCGCTCGGCGGTTTTGCCTACGCGGTTGCGCCGCATCTCGCCTACGCGGTGATGGTGCTGTTCTGGATCTTCGGGATGATCCTGACCGGCTTCATCCGGCCGCGCCCGCAGGCGATCGCCAAGGATATGGCGGGAGCCGACGATATCTTCGCCGGCGTCCGCTTCATCCGCAGCAATCCGGCGATCCTCGGCACCATCTCGCTCGATCTGTTCGCGGTGCTGTTCGGCGGCGTCACCGCGCTGTTGCCGATCTATGCCCGAGATATCCTCCAGACCGGTCCGATGGGGCTCGGGATCCTGCGCGCCGCGCCCGCGGTCGGCGCGCTGCTGATGACCATGGTGCTGGCCCGACACGCCATTTCGCGGCATGTGGGCCTGCGCATGTTTCAGGCCGTGATCGTGTTCGGCGTCGCAACGATCGTGTTCGCACTGTCGTCCTGGATGTGGCTGTCGGTGCTCGCGCTCGCCGTTCTCGGCGCGGCCGATACGATCAGCGTCGTGATCCGCTTCTCGCTTGTGCAGCTCGCGACCCCCGACGAGATGCGCGGCCGGGTCGGTGCGGTGAACTTCCTCTTCATCAACGCCTCGAACCAGCTCGGCCAGTTCGAGAGCGGGGTTGCCGCCGCACTGTTCGGCGCCATGCCAGCTGCCGTGCTGGGCGGCGTCTGCACGGTCGCGGTGGCGCTGTTGTGGATGAAGCTGTTTCCGAGCCTGCGGCAGGTGGAGAGTTTGGAGTAGGGGAAGGCCTCGTGTCCCGGACGCGGTGCGGCACGAAGTGACGCGCCGCAGAGCCGGGACCCAGAACGCCAAGAACGAGGTCGCGGATGCGTGGGCCCCGGTTCAGCAGCGCGTCATTGCATGCCGCGCTGCGTCTGGGGCACGAGAGCGGCGTTCAACCCCGCCCGACGAACGGCATCTTGGTTGCCATGACGGTCATGGTCAGCACGTTGGCATCGAGCGGCAGGCCGGCCATGTAGGCGACGGCATCGCCGACCGCTTTCGCGTCCATGCGCGGCTCCTGCTTCGACGTGCCGTCGGGCTGCAGCACGCCGGGACCGTTGACCATGCGATCGGTCATGGGAGTCGCGGCATTGCCGATGTCAACCTGGCCGACTGCGATGTCGTACATGCGGCCGTCGAGGTTGGACGCCTTGGTGAGGCCGGTGATGGCGTGCTTGGTCGAGGTATAGGCCGCCGAGAACGGCCGCGGCGCATGCGCCGAGATCGAGCCGTTGTTGATGATGCGGCCGCCGCGCGGGCTCTGGTCCTTCATGATGCGGAAGGCGTGCTGGGTGCACAGGAACGGGCCTGTGAGGTTGGTGTTCACTACCGCCTGCCACTGCTCGAGGCTGAGATCCTCGAAATTCACCGGCGGTGCGCCCATGCCGGCATTGTTGAAGAGCACGTCGAGCCGGCCATAGGTGGCCTTCACCTTGTCGAACAGCGCGGCGATCGAGTCCGGCTTGGTCATGTCGGCGGTGACGCAGAGGCTTTTTCCCGCAGGACCGAGCTTGGCCGTCTCCTCGAGCATGTCGGGCCGGCGCCCGACCAGCACCACGGTGAAGCCGGTGTTCATCAGCGCCAGTGACGCCGCGCGCCCGACTCCAGTGCCGGCGCCCGTCACCACCGCGATCTTTTTCGCTTCACTCATCGTTTCCTGCCTTTTCTCTTGATCTGTCAGGTTTTGGATTCTTTTTCGTTCTTGTAGGGCGGCCGCGGAATGTTCTGATGTGCGGCGCGCAAGGCCGCCGACCAGCGCGAGCGCAAATCGTGGAAATAGGGCTCCCCCGCCTCGATGCGGTGGTTGAGATCGGCCTCGCAGGCGTCGGCGCGCACGACCAGTACGTCGATCGGCAGGCCGACGCCGAGATTCGAGCGCATGGTCGAATCCATCGAGATCAGCCCGGTCTTCAGTGCCTCGTAGAGCTCGACGTCGTAATGCATGGCGCGGTCGAGCACCGGCTTGCCGTATTTGTGCTCGCCGATCTGCAGATAGGGTGTGTCGGTGGTGCATTCGATGAAATTGCCGGCGGTGTAGACCATGAACAGGCGCATGCGCGCGCCGCTAATCTGGCCGCCGAACAGGAAGGAGACGTCGAACGACACGTCCTCGGATCTCAGCGCCGGCCCCTCGGTCGCGTGCACGGCCCGGATCGCCCGGCCAATGCGCTGGGCGGCCTGGAACATGGTCGGCGCGTTCATCAGGGTCTCGATCTCACCCGTGTTGGGGTCTTCGAGGCCCTCGGTCAGCGTCGAGAGCACCGACTGGCTGACGGCGAGGTTGCCGGCGCTGGCGATCGCCATGATGCGGTCGCCGGGCTTGGAGAAGATGTGGAGCTTGCGGAAGGTCGAGACGTTGTCGAGGCCCGCATTGGTGCGGGTGTCGGCGATCATCACCAGACCGTCCCGAACCAGAATTCCGCAACAATAGGTCATTTCCAGTCCCCGAACGCGTTTGCGCGGAATTACTAGCCAATTTCAAGGGCCGCTCCAACCCCCGATTGCCGCGGGGCGGCAGGGTGGAAACCGACTGTGGGTGAGGGGCGCGCGCGGCGCGGCTCAGCTCTGCCGCTGGGACTGCGATTGCGACTGGCCGCCGCGGCCGGCCTGCTCGACCTTGACCGCCACCGACAGCGTCTCCGCGCCGCCGCCATAGCGGGTGCCGCGCACGGGCGCTGCGCCGAGATAATCCAGCCCGATCGCGACGCGGACATGGGCGTCGGTGGCGCAGATGCTGTTGGCGGGGTCGAAGCCGACCCAGCCGAGACCGTCGACATAGGCCTCCGCCCAGGCATGGCCCGCGTCCTGATGCACCGTGCCGTCGGAGCGCAGGAAGTGGCCGGAGACGAAGCGCGCCGGCACGCCCCCGCTGCGCGCGCAGGCGATGAAGATGTGCGCGTAGTCCTGGCAGACGCCGCGCTTGAGCGTGAACGCTTCCGCCGCCGACGTGCCGCTGTTGGTGGGGTCCTCGTCGAACGTCATGTGATCGCTGATTTGCGTCATCAGCGTGTGCAGGAAGCCGAGCGTGTCGCTCTCGGCCTCGCTGCGCAGCTGGCGCGCGACCGCATTCATCGCCGGATTGACCGCGGTGAGGTCGGTGGCGCGCAAGAACATGCCGGCCGGAAAGCGCTCGTCGGCGCCGCGAAGAACGCCGCCGGTGTCGTGGGTCTCGATCAGGCCCTCGGCGGTGATCTTGATGTCGCCGACGGGTCCGCAGGACAGCACATGGGTGACGTTGCCGAACGCGTCCTCGTGGGTGTCGAGCTTGGTGTCGGTCGACACGTCGATCTGCCACTCCGCCACATATTGCCCGTCATGGCTGCCCGGCGTCATGCGCAGGATCTGGATCACGCTCGTAGCCTGCGGCTCGTAGCGATAGGTCGTGGTGTGCAGGATTCGCAGGCGCATGGTGGACCGTGATTTCTAAATGGTCATTCCGGGGCGATGCGTCAGCATCGAACCCGGAATCTCGAGATTCCGGGTCTGGTCCTACGGACCATCCCGGAATGACAGAAGGTCAGATCAAATACTGCTTCGTGATGATTTCGCCCAGCCTGGAATTGTCCGAGATGAATTCCTGAATGAATTCATGCACGCCATGCTGGAAAATGTCGTTCATATTGCTGTGTTCCAGCCGGTTGCGGATGCCGCGGGCATGGCGCTGGGCCGGGCCCTGGCGGCCATAGGCGACCCCGATCTGATCGAGATTGCGCACGAGGTTGCCGTAGCAGCTCGCCAGTGAACGCGGCAGCGTGTCGTTGAGGATCAGGAGGTCCGCGATCAGCCAGGGTTTCAGCGTCTCGCGATAGACCCAGTGGTAGGCCGTCAGCGCCGAAACCGAGCGCAGGATCGAGGTCCACTGGTAGAAATCGAGAGGGCCGCCGACATGCTCCTCCTCGGGCAGCAGCACATGGTATTTCACGTCGAGAATACGCGCGGTGTTGTCGGCGCGTTCGAGATGCAGGCCCATCCGCGAAAACCAGTACGCGTCGTTGCGCAACATGGTCCGGTAGGCCGAGCCGTCGAAACGCAGCGAGGTCTCCTGCACGAAGCGCAGGAACTTTGCGAGATCCTCGCGCGTGGAGGTCCCTCTGCTCCAGACCTCCTGCAGTTCGATCCAGGCCGAGTTGATGGTGTCCCACATCTCGCTCGTCAGCGCTGTGCGAACCGAGCGCGAATTCAGCCGCGCCGCCTCGATGCAGTTCCTGATCGAGGACGGATTGTCCGCGGAGAACGAGAGATAGTCGACGACGTTGTGCTCGTTGGCTTCTTCATACTGCTGATAGAAGCTCGCGGCGACGCCGGCGGTCAAAAGCGCCGAGTCCCATTCGTTGGTCTTGCCGATATAGGCGGCGGGAAGCGCGGTGACGCGCAGCGTCGCATCGATGGTGCGCGCGAGATACTCGGCCCGTTCGACGTAACGGGCGAGCCAATAGAGGTTTTCGGCGGTACGCGACAGCATCTCTCTACTCGTCCAGGATCCAGGTATCTTTGGTGCCGCCGCCCTGGCTCGAATTCACCACCAGGGAGCCTTCCTTCAGGGCAACGCGTGTCAACCCGCCGGGCACGATCGTGGTGCTCTTGCTGCCGGTGAGCACGAACGGTCGCAGGTCCACGTGGCGCGGCGCAAGGCCGGATGCCGTGCAGGTCGGGCAGGTCGAGAGCGCCAGCGTCGGCTGCGCGATGAAGCCTTCGGGCTCGCGCTTGAGCTTTTCGCGGAAGGCTTCAATCGTCGCCTTGGTCGCGGCAGGTCCGATCAGCATGCCGTAGCCGCCGGAGCCGTGCACCTCCTTCACGACGAGTTCGTTCAAATTGTCCAGCACATAGGCGAGATCCTTCGGCTCGCGGCAGCGCCAGGTCTGCACGTTCTTCAGAATCGGCTCCTCGCCGAGATAGAATTTCACGATCTCCGGCATGTAGGAGTAGATCGCCTTGTCGTCGGCGATGCCGGTGCCGACGGCGTTGGCGAGCGTGATGTTGCCGGCCGCGTAGGCCGACATCAGCCCGGGCACGCCGAGCGCCGAGTCGGGGCGGAATGTGAGGGGGTCGAGGTAGTCGTCGTCGACGCGGCGGTAGATCACGTCAACACGCTTCACCCCTTCCGTCGTGCGCATGAACACTTCGTTGTTCTTGACGATGAGGTCGCGGCCCTCGACGAGTTCGATGCCGAGCTTGTCGGCGAGGAAGGAGTGCTCGTAATAGGCCGAGTTGTAGACGCCTGGCGTGAGGAGCGCGACGGTCGGCTCGCCGGAGGCGCTTTGCGGCGCCACCGAGCGCAAGGCGGACAGCAGCTCGTCCGGATAGCGTTCGACCGGCGCCACCCTGTGACGGGCGAACAGATCCGGAAACAGCCGCATCATGATCTCGCGGTTTTCCAGCATGTAGGACACGCCCGAAGGCGTGCGCGCATTGTCCTCCAGCACGATGAAGTCCTCGGCATCGACCCTGATGATATCGATGCCGGCGATGTGCACGTAGACGTCGTGCGGCACCTGCTGGCCATTCATCTCGGGACGGAACACCGGGTTCTGGAAGATCAGATCGGCGGGCACGATCTCGGCGCGCAGGATATCGCGGCCGTGATAGATGTCGCGCAGGAACATGTTGAGCGCGCGCACGCGCTGCTTCAGGCCCTTCTCCAGCAGCGACCATTCCTTGCCGGACATGATCCGCGGGATCACGTCGAAGGGGATCAGGCGCTCCGTGGATTCGGAGTCCCCGTAGACCGCGAAGGTAATGCCGATGCGGCGGAAGAGGAGCTCGGCCTCCTGGCGCCGATATTCGAGCGCCTCGGGAGGCGTCTCCTTGAGCCAGCGCGCCAGCTCCTGATAGGCGGGGCGAAGGTCCCCACCGGGAATGTTCATTTCATCAAACGCGACTGCCATAGATCCCGACTTGTCTCCGCAAGGCGTTGCGCCATTCGACAGGCCGCCAGGCCTTGGTGAAGACCGCAACGTCCTGGCCATGCGGCTAGAGTGCATGACTTTCATGCGGTAGCAAGGGCCGGGCCAGCGCGATAAGCATCGGGAGAGGACATTTGCCGGGGATGGCCGGCGGCTTGCCTGAAAAAATGGCTGAGGACTGCTTATTTCGGCAGCAAAACCGCGTGACTTCAACGCGTTACCTCGGCAAAGTCGCGCCGATAGGTGAGGGACTTGAGGTATGAGCGAGATCGTCACGGCGGGTATTCTGGTCATTGGGGACGAAATCCTGTCCGGCCGGACTAAGGACAAGAACATCGGCTTCATCGCCGAATACCTGACCAATATCGGCATCGACCTGAAGGAGGTCCGGGTCGTCTCCGACGACGAGCCCGACATCATTGCGGCGTTGGATGCATTGCGGCATCGCTACACCTATGTCTTCACCACAGGTGGCATCGGGCCGACCCATGACGACATCACCGCCGACAGCGTCGCCAAGGCGTTCGGCGTCGGCATCGACCATCACCCGGAGGTGGTCGCCCGTTTCCGCGAGCGCTGGAGCGAGCAGGACCTCAACGAGGCCCGCCTGCGCATGGCCCGGATTCCTGATGGTGCCGAGTTGATCCAGAGCGCGACCATCCTCGCCCCCGGCTTCAAGATCGGCAATGTCATCGTGATGGCGGGCGTGCCCTCGATCATGCAGGCGATGATGGACATTGTCTCGCCCAAGCTGAAATCGGGCGTGCGCATGCTCTCCGAATCGGTCCGCGCCAATGCGCGGGAAGGCGACATCGGCGGCCCGCTGCGGGCGATTGCCGCCGAACATCCCGACACCATCATCGGCAGCTATCCCTTCACGGATGAAGAGCAGAAGCCCAACACCAATCTGGTGGTGCGCTCGCGCGATGCGGACAAGTTGGCGGCGGCGATGGCCGCGGTGAAGGCAATGCTGGCGGGATTGAATATCACCCGCTAACAACCAAGCTGCCGGCAGACGAAGGAGACGACAATGGCTGGTGAAGCACCGGAACTAAGTCCGCAAGAACGGGCGGGCCGCCCCTTTCCGGTCTCGTGGGACCAGTTCCACCGGGATTGCCGGGCGCTGACCTGGCGGCTCAACGAGGTTGGTCCGTTTCATGCGGTGATCGCGATCACCCGGGGCGGGCTTGTGCCAGCTGCGATCGTGGCCCGCGAGCTCGGCGTGCGCGTGATCGATACGGTCTGCATCGCCAGCTACGACCACGACAAACAGGGCGACCTCAAAGTGCTGAAGGGCATCTCCGAAGACGTGATGAAGCTCGGCGGCGGCACCGGCAAGGGGCTCCTGATCGTCGACGACCTCGTCGATACCGGCAAGACCGGCAAGCTGGTGCGCGCGATGCTGCCCGATGCGCATTTCGCCACCGTCTACGCCAAGCCGAAGGGGCGTCCGCTGGTCGATACCTTCATCACCGAAGTCTCGCAGGACACCTGGATATTCTTCCCCTGGGACACCGCGCTGTCCTACCACCCGCCGCTTCGCGACGGGGCGGCGTGAGTATCACCGTCATTGCGAGCGCAGCGAAGCAATCCAGAAATGTGTCCGCGGAAATAGTCTGGATTGCTTCGTCGCTTCGCTCCTCGCAATGACGGGCAGAAGCGACCATGCCCCTGCAAAACCGCGTCACGCCGACCGGCGAGATCATTGCCACGCCACATCGCGGCCTATTCACCGGTAACCGCGGCATCATCCATGATCCCGCGACCAAGACGCTGCTGAAAAAGCGCTGGTCGTCGCCGGCCTGGATCACCTGCCTATGTGAATTCCGCGGCTGGCGGCGGCCGGTGATGGCGCGGCGGAGTTGGACCGAACTGTTCTTCCTGGACGAGGCCACCGCCTTTGCCGCAGGCCACCGTCCCTGCTTCTTCTGCCGCCGTGACGATGCGAAGCGCTTTCGCAATGCATGGGAAGCAGGGAATGATGCAAGCGGCATCAGCGCCAAGGCGATGGATGCCGTACTGCATCGGGAACGACTCGAGCGCGGCAAGAAACGGCTGCATGCGCTGCCGAGGCCGCTCGCGGAATTACCGGACGGCGCGATGGTGCAGCAGGGGGATGACTGCTTCCTCGTCGCGCAGGGCAAAGCGCTGCTGTGGTCATTCGCGGGCTACGCCGCGTATCCGAGCGCCCTCGATCATCCGATGCTGTTGACGCCGCCTTCCACACTCCGCGCGATCAACTCCGGATATCAGCCTGTGCTGCATCCGACCGCGCGCCGCTAGCGCAGCGGATTGCCGTCTTCATCCACTGTCGTGCGCGCATCGCGCAGCGCCCATTCGCGGATCACTTGACGGCACCGGATCAGTTCGACTTCGTTGGCGGCGTTCGCCTCCCTCGATGCTCGCTCCACCATCGCCTTGCAGGTGAGGAGCACCGAGCGATCCTCACCGCGCGCCGGCAGTGCGATCGCCGCAAGCGTCGCAACAACGAAAGCGGATCGGACCACCGCCTTAACCCAGCTTCTCGCGTGCCAGCGCAGCACCGGCCCCAAGCGCCATCAGCTTGGCTTCGGCGATCTCGCGCCGCATCGGCGCCATGCCGCAATTGGTGGTGGCGATGATGTTGCTCTTGGGCACGAATTTCGACACCGCGTCGATCACCTGCACGACGTCATCGGCCGTCTCCACCGTGTCGCTGGCGACGTCGATCACGCCGGCCTGCACGATCTTGGTCTTGAGCAGGGCAAGCAGGTCGAGCGGCACTTTCGAGTTGCGGCACTCGATCGCGACCTGCTGGATCGGGCTGGCGTCGATCGCGGGAAAGATCTGCTCGTACTGCCGCCATTGCGCGCCGAGCGTTTCCTTCCAGTCGGTGTTGGCCTTGATGCCGTAGCCGTAGCAGATGTGAACGGCGGTGGCGCAGGTCAGGCCCTGCGCGGCGCGCTCCAGCGCCTTGATGCCCCAGTCGTTGACCTCGTCCATGTAGACGTTGAACGCGGGCTCGTCGAACTGCACGAGATCGACGCCATCGGCCTGCAGCGCCTTGGCTTCCTCGTTCAGGAGCTCGGCGAACGCAAAGGCCATCTTGACGCGGTCGCCATAGTAGCGATCGGCAATGGTGTCGATGATGGTCATCGGGCCGGGCAGGGTGAACTTGAGCTTCTTCCTCGTGTGCGCGCGGGCGACGCGCGCCTCGTCGGCGTGGACGCGGCTCTTCAGCCGGAGCGGGGCGACGACCTGCGGCACCATCGCCTTGTAGCGATCCTTGCGGATGCCCATCTCGACCTTGTGGGCGAAATCGATGCCCTCGATCTTCTCCAGGAAACCGTGGACGAAATGTTGCCGGGCCTGCTCGCCCTCGGTGACGATGTCGATCCCGGCATCCTCCTGGACCTTGACGGCAAGCATCGTCGCATCGCGCTTGGCGCGGACGAGCTCGTCGCCTTGCGACTTCCAGGGCGCCCAGAGCATGTTGGGTTCGGCGAGCCATTCCGGCTTCGGCAAGGAGCCGGCGATCGTGGTTGGAAACAGCATGGCGGCCCTCTCGGCGAGTTGTGATTGCGCCCCTTCCTGCCATGTCTTAACGTCGAGGTACAGAACAACAAAAGTCGCCTTGAAACCGGCGGCGTCGGACCGGAAACGCCATGATCGAATTCTTCTTCGACTGTTCCAGCCCCTGGACCTATCTCGCCTTCCACAACATCCAGCCGCTGGCCAGGGAGGTTGGCGCGGAGATCATCTGGCGGCCGATCCTGGTGGGCGGCATCTTCAATACGGTCAACCCAAGTGTCTATGCGCAACGTGAGACACCGGTGCCGCTGAAGGCGCGCTACATGAAAAAGGACCTTGCGGACTGGTCGCGCTCGGCCGGCCTGGCGATCAAGATGCCGCCGACGGTATTCCCGGTGAACAGCGTCAAAGCGATGCGCGGCTGCATCTGGCTCGGCAAAGACATGGTGCCGTTTGCGACGGCCGTGTTCGAGGCCTATTGGGGCGAGGACAAGGACATCTCGCAGGACGCAGTGCTCGCCGAGATCTGCAGGAAGGTCGGCGTCGATGAGCAGAAATTCTTCGCGGGCATTTCCGGGCAGGGAATCAAGGATCAGCTCAAGGCCAACACCGAAGAAGTCGTCGCCCGCGGCGGCTTTGGCTCGCCGACGATCTTCGTCGGCAAGACCGACATGTATTTCGGCAACGACCGCCTGCCGTTGATCCGCGAGGCACTGCTGCGCGGCAAGGCGAGCGCGGCCTGATGGTGCGGGCTGTCGTTTGCCGCGCGCTCGGCGCGCCCGAAAAATTGCAGCTTGAAGAGTTTCCGTCGCGCGCCCTGAAGCCGGGCGAAGTGCGCGTCGCGATCCGTGCGGCTGGGTTGAATTTTCCAGACGTGCTGATGGCGGCCGGCGAGTACCAGCTCAAGCCGGAGCTGCCGTTTACGCCGGGAATGGAGGCGGCCGGCGACGTGACCGAGGTCGGCGCAGAGGCGAGCGGCGTCGCCGTCGGCGACAAGGTCATCGTCAAGATGCGGCACGGCGCCTTCGCCGATGAAGCAGTGGTGATGCCGTCGCAGCTCACGCCGATGCCATCGACGTTCGACTATGCGGAAGCCGCGACCTATCTCGCCGGGCACGGCACCGCCTATCACGCGCTGATCGACCGCGGCCGGGTTGCGCCGGGCGAGGTGCTGCTGGTGCACGGCGCCGGCGGGGGCGTGGGCCTTGCTGCCGTCGAGATCGGCAAGATGCTGGGCGCGACCGTGATTGCGACGGCCTCCAGCGACGAAAAGCTTGCGATCGCCAAGGCGCGGGGCGCCGATCATCTCGTGCGCTACGACCGCGAGCCGTTTCGTGATGCCGTCAAACGTATCACCGACGGTCGAGGTGCCGACGTCGTGTTCGATCCCGTCGGCGGCGAAGTGTTCGAGAATTCGATGCGTTGCATCGCTTGGGGCGCACGGCTGCTGGTGATCGGCTTCACCGGCGGCATCGGCTCGGCGAAAACCAATCTCTTGCTGATCAAAGGCGCCAGCGTGCTCGGCGTGCGAGCGGGCGAAGCGGTACGCAAAAATCCCGCGCTCGGTGAGGTCAGGCTGAAGGCGCTGCTCCAATGGGCCGAGGAGGGCAAGCTGCGGCCCAACGTCTCGCACCGCCTGCCGCTGGAGGAGGTTGCGAAGGCGATGCGGTTGCTGATCGACCGCAAGGCGATCGGGCGCGTGGCGTTGGTGATGGAGTGACAGTGCCGTAGCAACCATTAAAGGCTAGGCGGCTTTTTCGATCCAGGGCGTGCCCCGTTGCACGACAGTATTGGCGTAG
>NZ_JBVVPM010000063.1:0-42919 GCF_055811255.1 Bradyrhizobium sp. MI1.11
CTTGGCCGGAGCCTGTCGCGACCCAGACCTTCTCTCTCGACGTCTTCAGCCTCAAAAGCCAATAGCGCAACAAGCCCACAGGGGGAGAAGGTGGCGCGAAGCGCCGGATGGGGGTATGCCTCCGCGAATACTATCGCAAGAGAGTAGCTCGCGGAGGCAAACCCCTCACCCAAGCGAAGTTTTGTCTACCAGGGGTGCTGCCCTCTCCCACAAGGGGCGAGGGCACAGCCATCCGCAATGCGTTTGACTTTGAAGGGGAAGGTGGCGCGCTACGTCCCCGGCTTCTCCACATCCCACTCGTTGCGGAACACGTGACCATCCGTGTCCTTGGCTTCCGCGCGAAAACGCTTGGCGCCGTTGGACACATAGGTGAAGCGCAGATTGGGATCTTCCGAGATCGAGATGCCGCCTTCCATCGAAAGCACGGGGCTGTCGTCCTGTGTCAGCTTGAGCTGGTTGACGAAGAAGGCGGGAATGTAGAGCTGCGTGACCTGGTCCATCTGCAGCCCGGAATTGTTGGGATGGCCGATCATGATCTGCGCCTCCCGCATGCGGCTCGCGGGGGCCTCTTCGCGCGCGAATTGCCGGTAGCGCATCTGGCCGAGCCGGTTCTGGGCTTCCTCGGCATTCTTTCCCGCTGGTGCCGAGCAGCCGCCGGAGGCCTTCACATAGACTTTCGAGACGTAGAGCTGGCCATCGCTGAGCTCGGCCACCGCATGAACGTCGGTGTAATTGTTGACGCGCACGCGCGTCGAGATTTCAGTGACGTTGGCATCCGGTCCGAGCTCGAATTTCGCCGCCATCGGCGCGGGGTTACGATCGATCACCAGCGTGATCGAACGGATGCGGCGGGCATCGCCGGGCGAGAGCTTGCTGCGCAGGGTCACGGGCACGATGGCCGCGTCCTCGGCGCGGTACGGCATCTCGATGCCAATGACATTGCCGCCGTCATTCATCGGACGGTTGCTGAAGATGTCCTGCACCAGTCCCGGCCAGGGATCGTAAGCTTCTTCAGCCTGCACCGGCACGGCGAATGCAATGCCGAGGAGCAGGGCGATCAGAGGCAGTCGGCGCGTGCATCCCGTCATGGTCATGGTCCTGCGGACGAAGCAACGTAACGGACATCGTAGCGCGTCCGCTACTCCCATTCAATTTCCGAAAATGCTGCGGTTGCGTTGCGAGCGTTGTAGTCGTCGAACAGCTCCCAGTGCGGCCGTTCCGAGGCGGCGGCCTTGTCAGCGGCGGTTCGGATCGGTTCGCCCTTCTTGTTCGCTGCCCGGACGTCCGTCAGCAGTGCCATCAGATAGCGCCGCTCATCGATCAGCGCCGCAGGCCATTCGCTCACGGGCCCGTGACCGGGAACGACGCGCTGCGCCGGAATGCTATCGAGTTCCCCGAGGGTGCCGAGCCAGCCGCGAATGCTGCCGTCCATCACCGGAATATGGCGGAGGAAGACGAGGTCGCCAGCGAACAGCGTCTTCGTCGTCTCATCGAATACGGTCAAATCATTGTCGCTGTGCCCGGCCGGCCAGGCCCGCAAGCTCAGGCGGCGCGCGCCGAGATCGAGCGTCATTGTATCCGTGACAAGCATTGTGGGCGGCACGATCTTCACGGGAGATATCAATTCGTCGCCCATGATGCGCCTAAAATTGTCGAGATAGTACGGGCCGCGCGCAGCCAGCGCCCGCGGCAGCCTGCTGTGACCGACGAAAATGGTGTCTCCGACGGCGAAGGCCGCATTGCCGAAAACATGGTCGGGATGGCCGTGGGTATTGATGACGTAGCGGATCGGCTTGCTGGTGCGGGCTCGCACCGCCGCCAATAGCGCCTCGCCCTCGCGAAAGCTACCGCCGGTATCGATCACGGCCACCGCATTCTTGCCCACGATGAAGCCGACGTTGGCGATGTCGCCCTCGTTCTCGCGGGTCATCAGCGCGATGGTCCCGGAGTGTACGAATATTCCCGGCGCGACTTCGCTCACAGGCAATTCGGCCGCTGCGGCGCATGCTAGCGTCGCTGTCACCAGCAGGGACAAGGCTGCGATCACGAGAGCGATGCGAGACACTTTTCCGCCTCAGTTCAAAGGGTTGCGCGCATTGCACTGCAACAAAGAAAGCCAGCACAAACTCTGGCAAGACATGGCGCGTCATGCGTTGCATGGCTAGCATTCAAACAAGCGTAGGAGGAAGCGCGATGACGGAGGCCGGACGACATCGTCGCTGGTTGTTTTCACTGAGTATCCTGGTTGCGTCTTGCGCGTTCGGCGACGTCGCCATCGCGCAGACCAACGAGACGGGTGACCTCTCGTTCGAGCTGGTCGACCCCAAGGTGCTGCGCGTCTGTTCCGACCCGCGCAATCTGCCGTTCTCGAACGAGAAGGGCGAGGGGTTCGAGAACAAGCTTGCCGAGCTGTTTGCGGACAAGCTCCAGAAGAAGCTCGACTATGTCTTTTTTCCGCAAGCCACCGGCTTCGTGCGCATGACGCTCGGCTCGCATCGCTGCGACGTCATCATGGGCTTCCCCCAAGGCGATGACCTCGTGCAAGGCACCAATCCCTATTACCGCACGAGCTATGCGCTGGTCGCGAAAGCAGGCGGCGGGCTGGAGGAGGTCGACACGCTCGAGGATGCCAGGCTGAAGGGCAAGCATGTCGGCATCGTCGCCGGTACGCCGCCTGCCACCAACATGGCCATCGCGGGACTGATGGGTGATGCAAAGCCCTATCCGCTGATGATCGACACGCGCTACGACAATTCGGCGCAGGCAATGATCGATGATCTCACGGCGGGCAAGATCGACGCCGGCGTGCTGTGGGGACCGATGGCAGGATTCTACGCAAAGAAGGCGGGGTCGCTTCATGTCACGCCGCTGGTGAAGGAGACCACCGGGCCAAAACTGGTCTATCGCATCGGCATGGGCGTGCGTGGCGCCGACCAGAACTGGAAGCGGCAGCTCAACAAGCTGATCCAGGAGAACCAGGGCGAGATCAACAAGATCCTGCTCGATTTCGGCGTGCCGCTGCTGGACGAGAGCGATCGGCCGCTCGGCGCGGAGACGGCCAAGAAGGCACCATGACATGAGGCGGCGCGTTGTCGCTGCGCTGGTCGCCGCCGTGCTGATGGCGCCGGTCGTTGCGCAGCAGCAGGAGCCGTTCGAGCCCGAGGGCTATCGCACCGACAACTACCGCGCGCCCGTGCCGGCGACGCTCGGCGGCGCGCGCGTGCTGTCGACGTCAGAAGCCGAGGCGATCTGGCACGCGAAGAGCGGCGCCTTCATCGACGTGCTGCCGCGCGCGCCGAAGCCGAAGAACCTTCCAGCGGGGACCGTCTGGCGCGAGGCGCCGCGCAAAAACATTCCGGGCAGCATCTGGCTGCCGGATACCGGCTACGGCACGCTGCCGCCCGCCATGGACGACTATTTCCAGCGCGGCCTCGCGCGTGCATCACACGGCGACAAGACCGCGCTGCTCGTGATCTATTGCCTGGCCGATTGCTGGATGTCCTGGAACGCCGCCAAGCGCGCGCTCGCGTATGGCTACTCCAGCGTCGCCTGGTATCCCGATGGCACCGACGGCTGGGAGCGTGCAAAGCTTCCGACTGAGGAGGCGCAGCCCGAGCCGCGGCCGGAGCAGTGAAGAATTGAGCCGAGCTGTGTCCTCGACGGCCTCGTGGTTCGGGACGACCGCTTCGCGGTCTCCTCACCATGAGGGTCTGACATCTCGCCACGAAACCAGACCTCATCCTGAGGAGCCCGCCGTAGGCGGGCGTCTCGAAGGATGCCGCAAAGATCCCGGCCTACTGCTTCTGCAACTTCGTCAGCGTACCCGTGCCGTTATTGTCGGTCGCAGAGTAGCTCACTCGGTCGCCGGCGTGGACGGCGTCGAGCATCGCGGCATCCTTGGCCTTGTACTCCTGGAGCGCGCCTGCGCCGCCTGCGCTGCCGCCGACTGTGCCCTTCTGCGTCTGCTGGATCGAAATCGTGCTGTTGAGCCGATCTATCCGCGTGACCATTCCGGTCAGATCGTCAGCGAATGCGCTGCTTGCGAGCATGCTGATGGCCGCAGCGCCTGCGAGGATGAATTTTGTGGTTCCCATCGAGGCCTCCCGATGCCTTGGATTACCCGTCGACAAGACATCCTAGACCGATTTGGTTCCGGCATATAGCACAGGTTAATGATCGCAATGGAGGCGCGGGAACCTGCCGCAAGCGGTCAATGAGGCTGACGCTATTCCATTTCCTGCTGGATCACGCGTCCGAGCGCAAACAGCCGCTGGTCGATGGTGGTGGGAACCTCGCAAACGAACCGCACGACCTTGTGGCGGTCCTCGAAAATGCGGGTCTTCCAGATCAGCTCGTTGCTGAGCGCCTCGACCTTAGCCTCGTCGCGCGGCGTGGCGCCCTGGAGCGCCTGGAGCTGGACACTCTCCTCGCGGATCTTGTCGGCGGCTTCGCGCTGCTTGCGGCTGACGCGTTCCAACCCGCTCATGACCTGCGAGCGCTGAGCGTTGAGCGTGTCGAACAGGCCTGCGAACAGCAGTTTCGCATTCGCGGTCTTGTCGGCCGCGGAGCCCGCCAAAAACTCCTTCACCAACTTCTCGGCCTCTTCCAGCGGTGTCTTGCGTGCCGACAGTTTGGCGACCAGCGCGCTGACCTTGGCGTCGTCCTTCCACTTGTTCTGCACGTCGTCGAGCGAGGGGCCAGCCCAAACGGCCGCGAGCGAAATTTCCGGCACTTTTGCCTGCGTGCAGGGCCAATCCGGATAGCGCGGATCGGCCGCGCGTGCCGCCGTGCCCGCGGCTGCGAGCATCAGAGCGGCCATGGCCAGAACCCGAACCGTCATCCTTCGCCTCCCGCAGGGCCCCGTCGCGCCAGCCCGCGCGAGGGATCATAGGCCAGAATCGCGCCGATCATGAAGACGATTGTGCAGGTCGCGACCACCGCCAGCGAGATCCAGTTGATCTGTCCGTACAGCGCGAAGCGGATCAGCTCGACCGCATGGGTGAACGGATTGGCCTCGCAGACATAGTAGAGATATGGGCTGCCCTCCTGCACCCGCCAGAGCGGGTAGAGCGCCGATGAAGCGAAGAACATCGGGAAAATGACAAAGTTCATCACGCCGGCAAAGTTCTCCAGCTGCTTGATGCCGGAGGAGATCAGCATGCCGAGCGAACCCAGCATCAGTCCGGACAGGATCAGTGCCGGCAATACCGTGAGATAGCCTGACAGAGGAGGGGTGATGTCCCAGAACCAGGCGATCAGCAGGAACGCATAGACCTGGAGCAGCGACACCGCGGTGCCCGCGAGCAGCTTGCAGAACAACAGGTAGCCGCGCGGCAGTGGGCTGACCAGCAGCGTGCGCATGTTGCCCATCTCGCGGTCATAGACCATCGAGAGCGAGGATTGCATGCCGTTGAACAGCTGGATCATGGCCATCAGCCCGGGCGCGATGAAGACCTCGTAGAGGATGTAGGTCTCGTAGGGCGGGATGATGGAGATGCCGAGCACCTGGCGGAAACCGGCGGCGAAGATGAACAGCCACACCAGCGGCCGCACCAGCGCCGAGACGAAACGCTCGCGCTGGTGCAGGAAGCGCAGTCCTTCGCGCCAGACGATGCCCGTGAGGCAGGTCATGTATTCGGCGGCCGAGAAGCCGCGTGGCGCCTCGCGCATGCTGATGCTGCTCATGCGCCACCGCCCGGCACGGTCTGCGCGCCGGTCAGGCGCATGAAGGCGGAGTTGACGTCCTGCGCGCCGGCTTCCGCGACGACGCGGCTCATCGGTCCCCGCGCCAGCACCTTGCCCTGGTGCAGCACCACGAGATCGTCACCGGCCATGATCTCGTCGAACAGATGCGTGGCCCAGAGCACGCCGATGCCTTGCTCGCTCACGAGCTGGCGCACATGGCTGATGATGTCGGCGCGCGCTTTGACGTCGAGGCCGACGGTGGGCTCGTCCAGCAAGAGCAGGCGTGGCCGATGCAGCAGCGCACGGGCGATCTCCAGCCGCCGCATCTGCCCGCCCGAGAGATCGCGCACCTTGCTGCCGGCGCGCTCGGTAAGCCCGATGCGACCGAGCAGCTCGGCGGCTCGCGCGCGGGCCTCGCGGCGGCTGATGCCGTGGAGTGCGGCGTGATAGAGCAGGTTCTGCGTCAGCGACAGATCGAGATCGAGCGTGCGCGGCTGGAATACGACGCCGAGCAACCGCAGCGCTTCTCCGGGACTCTTGCTGACATCATGGCCGAAAATGCCGACGCGGCCGGACTGGATGCCGAACAGGCGCGTGACCAGCGAGAACAGCGTGCTCTTGCCCGCCCCGTTGAGGCCAAGCAGGGCCGTGAAGCTCGCGGGCTGCACGTCGAAGGACACGTCCATCAGCGCGCGGCGCGGGCCATAGGCGTGGCTGACGCTGTCGATCGATAGCGCGGGCACACCCGCCGGATCGGGCCTTGGTGTTTCGCGTTGTTCGGCGATGGGAGCAGGGCTGGTCATGGCGCGATCGTGATACCCCAGGGCAGTTCGCCCACCTGAATGGTCTTGATCACCTTTTGCGCGGCGACGTCGATGACGGAGACGTCGTTCGAGACGCCATTGGTGGTGAGCAGAAATTTTTCGTCCGGCGTGAAGGCCATGTGCCAGACCCGTTGTCCCACCAGCAGATATTTGGTCACCTTGCGCGAGGCGGTATCGACCACGGCGATGCGGTTGGCTGGCCCGAGCGCGATGAAGGCGGTCTTGTCGTCCCGGGTCATGCCGATGCCGACGGGCTGGATCGCCTCTTTCCTCAACCCCGGAATCTCGAAATTGATCTTCCCGGTCACCTCGTGCTTTGCGGGGTCGATGATCGAGACGGTGCCGCCGATCTCCGAGGACACCCACAATTCGGAAGCGTCGTGCTTGAATTCGGCAAAGCGCGGCCGCGCGTCGACCAGCACGTTGGCGACGATCTGGCGCGACGACGTGTCGATGAAATGCGCCATGTTGGTGGTCTCGGACGTGTTGATCAGCGTCTTGCCGTCCGGGCTGATCGTCATGCCCTCGGGCTCGACGCCGACCTGGATGTCGCCAAGGCGGGCGCGCTTCTCGAGGTCGATCACGGTCACCGTGTTGTCGTTCTCGTTCGCGACATAGAGGACCTTGCCAGCGGCATCCTGGGCGAACAATTCCGGGTCGGGCCCGGAGGGCAGGCTGTCCACCACGGTTTGCGTCTTGGCGTCGATCATCTGGATGGTGTCGTCGTCGCCGACCGCGACCATCACGAACTTGCCGTCGCGCGTGAAGTCGATGCCGCGCGGGCGCTGGCCGACCTTGATGGTCTTGGTCACCGTCCAGCTGTCGGTGTCGATCACCGACACCGTGTTGCTCTTCTCGTTCGAGACATAAGCGATGAACGCATGCGCCGGCGCTGCCGCCAGCGCCAGTCCGAACAGCAACCCAACACGCCACGTGCGCAACATCTGCTTTCTCATTTCAGCTTGCATTTGCTCTCCGGGCGGTCATAGCCGAGCGTGTCGAGCTCGGAGACTTGATGCAGGAAACCTTCTTGCGGCGACACCGACACCACCATGCGGCCATCGACCAGCAGGATCGGCTGGCGCAGCTGCAGGTTCCAATCGCGCAAGGTCAGCTTGGTGCCCTTGAAGGCGGCGACCGAGAACTCCGGGCCCTTGATGAAATCGGTGACCTTCTTGATATCGCCGGAATTGGTGCGCGAGGTGGCCTCTCCGATCATGCGCACGGCCGTCCACGCCTGCATGTCGAGCGCGGTCATCCGCCGCGCGTTGAGCTTGACGAAGCGGTTCTGCATCTGGATCGCGCCCCACTGGTCCTGCGCGGCATCCCAGCTCCGCGGCACCAGACCGGCAGAGCCCGCGACAGGCCGCGGATCCCAGGTGCGATAGGGCAGGTAGGCGCCGAACACCTCGCTCTCGTCGGCCGCGACCAGCACGTCATAGGCCGGAGCCTGTTGCGTGAACACCGGCATCTGGCGCTGGATCAGCGTCACGCCCGAGTCCGTGCGGCGCGCGCCGCCTTTGTCTTCGAAGCTGCGCTCCTGCACGATCTTGGCGCCGAACCGCGTCGCGGTGCGCCGGAGCGCATCGGCGAACAACTTGTCCTCGTCATGCGAGCCGACCACGAGCAGCCAGCGCTTCCACTGCTTCCACACCAGATATTGGCCGAGCGCATCGGCCAGCATTGCGCGGGTCGGCGCGGTATGGATGACATTGGCGCGGCAATCGGCCTCGCGCAGCCGCTCGTCGATCGCGCCGGCGTTGAACAGCAACGTGCCGCTCTCGCGCAAGGCGTCGGCGACTTTCAGCAGCGCGTCGGCCGGCAGATCGGCGATGATGAAGCCGTTGCGTGCGGCGAGGTCGGTCGCGGCCTGCACGGCATTCTCGCCCTCCTTGATCCGCCGCTCCTCCAGCGCAAAACGCTGGTTGAGGAATTTGCCGGTGGTGTTGTTGTCCTCGATGGCGAGGCGCGCGCCGGCGACGCCGTCATTCTCCGCGGGCTGCTCGACCAGCGACAGCGTCGATTTGGTGCCGGCGATTCCGAGATAGCCGACGCCGATAATGACAGGGTCGGCCGCGAGCGCGCTCGTCGCAGCAAAACCCAGGCCGATCAGGCCGACCAACCATCGGATCATGTTTCCTCCGTACAACTCCCCGGCTTGACCGCCGATGGAGAATTGTCTCTGCTAAAGCATGACCGATTTGTCAGGGCATGCAACCCCGCATTTCGTCCTCGCGCGCGTGAGGCCAGGAATCACGATCATGCGAGCGCTGATATGTTTCGCAGCTTTGTTGTTGACGGGCTCGGCCGCGTTCGCCGATCCGCCGAAACTCGCGGTGTTCGATTTCGAATTGATCGACACCAGCCTGCCCGGCGAGTTCTACGGCTCGAAGCCGGAGGAGGCGCGGCTCGACCTCATCAGCGAGCAGTTGCGCAAGGCACTGGTTGAGTCAGGCAGGTTCCAGCTGATCGATATCGCGCCGGTCCGGGACGCGGCCCGTCACGCCAATCTGCAGGCTTGCGGCGGCTGCGACCTCAAGCTTGCCGGGCAGCTCGGTGCCGATTTGGAAATCACCGGCATGGTGCAGAAGGTCTCGAACCTGATCATCAATCTGAACATCTATCTGCGCGACGTGAAGACCGGCAACATGATCACGGCCGCCAGCGCCGACATGCGCGGCAACACGGATGAATCCTGGACGCGCACGATGAGTTATCTGATCCGCAACAGGTTGCTGGCACCGAATTACGGCAAGCCGTGAGGGGGATATTTACTCCTTCAATCGCTCCGCATGCCAGTGCAGGTGATCGCCCATGAAGGTCGAGATGAAATAATAGCTGTGGTCATAGCCCGCCTGCCGCCGCAGCGTCAGCGGGATGTTGGCCTTGGCACAGGCCGCCTGCAGCAATTCAGGACGAAGCTGCTCCTTCAAGAAGTTATCAGCCTCGCCGACATCGACCAGAAAGCCTGAAAACTTCGCGCCGTCCTCGATCAGCGCCACCGTGTCGTGGCTGCGCCACATATCCTTGTTCGGCCCGAGATAGCCCGTCAGCGCCTTGATGCCCCAGGGCACGAGCGATGGCGCCACGATCGGCGCAAAGGCGCTGGCCGCGCGAAAACGGTGCGGGTTGCGCAGCGCGACCGTCAATGCGCCATGGCCGCCCATCGAATGGCCCATCACCGATTGCCGCTTGGCATCGACCGGAAAATTCTCCGCCACGAGTTTCGGCAGTTCGTCGGTGACGTAGCTCCACATGCGATAATTGCGCGAAAACGGCGCTTCCGTCGCGTCGACATAGAAGCCGGCGCCAAGACCGAAATCATAGGCATTATTGGCATCGCCCGGCACGTCGGGGCCCCGCGGGGAGGTGTCGGGCGCGACGAAGATCAGGCCGAGCTCGGCGCAGGCTTTGCGGAATTCGCCTTTCTCGGTGACGTTGGCATGCGTGCAAGTGAGGCCGGAGAGATACCAGACCACGGGCAGCTTGGCGCCCTGCGCGTGCGGAGGAACATAGACCGAGAACACCATGTCGGTTCCGGTTGCCTGGCTGGCATGGCGATACACGCCCTGCACGCCGCCATAGGATGTATTGGTCGAGACAGTCTGGATCGTCATGCCGTTATGCTCCGTGGCATCAAGCCACATCAGGATTGCAACGCTTGTGTGACCGAATTCGTGGCGGCCGTCAGGCCACGCCACTGTCGATCGCCAGCCGCACCAGCTCGACAGAGGTTTTCACCCCGAGCTTCTGGCGCATGATGGACGAGGTGTTGGCGACAGTCTTGTAGGACGACTGCACCAGCCAGGCGATCTCGGAAAGGCTCTTTCCGGCGCTGAGTAGCCGCAAAATCTCCATCTCGCGCGCATTCAGTTTCGACAGCGGGCTTTGCGCCAGCGCGGGTCCCGCAAAGGCGATGCTGCGCGCGATCGCGCTCGGCAGATAGGTGCCGCCGCCGCCAACGATGCGAATCGCCTCGACGAGATCATCGGGGTCACCGGTCTTGGAGACATAGCCCTTGGCGCCGCACTCGATCGCACGCGCGGCAAAAGCAGGGTCGTCGTTCATGCTGAACATGATGATTCGGGCCTCGGGCGCGCGCTCGAGGATGCGGCGCGCGAGCTCAAAGCCGGACACGGTCGGCAGGTTGATGTCGATGATCGAGAGGTCGGGGCGCTCGACGATGAAGACGCACTCGCCGTCTTCGGCGTCGGCGGCCTCCAAAATCTCGATCTCGCCCTCGTCGGCCAGCACGGCACGGCAGCCGGAGGCGACGATGGGATGATCGTCGACGATCAAAATGCGCATAGGCGTTCCTCGTGACAGCGTCTTGGCCTGTTTCGCGCCCGGCCGGGATTGCTGTACGCTTTCGATTAGATATCGGGCGCTTCGCCTCTGTCAACGTTATCGGACAGGCGCAGGCCAATCCTTCGCGGGGGGTACGGGCGATACCAATGTGGCAAAATCTATCCTTGCGCGGGCGCATCAACCTGCTCCTGGCGCTGCTGCTGGCGCTGGGACTCGCCGTCAATATCGGCCGCCAGGTCGCAGAAGCCGGGCCGCGCGTGCAGGCCGAGGACCAGAGCGTGATCCGGCTCGCGCGCGAATTCATCGAGATGATCGTTGCGGATCTCAACGAGGCGCCCGATCCGGATGCCAGGCTCAACCAGATTGCGCGCGACCTCAGTCGCCTGCGCCATGTCAGCATCGCGCTTCGGGACGAAGCCGGCAGTCCGCTGACGCAGCCGCGGACCGACGTCGATGACGACACCCGCGCGCCGCCGGCCTGGTTCGTCAGCCTGGTTCATCCCGAGCAGACCGCGGTGAGCGTACCCGTCTCGATCCACGGCAAGCCGGGTTCGCTGCTGATCACCTCCCATCCCGATGACGAGATCGCCGAGATCTGGGACGCCATCGTGACCCAGCTCGAGGTCGGCTCGGTGATCGCGCTGGCGCTGTTCCTGGTGATGATGAATGTGGTCGGCCGGGCGCTGGCGCCGCTCCAGTCCCTGGCGGATATGATGGCCGAGCTCGAAGACGGTCGCTATCAGGCGCGCGTCGCGCCGGGCGGCGCGCCGGAGCTCGCCGCGATCTGCACCAAGCTCAACCATCTTGCGGCAACGCTCAGTGACGCCATCGAGGACAAGCGGCGCCTCGCCGAGCGAACGGTATCGCTCCAGGATGTCGAGCGCAAGGAGATCGCCCGCGAGCTCCATGACGAGTTCGGGCCATATCTGTTCTCGCTGCGCGCGCATGCGAGCGCGCTGGCAAAGCAGGCGGACGGACGCGCCCCGAATGCGGAGGCCGTGCGAAAACACGGCAGCGCCATGCTGGAGCAGATCAACGCGCTTCAACAGTTCAATCGCCGCGTGCTGGAGCGCCTCCGGCCTGTCGGCCTGGCCGAGCTCGGCCTGCGCCAGGCACTGGAATCGCTGTCGCGGCTGTGGCGGGAGTCGCATCCCGATGTCGCCATCGAGACCGTGATCTCGCCGGCGCTTGGCGTCACCGGGGAGACCGCCGACCTCACCATCTACCGCATCGTGCAGGAGGCGCTCACCAACGTGTTCCGCCACGCCGGCGCGACCTCGGTCAATGTCGTCATCGAGCCGGTGGCGCAGGCGGCAAGCGATGGCCGCAGCGGTGCCCGAGTGCGGATCAGCGACAACGGCCGCGGCATGGAGCCGGGCCAGAAGCTCGGCTTCGGGCTCGTCGGCATGCGCGAGCGGATTCTGGCGCTGGGCGGCACGCTCAACGTCGTCTCGGGTGACGGCGGTCTGACCGTCGAGGCCCTGGTTCCGACGGCGGCGGCCTGATCGCGTCGGGAAAAATTCCCGATCTTGTCGGGAAAATTGGTGCGGATAGGGCCCGACCTTTTGTGGCTGGCGCACGCATCCCTGCCGATTACACTCGTCTCGACCAACCGGCGAAAATCAAAACAGCCGGTGGCCACGGATGGGAAGGCTGGGATGGGCAAGGCTCTTTGGTTCAAGGCTATTTGGTTCAAGCGTCGTTTGTTGATGGCCTCGGTTTCGACCGGGCTGCTCTCCGTCTTCGCGATCCCCGCGGGGGCCGCGCAGGACGAAGAAACTAACGTCCAGAACTTGCCGCCTGTCGAGGTAACGGCGCCGCCGCGGTCAACGGCGCGACGCACCGCGTCATCGCGACCGGTCGCGCACATCGGGGCACCGTCATCCGCCAGCCCCAAGACGCGCCTTTACGTCTACCCGACCGCGCCGGGTGCCGGCAGAGGTCTTGACGTCGACAAGGTTCCGTCGGCGATCAACGCCGTCGACGCCAGCCAGATCAAGCGCACCGGCTCCTTGAACATCACCGACGCGCTTCGCGACAACATCGCCGGCGTTAACATCACCGAGGTCACTGGCAATCCGTTCCAGCCGAATGTCGAATTCCGCGGCTTCGTCGCTTCGCCCGTGACGGGCACGCCGCAAGGCCTCGCGGTGTATCAGAACGGCGTTCGCATCAACGAAGCCTTCTCCGATGCCGTCAACTGGGACCTGATCCCGACCGCGGCGATCCGGTCGGTGACGCTCGTGACCAACAATCCCGCCTTCGGCCTCAACGCGCTAGGCGGCGCGATCAATTTGCAAATGAAGGACGGTTTCACCTATCAGGGCGCGGAGCTTGATCTCATGGGCGGCTCGTTCGGCCGCATCCAGGGCTCGGCGCAATGGGGCAAGACGGTTGACAAGAACTACGGCGTCTATGCCGCGCTCGAAGGCCTGCACGACAACGGCTTCCGCAATTTCTCCCAATCCGACGTGCGGCGCTTCTACGGCGACGTCGGCTACAAGGCCGGCGACAGCGAATTCCACGCCAATATGGGCGTCGCCAAGAACGATTTCGGCGCCAACGCCACCGTTCCCGCCGAGCTGCTCGACAAATATTGGGGCGCGACCTACACGACCCCGCAGACCACTTCCAATCGCGTCGGCTATCTCAACTTGACAGGCAAGGTCGATGCGACGCCGACCTGGACGCTCGAAGGCACCGCGCATGTGCGCAGGTACGAGCAGAAGCTCGTCGACGGCAATCCGACCGACGCGCAGGAATGCACCGATCCGGGGCTCACCGGCCTTCTTTGCTTCGGCGACGGCGCCACACCGGCAAACGGCGTTAACGGCCTGCCGCTTGCCAATCCTTTCGCGTCCGGGACCGTCCTCGGCGAGATCGACCGCAGCTCGATACGTTCGACCACCTTCGGCGTGTCGGGGCAGGCCACCAACACCGACCAGCTGTTCGGCCACGACAACCGCTTCGTGATGGGCGCGACCTATGACGCCAGTGTCACGCGCTACAACGCCACCGCCGAAATCGGTACGATCGGAGAAAACTACGTCGTCAGCGGCGGCGGCCTCTTCCTGGGGCCGACCGGCGTACCTGATACCGTTGCCGGCCCTGTCTCGCTGCGGACCGTCAATCAATATAACGGCCTCTACGCAATGGACACGTTCAATGTCACGGACGCCTTCGCCGTCACCGGCGGCGGCCGCTTCAACGTGGCGCGCATCACGCTGGAGGATCAGCTCGGGACCGATCTCAACGGCGATCACACCTTCGCCCGCTTCAATCCGGTGATCGGCGGCACCTACAAGATCACGCCGGAGCTGACGGCCTATGCCGGCTATTCCGAGGCCAATCGCGTTCCGACGCCGCTCGAGCTCGGCTGCTCCGATCCAGCCCGTCCCTGTCTCATTGCCGCGTTTCTCGTCTCCGATCCGCCATTGAAGCAGGTCGTGTCCAAGACCGTGGAAGCGGGCCTGCGCGGCAGCAGGGAGCTGAACATCGGCACGCTTGGTTGGAAAATCGGCGGCTTCCGCGCCACCAATGTCGACGACATCGTCGCCGTTCCCGCAGTCGGCCGCACCGGCTTCGGCTATTTCTCCAACGTCGGCCGGACCAGGCGTCAGGGGCTCGAAGCCGAGGTCAACATCAAGTCGCCCGCGCTTCAGTTTCAGGCGAGCTACGCGTTCGTCGACGCACGCTATCTCGACGCTTTCGCACTCGGCTCCGAAAGCCCGTTCAGGGATACTGTCACCGAAACCATTCAGGTGCTGCCCGGCAACCAGCTCCCCGCGATCCCGCGCCATCGCGTCAAGGTCGGTGTCGACTATGCCGTCACCGACGTGTGGAAGGTCGGCGGCAACGCGCTGTTCGTCTCCAGCCAATATCTGGTTGGGGACGAGTCCAACCAATATGCGAAGCTGCCGTCCTATACCGTGTTCAACCTGCACACGTCCTACCAAGTGACCAAGAACGTCCAGCTCTACGGCAAGATCGACAATATCTTCGACAAGCGTTACGCGACCTACGGACAGTTCTTCGACCGCACAGCCGTGCCCAACTTCACCAATGGCGCCGCCGAGTTCAGCGACCCGCGCTCACTCAGCCCGGCAAGGCCGCGCGCATTCTATGCGGGGATGCGGGTGACGTTCTGATCTGGCTCGGTAAGCCCGGGGTGGCGCCGCCCGGAACGGCGTGTCACGCCGGCTCTGTTCTACCTCAAGCCGATTGACTCATTGTTCATGTTTTGTTCTTATGCTGTTCGTCCAGCCAAGGGAGCGAGCCATGGACAACCGCATCAACGAAATCCGCAGGATCATCAGGGCGTTGCGCGTCAGCATGCGTGAGGCCGAGGCGATCATGCATGAGCAGATCAACAGGGACGAGGACTGTAGCTTCGTCGCAGGCGAAGTCATGAAGATGCGCACGGTGATGAGCGGGCTCGTTCAGGAGCGGGCCGCGCTCGGAGACACCGACCCGATCGTCGTCGCCAGCCTCTTCGTTCCCCGCCGTCGGCCGATGCCATCGCGCGTCGGTGTTGAGAAGCGCCGGCTGGTGCCGCCGCGAGAGATGGCACGGGCATGAAGGGGGAGAGGCCGACCTACTTCTCCGACATGCAGGAGCCCCCGGAATTTCTGAAGGCTCTCCATCATGCGCGGCGCCTGTCCTGCCTCGAGGGCTGGTGCCGCATGCACATCGAGGCCATCCAGGTCGCGATCGACCAGTACGCGGAAGCGGCTCTCGGTAACCGGGAGTTCTTCCTCAACAAGCCGCACAGCATCGGCGAGAATCGGAGAAGCGGTGACGTGCCGTAACAGCGGCGCATGTCGGCGTATCGACCTTTCGAAGTCTCCGATGATCCCTCACGCCGGCGAAGCTTGGCGTCGCGTTGCTTTTACCGATCGGAAACCATAGCGAATGATCCTAAAATTGTAACGAAACTGTTCGGCTGTCTCTGCGTCGGTTCGTCGGAGGGCCCGTCCGATGACAGAGCACCAGTTGAGAGAGCAGGAATTCCAGATCGCGCGTTACCGGCATTTGGAGCGCGAAGTGACCGATCCGCTTGCCGCGTGTCTGCTTCACAGCATCATTGAAGACCTCGAAGCCGAGCTGCGCAGGAATAGTCCGGATTGGCACGGGCCGCGCGATTAACGCTTTGTTAGCGCTGATCGTGTCGATGATGCGCGAGGGAATACCGGGAGACTGCTCCCATGTTGAAGGACGGCACCTATGCGGCGTGGTACAAGACGCCGCTCGATCAGGGGACCGGGATCGTCCATGTCGCAGACGGACAGATCTGGGGCTGCGACAGCCTGATGACCTATCACGGCTCTTGCAAGGTCGACGGAGATCGCTTCACCGCCACCGTGTCGACGAAGCGCCATACCGACGGACGCGCAACGGTGTTCGGCGTCGACGATGAGCTCACGCTGGATATCGAGGGAAACTGCCCGGGCAAGGTCGCGACCTACACGGCGACGGCAGCGCAAGTGCCGGGAATGATCCTCCAGGGTACGCTGATCCTGACGGAACAGCAGACGCCCGCGCCAGAACGAACCCGGCAGATACCGCCGTTCAATCCCGACAAGCTGCCAAAGTTGCCGAAGCGCTCGCGCTGAGCGAGGGAGCCGCCGTCATCCAGCAGTTCACTGCGAATACGAAAGCTGATCTTCCGTGACGACTCGCTCGATTTTCTCCGACTTGCACTTGATGCGGTATCGGAGACGTCCATCGGCCTCGATGGGCATATGCTGGACGATGGTATAAATCATCGGTGGCTCGGTTGCGGCACGTCCTTGTGGGCCTTGGGGCTGGTGGCGAACGTCTTCATTCAGCTTGTAGGCATACGACATAGATCTACCTCGAATTCACAGTGACTCTGACGCGGGGTCAGTCGTTGTATCCCTGGCAGGACAGGCACTTGGTCCAGCGGAAGAGGTTACCACAGTATGATGCGGTCGAACCGCGTCATAAGTCAGTCGTTCTCTTGGTTGACCGGTGCAGACAGACAATCGCCCAGACGGAGCGGCGATGGTTGCACCATATCCCATATTTGCGAACTTTGGTCGTAATTTCCGTGGGGTTTATGGCATTCTGTGAGCCTACGGGCCCCTGTCGAGGGGAACTGATAACTTCCTCGCCGGATTGGGCTGGAATTCGAATGACGGTGGGGCTGATATTTCGACTTTTGGGGTAGCTCGGCCGACGATCGGCGTGGCCCCTTTCGGACAACTTTGTCGCATTCGGCAATTCTGCATCCTCAGCCTTCGGCTCGCCCGCTTCTCAAACGACCCGCGATTCGCCATGGTGCCGCCGCAACAGCATCGCCCCGGAGCACTATCAATGTCGGACAAGGTCTCGCGTCGCCAGTTCGCCACGCTGGCGGGATTGTCCGCAGCCGGCATCGCCAATCCTCTCGGAGGGGCGGACGCCAAGCCCGCATCCCCGCCACGGAGCGGGGACGGCTTTCCGGCGGGCTTCGTCTGGGGCACGGCGACCTCGTCCTATCAGGTCGAGGGCGCGGTCAACGAGGACGGGCGAGGGGCCTCGATCTGGGACAAGTTCGTCCGCATCCCCGGCAAGATCGAAGACGGCAGCAGCGGCGACCGCGCCAACGAGCACTATCACCGCTACAAGGAGGACATCGCGCTCATCAAGGAGCTCGGCTGCAAGGCTTATCGCTTCTCGGTGGCCTGGCCGCGGCTGTTTCCGGACGGCGACGGCAAGCCCAACCCGAAGGGACTCGACTTCTACAACCGCCTGGTCGACGAACTCCTCAAGAACGGCATCGAGCCGTGGCTGACGCTTTATCATTGGGACCTGCCGCAATCGCTCCAGGACCGGTTTGGCGGCTGGCGCTCGACGGAGACCTGCAAGATATTCGGCGATTACGCGGCCTATGTCGCCGAGCACCTGACCGATCGCGTCAAGAACGTCTTTACACTGAACGAGAGCGGTCGGTTCGTCCATTTCGGCTACGGCATCGGCATCGACGCGCCCGGCGTGACGCTGCCGCAAGCCGAGGTCAACCAGATCAGGCACAACAGCGCGCTCGCACACGGGCTCGCGGTGCAGGCGGTACGCGCCCATGGCCGCCGCGGCATCAGGGTGGGGCCGGCCGAGAACATCGATGCCTGCGCCCCCGCGATCGACACACCGGAGAACGTCCGTGCCGCCGAGATCGCGCTGCGCGAAATGAACGCCGGCTATCTCAACGTCATCATGACGGGCCAGTACACCGACGCCTTCCTGAAGTTCGCCGGGCGCGACGCGCCGAAATACACCGATGCGGAGCTGAAGATCATCTCCTCGCCGGTCGATTTCCTCGGCCTCAACATCTACGCGCCGCAGAACTACGTGGTGGCCTCCGACCAGGGCGCGGGCTTCATGCCGCTGCCGATCCCGAAATCGTTCCCGCACATGAATTCGGACTGGCTGCGCATCGGTCCCGAGACGATCTACTGGGTGCCGAAGCTGGCGGCGAAGATCTGGAAGACGGACGCGATCTATATCAGCGAGAACGGCACCTCCGGCGACGACGTCGTGACGCCTGACGGCAAGATCTACGACACCGACCGCATCATGTATTTGCGCAACTACCTCGCCCAGCTCCAGCGCGCCACCGCCGAAGGCGTGCCGGTGCGCGGCTACTTCCTCTGGAGCTTGATGGACAATTTTGAATGGGTGTTCGGGCTCAACAAGCGCTTTGGGCTCTACCACGTCAATTTCGACACGCAGGTGCGCACGCCGAAACTCAGCGCCAGCTTCTATCGCAACGTGATCGCGAAGAACGCGGCGGGGGTGTGATTGCTCTCCCGCGCCCCGTTCTTGCTGGGGCGCGACAAGCTTGGCTCGCGCTGAGGAGACAGGGTGAGGGGTTCCGCCAGCGTGCATTGACTCCCTTCGCCTCCTGATTCAAAACGCCTCTAACCATTCAAAAAGAGGAAACGCCAATGACCGACGCACTTATCATTGATGCCTGCCGAACTCCGCGGGGCGTCGGCAAGCCTGGCAAGGGGGCGCTCTCGGGCATTCATCCGCAGCAGCTGGGAGCAACCGTGCTGCGCGCGCTCGCGGCGCGCACCGGCATCGATACCGGCGACGTTGACGACATCATCTGGGGCTGCAGCGCACAGGTCGCAACCCAAGGCGGCGATCTCGGCCGCATGT
The DNA here is from genome assembly GCF_055811255.1 of Bradyrhizobium sp. MI1.11. Lineage (NCBI taxonomy): Bacteria > Pseudomonadati > Pseudomonadota > Alphaproteobacteria > Hyphomicrobiales > Nitrobacteraceae > Bradyrhizobium > Bradyrhizobium sp. MI1.11. The sequence goes on from NZ_JBVVPM010000063.1 coordinate 18,981, forward strand.
CGGCGTTGGACGCCGGCTACGACGTGCGTGCGAGTGCCGTGACGCTGGATCGCTTTTGTGGAAGCGGCATCACCAGCGTCAACATGGCTGCAAGCTCGATCATGGCGGGCGCGGAAGACCTCGTCGTCGCCGGCGGCTGCGAGATGATGTCGATGGAAGGCCGGCGCGGCGGCGGTCCGATGATGATGGACAACGGCAATCTGCGCCTGCGTGCGCGGCATCCGCAGTCGCATCAGGGCGTCTGCGCCGACGCGATCGCAACGCTGGAAGGCATCACGCGAAGGGACGTCGACGCGCTCGGCCTCGAAAGCCAGAAGCGCGCCGCGCACGCGATCGCGAACGGCCACTTCAAGAACAGCCTCGTGCCGGTGCATCGCGAGGATGGCAGCCTCGCGCTCGACCATGAAGAATATCCGCGGCCGCAGACCACGATGGAAGGGCTGAGCGCGTTGAAGCCGGCATTCCCTGCGGTCGCCGACCATGCGCTCGACGACAAGGGCACGACCTATCGCGGCCTGATCCTGCAGGAGTACCCCGACCTCGAGATCGACTTCATGCACCACGCCGGCAATTCGTCCGGCGTCGTCGACGGCGCGGCCGCGATCCTTCTGGCGTCGCCTGCTTACGCGAAGGCGCATGGGCTCAAGCCGCGCGCCCGCGTGGTTGCGATGGCCAACATGGGGGACTCGCCGACGCTGATGCTGAACGCGCCGGTGCCGGCGACGCGCAAGGTGCTGGCGAAAGCGGGGCTGACCATCAACGACATCGACCTGTTCGAGATCAACGAGGCCTTTGCCGTGGTTGCGGAAAAATACATCCGCGACCTCAAACTCGACCGCGCCAAGGTCAACGTCAATGGCGGCTCGATCGCACTCGGCCATCCCATCGGCGCCACCGGCTCGATCCTGATCGGCACCGTGCTCGACGAGCTCGAACGGCGCGACTTGAAGCGCGGTCTCGTCACCATGTGCGCGGCCGGTGGCATGGCCCCGGCCGTCATCATCGAACGTATCTAGCGCGAGCGAAGCTCGTCGCGCTCTGTAAAGATAAGGGAAAAAAGTCCCCGCGATCGCCGCATCACGACGATCTAGGCTTATTTTCCAGGGTGAATCGCGACCGGACTCCGACAAAGAGGCCGGTCGTCGCTTGTCGAAAGCATCGAATCAGCTTTAGCAAGGCTGCGTGCGGGCCTTTGAAACAAGGTAAAATCCGCTGCCTGAGGCTTCTCCCGCTCCGGAAGTGGCTAAAAAGCAGGGTTTTTTGCCACAGAGGGCCAAAAAAGCCCGTAAAACCCCGACAAAACTGTGCAGAAGGCTATAGGCCTTCACCGGTTGGTCTAATATGCAGCCGTCAACGAATCAGAGGAGACACGATGGCCACCCAAATGTCGAAATCGCAGCTGATCGAAAAGATCGCGACCACCACCGAGCTTTCCAAGCGTGACGTCAAGAGCGTCATGGAGACGCTGACCGACGTCGGCCACAAGGAGCTCAAGAAGAACGGGCTGTTCCTGGTACCGGGCTTCGCCAAGTTCGTGGTCATCAAGAAGCCCGCGACCAAGGCACGCAAGGGCACCAACCCGTTCACGGGCGAAGAGATGATGTTCAAGGCCAAGCCGGCCCGCAAGATCGTTCGCGCCCGCCCGGTCAAGGCCGCCAAGGACGCCGTGGGCTAACGACGCAAAGGCCCCCTCCCGTAGGAGGGGGCCTTTTGTTCGGGGCTGTCGCGAGGACTTGAGACGGAGGGCTCAACCCTTGCGGCGCTTCGCGCGGACCGGGACCGGCTGAAGCCGCGGTCCTGATGCCGCCAGCGCATCGCGAACCCCGTCGATGGCGCGATCGAGCAACTGCCGCAGCCGCTGCGCCTGCCGCGATCGCTTCGCTCTTTCCAGCAGTTTCTTCATCACATTCACTCCGCCGCTTCGACCTTGGCATCGGCTTGGGCCTCGGCCGGCTCGAGCGCCGCGGCGATGGCTTCGTCGACGCGCTCCAGCCAGATGAATTCGAGGTTGTCCCGCGCGCTCTTCGGGATGTCGTCGTAGTCCCGCTTGTTGCGCGCCGGCAGCATCACCCGCTTCAGCCCCGCGGCCGCAGCCGCCACCACTTTCTCCTTGATGCCACCGACCGGCAGCACCAGGCCGCGGAGCGAGATCTCGCCGGTCATGGCGGTGTCGCTGCGCACCGTGCGATTGGTGAGCAGGGACGTCAGCGCCGTGAACATCGCAACGCCCGCGCTCGGCCCGTCCTTCGGCGTCGCGCCTGCGGGCACGTGAACGTGGATGTCGCTCTTTTCGAACAGCTGCGGATCGATGCCGAGCTGCGTGGCCTTGCTCTTCACCAGCGTCATCGCAGCCTGCACGCTCTCGCGCATGACCTCGCCGAGCTGGCCGGTCAGGATCATCCCGCCGCGGCCGGATACCCGCGAGGCTTCGATGAACAGGATGTCGCCGCCGACCGGCGTCCAGGCAAGGCCGGTGGCCACGCCTGGAATGCTGGTGCGCTGCGCGATCTCGCCCTCGAAGCGCGGCTGGCCGAGTACGGTGCCGATATCCTTCGGCGTCACGACGACCTTGGCAGCCGTGCCTTCGGCGACCTGCACGGCGGCATGGCGGAACAGCTTGCCGATCTCGCGCTCGAGGTTACGCACGCCGGCTTCGCGGGTGTAGCCGTTGACGACCAGCTCCAGCGCCTCCGGCTCGATCTCGGCCTGCTCGGCCGTCAAGCCGTTGGCCTCGAGCTGCCGCCGCACCAGATAGCGCTTGGCGATCTCCAGCTTCTCTTCCTGGGTGTAGCCGGTGAGGCTGATCAGCTCCATGCGGTCCAGCAGCGGACCTGGGATCTGGTCCAGCATGTTGGCGGTCGCGATGAACACAACGCGCGACAGGTCGAAGGGCACGCCCAAATAATTGTCCCGGAACGTCCCGTTCTGCTCGGGGTCGAGCACCTCCAGCATCGCGGCGGAAGGATCGCCCTGCACGCCGCGACCCATCTTGTCGATCTCGTCCAGCATCATGACGCAGTTCCGGGTGCCCGCCTTCTTGATGCCCTGGATGATGTTGCCGGGCAGCGCGCCGATATAGGTGCGCCGATGGCCGCGGATCTCGGCCTCGTCATGCACGCCGCCGAGGCTGACGCGCACGAAGGGACGGTCCATCGCGCGTGCGATGGATTGACCGAGCGAGGTCTTGCCGACGCCGGGCGGTCCGACGAAGCACAGGATCGGCGCCTTGCCCTGCGGCGCCAGCTTGCGCACCGCCAGATATTCGATGATCCGGCTCTTGATCTTCTCCAGGCCAAAGTGATCGGCATCGAGGATGCGGCGCGCTTCCTTGATGTCGATCGGCTTCTCCGCGGGCAGCGCCCACGGCAGCTCGATCAGCCAGTCCAGGTAAGTGCGGACCATGCCGGCCTCGCCGGCGGCCTCCGGCATGCGCTCGTAGCGGCGCAGCTCCTTCTTCGCATGCGCGTCGGCCTCGGGCGGCATGTTGGCCTTGGCGATGGCAGCGGTCAGCTCGGCGACCTCGGCCGCCTTGCCGTCGCCTTCGCCGAGCTGGCGCTGAATGGTCGCCATCTGCTCGCGCAGGATCGCCTCGCGCTGCCGTTCGTCGAAGCTGGCGCGGGTCTGCTGGCCGATCTCGTTGCTGATGCGCAGCACCTCCAGCCGTTCGGCCAGATGCTTCGACACCTTCTCGACACGCAGAGCGAGGTCGATGGTCTCCAACACCTCCTGCTTGTCCTGCGGCTTGATGTCCATGAACGAGGTCGCCAGGTCCGCCAGCGCGCCGGGCGCGGTGGTGCCCTGGAACATCGCGATCAGCTCGGGCGGCGCCTGCGGCAGCAGCTCGATCGCCTCGATGGCCTGGCGCTGCAGGTTGAGCCCGCGGGCCTCGATCTCGGGCGTGCTCGTGGTCGGCTCCGGAATCTGCTGGATCCGCGCGGCCGGGAACGGCGTCCCCGGCAGGAAGTCGAGGATGCGCGCGCGCTGCACGCCCTGGCAGACGATGTGATGGGTGCCGTCGGGTGCGGTGATGTAGCGCACGATGTTGGCGATGGTCGCGACCCGATAGAGGTCGTCCGGTCCGGGCTCCTCGGTCTCGGGGCTGCGTTGCAGGACGATGCCGACCGGCCGCTGCTCGCGCAGCGCCTGCTGCGCGGCAGCGACCGACTTCGGCCGCGCGATCGCGATCGGCGCGATGGCGCCGGGGAACAGCACCATCTCGCGCACCGGGATGATGATCAGCGCGTCTTCGGGAATCTTCACGTCGGAATTGCTCTGGGGATTGGTCGGTGCGGTATTCATTGGTTCGGTGGCCATGATCGACCTCAGGATTTGGCGAGGCGCAGCGCGACGCAGCCGTCCATCACGAAGCGGCTGATGGCGTAGCGGCCAACGGGCAATGCAATGCGGCGCTCAAAACGCCCCTGCGGCAGTTCGAGCCGGTGGATGCGGGCGTTGCGAAGCTCCGGCGGAAGGGTGCGTTGGCCGGAGATCACGAGCACGCCGTCATGGATGACAGTCTCGACATTGTCGGGATTGACACCCGGAAGCGCGACCAGGATCAGAAGCTCATGCTCGGTTTCGAGCACGTCGATCGGTGGCTCCCAGCACGCTTCCTGGCGGCCGAATTGCTGGCGCAGCCGTTCGGCGCGAGTCAGCGAGTCCAGGGCTTCGGACAGCATCCAGTCGAGGGGATTTTTGGGTTGCATGATGCGGGCTCGGCGGTGGGGAACGCTGAATATGGGGCCGGTTCCCGAGAATTCCAGCCCGGCGGCGCGCAGGTGCCATGCGGATCGTGCGATCCGAAAACACAAGCGCCGCGGCCTTCCGGCCGCGGCGTTTCGTCGTCACGCCACGTGGGGCTCAGGCCGCCTGGCGGTATTCCTCTTCCGCCTCGAGGTTGATCACGGAGGTGGCGAGCTCGGTCAGGGTGTGATCGGTCGCCTCTTCCTCGTCCAGCGTCGCCTGCAGCAGCTTTGCCGCGTCCTGCATGCCGAGCTCCTCGGCCCAGGTGCGCAGCGTGCCGTAGCGGGAGATTTCGTAATGCTCGACCGCCTGCGCAGCTGCGAGCAGGCCGGCGTCGAGCGCAGGAGCGTTCTTGAACTCCTTCATGATCTCGGCGCCTTCGTCGGTGATGCCGTTGATCGCTTCGCAGGGCTTGCCGCGGGCCGGCTTGCCCAACATCTTGAAGATCTGGTCCAGACGTTTGACCTGGCCCTGGGTCTCGCGCAGATGCTTGTTGAAAGCCGCCGCGAGCTCCTTCGAGTTGGCGGCCTTGGCCATCTTGGGCAAGGTCTTGATGATCTTGTTCTCGGCGAAATAGATGTCCTTGAGCGTCTCGAAAAACAGGTCGCTCAACATCTTCGGCGCCTGACGGGCGCGGCCCGTCGACGATTTCTTGGTTGTGCGCTTCTTTGCTTTCTTGGCCATACATCCTCCTCTTGAGGTGACACGCGAAGGCATCGCCTTCCGCAATCCTCAGGCGATCAAAAGCTTTCGGAGAACGAAAGTTCCAAACGGCAACCTGCGCTCAGGTCGGACGCTTGTAGGGATCTTCCTGCCGCTGCCGCGCCTCGGTGTTGCGGTCGAGCTGTGCGCGCTCGCGGCGCCGCAGGCGCCCCGCCTTCGCCACGCCGTAGACCAGGACCGCACCGAGCACGAAGGCTCCGATGAACCAGAGCCAGAGCAGGTTGCCCGAAAGGTGACCCAGCAACATTCCAATTCCACTGTCGCTCATTGTGCATCTCCGGTGATTTTCAAAGCGGTTCTGCCGGGCTAAGTCAGTCCGCCAGCCATCGTTCCTGCGTCCAGGGGGCCCACCGAGACATGATCGACTTCACCTTGTCTGCGTTCGTGACGCTGCTGCTCGTGGTCGATCCCGTGGGCCTTGCGCCGGCCTTCCTCGCCGCGACCGGAGGCATGCCCGACAAGACCAAACGCACCATCGCGCTGCGCGCGCCACTGATTGCGGCGTCGATCCTGGTGGTGATCGCCCTGATTGGAAACTGGCTGCTGCGCCAGCTCGGGATCGGCATCCCCGCCTTCCAGATCGCCGGCGGACTGCTGCTGTTCGGCGTGTCCTACCAGATGATCTTCGGCGACCGTCCGCATCGGGAGGCCCGCGAGGCCGACAAGGCAAGCTCCGAGCATGCCTCCGACGTCGCGGTATTCCCGCTGGCGATCCCGATGATGGCCGGTCCTGGCGCGATCGCGACCACGCTGCTCCTGACGGGCGATGCCGGCTACGGGCCGAGGCTCGCGATCATCATCGCGGTCGTGCTCTCCGTGTGCCTGCTTTGCATGCTCTGCTTTGTCTCCGCGAACATGATCGCGCGGAGCCTTGGGCGCACCGGCAACGCCGTCCTCTCGCGCGTGCTCGGCATGCTGCTCGCGGCCTATTCGGTGCAGTTCGTGATCAACGGCATCGCGGCCGTCCGGGCGAGCTTGCCGTAGAGCTGCGACAATCTGTTAATGCGTTGATTTTCATGTTTATTTCATGATGCCATGAGGCGGCTGGCGCGATCGCGCGCGATCCGGTCCGCTTTCTCTTGCGCTGCCATAATGCTTGACGTACTCCCCGTCTGACAGGCGCCCATCGTCAGGAAATCGAGATGTCGATGACAGCGGACGAGCTCGACAAGAGACAGGCCATCATCGGCGCCTGCCGCCGCATGAACGCGCTCGGCATCAACCAGGGCACCTCGGGCAATATCAGCGTCCGGCATGTGGACGGGCTTCTGGTCACCCCGACCAGCGTGCCCTACGACGCCATGACGCCGGACCAGATCGTGTTCATGGCGATGGACGGCTCGCACGCGCCCGATCAGAAGCCGTCAAGCGAGTGGCGCTTCCACCTCGACATCCTGAAGGCCCGGCCAGACGTCAACGCCGTCGTCCACGCCCATCCGACCTATTGCACCATCCTGGCGATCATGGGCCTGGAGATCCCGCCCGTGCACTACATGATCGCAGCCGCCGGCGGCGACAGCATCCGCTGCGCGCCCTATGCCACCTTCGGAACGGCGGAGCTGTCCGAACATGCAGTGCGGGCGCTGGAGGGCCGGCTTGCCTGCCTGCTCGACCATCACGGCATGATCGCGATCGGCAAGTCGTTGGACAAGGCGATGTGGCTCGCCGTCGAGGTCGAGACGCTGGCGCGGCAATATCACGGCTGTCTCCAGATCGGAGAGCCGCCGCTGCTGTCGAGTGCCGAGATCGAGCGGGTCCGCCAGCGCATGTCCGGTTACGGCATGTCGGAAGGGTAGGGCGGGCCAAAAGTGTTCCTGCGGATCAGACATCTCGCCGACCGCAAGGGGACGAACCGCGTCATGGTTCGGCTGCGGGCGCTGCTGCGCAGCAACGAATTCTATCTGATCCCGCTGGCGCTGGTGATCGGCACGCTCGCCGGCGCCATCGTGACGCTGATGGCCGAGATTGCGCAGATTGCCCATATGGTGATCTACGGCATTCCCATCGACGTTCGCCTGTCCGCCAATACCAGCGTCAGTCCCTGGGCCGCGTTGATCGCGCCCGCGCTGGGCGGATTGGCGCTCGGGATCATGGAGTGGTGGCGGCGAAGGCTCAAGCTCTCCAGCGCGGTCGATCCGATCGAGGCGAACGCGCTGCGTGGCGGCAATCTGTCGATGCGCGACAGCGTGGTGGTGTCGAGCCAGACCTTGATCTCGAACGGCTGCGGCGCCTCCGTCGGCCTCGAAGCCGGCTATACCCAGATCGGCTCGGGCATCGCCTCGCTGCTCGGCAAGTTCTTCAATCTGCGCCGCAACGATCTGCGCCTGATCGTCGGCTGCGGTGCCGCTGCGGCGATCGCGGCCGCCTTCGGTGCGCCGATCACCGGCGCCTTCTACGCCTGCGAGCTGATCGTCGGCGTCTATTCGGTCGGCAGCGCTGCGCCAATCCTCGCCGCCTCGCTCGCGGGTGCACTGACCGCGCAATGGCTCGGCGGCGCGCCATACTCGCTCGAAATACCCAAGGTCAGCGCCGTCGGCGTCGAGCAATATCTGGCGCTGATCGGGCTCGCGCTCGTCACCAGCGGCGTCGGCATCGCCGTGATGCGCTCGTCCTCGATGTTCGAGCGCCTGTTCAAATGGCTGCCGGTCTGGCTGCGCCCGGTGATCGGCGGCCTCATCGTCGGAGGCTTTGCGATTGTCACGCCGCAGGTGCTGGCGGCCGGCCACGGCGCGATGGTGCTCGATCTCTTTCACGACATGACGATCGGCCTGATCGCGCTGATCATCGCCTTGAAGGTGACGGCCTGCCTGATCTCGCTCGCCTCCGGCTTCCGCGGCGGGCTGTTCTTTGCCTCGCTGTTCGTCGGCAGCCTGATCGGAAAGTTCTTTTCGGCGGTGCTGCTCTTGATCAGCCCGAACTTCGTGATCGATCCGCTGGTCGCGATGCTCACGGGCATGGCGACGCTCGGCGTCGCCATCGTCGGCGGTCCCTTGACCATGTCGTTCCTCGTGCTCGAGATGACCCGCAACGTCGACGTCACCGCCGTGGTGCTCGCCGGCTGCATCGTCACCTCGATCTGCGTCCGCTTCATGTTCGGACACTCCTTCTCGACCTGGCGCCTGCATCTGCGCGGCGAGACCATTCGTAGCGCCAACGACGTCGGCTGGCTGCGCAACCTCACCGTCGAGCGGCTGATGCGCTCCGATGTCGGCAAGGTGCCGTCGACCACGACGATCGCCGCGGTCCGCCGCGAATTCGCGCTGGGCTCGCGGCCCGGGATCGTCATCGTCAACAATGCGGACGAATATGTCGGTCTCGTCCTGCTGCCCGACCTGTTCTCCGGCGATCTCGACACCATCGCCGACGAAATCCAGGTGATCGAGCTCGCGCGCCTGACCGAGATCGTGCTGATCCCCGAAATGAACGTGAAGTCGGCCATGGCGGTGTTCGACGAGGCGGAAGCCGAGATGCTGGCAGTCGTCGATTCCACCGACAGCCGCAAAGTGGTCGGCTTCCTCACCGAGACCTTCGCCCGCCGCCGCTATGTCGAGGAGATCGACAAGGCAACGCGCGGCGTGCTGGGGGCGCTGTCGTAAAGTCACGCGGAAGCGGGACGGCGTGCGTCACGCGCCGCCGTCCGCGCCTGCTATCGGCTCGGTTGGGCGGGAGCCGCAACGACGCCCGCCACGATCCGGCGGACCAGCGGCAGCACCATCAGCAGCGTCGGAAAGGCGACGAGCCATGACAGCGCCCAGGCGCCCGGCCAGGTCGCGAGGAACGCCGGCGTTGCGCCGAGGCTTCGAAGGGTGGAAATGATCGACACCACGGCCGTCATGAGGACGGACAGCACAAATGGCATCACGATCGGCGCATAGCGCGCCGGCAGTTTGCGAACCGCAATCATCTGGTTTCTCTTTGGAATAGGACGCGTCAGTCACGGTGAACCCAAGAATGGCATCGATCCCGACGGCGTCGGTTGATGCGTTGGTTCACGTAAAACGCTTACGGCGACCGAAAAACGGTGCGGCTGTTCATTATCCGCTCATGTTGGATGGTTCAAGCTGGATCTGGTCGTTCGGTTTACAATCGTTCAAAGCGTGGCAGATTGCCGCGATCACGAAACCATTTCAGTAGCTTGCGCATTAAATCTTGTTTGATGATGTCGCTTTGAGCGAGAACAGGGAAGGTCAAGATGAATAAGGGACCGATGATTTCTGCAGCCGGCCGCAACGTTGCGTTGGCAGCTTTCGCAAGTCTTGTTCTGATTGCGGCCTCTGTCACGCCTTCGGCTGCCAACTCGCCCGCACCCAGCAAGGCCGCTGCCGCGGGCCCGGCCGCTCCGGCTGCCACCGATTTCAGCGCCGCTCGCCGCCACCGCTACTATCGACGAGGTCCGAACGCTGCAGGCCTCGCCTTCATGGGCGTGGCGGCAGGTCTGATCGGCGGCGCGATCGCAGAGAGCAGGCGCCAAGAGTACTACGAGGACCGCTATAATTACGGCCCCGGTCCTTACTACGGCGGCCAGGGATATTACGGCGGCGGTCCCTACTATGGTCCGCGTGGCTATTATCAGCCGTATTAGGCGCCTGTCCTCGCCGCAGTCTCGTTTCGCGCCAAGGGGCGGTGTTTTGCACCGCCCCTTGTTGCTTCTGCGCGAGGCGTCTCATTGCGCGACCTGTGTCGCGGGTGCGTCAATCCTCTCTTGAAAAAATATTCCACTTTACCGAAATTCGGTTTTGGCGTATGTGTCGCCCATCCCGGCTCATCCTTGAGGGGCGATCTTGTGGTCGTCATATTCGCGAGCCGGGCTTGCGGTGGACGCGGCAGCGTTCGGGTGCGAGAGGTTTGGGCAGGGCGGATTGCTCTCCGTGAGCCCGAGGCTTCGTTCCGACGAGCGGCGCTGCTAGGCTTCGTCTCGTCATCAGGTCGGCGGCAACGTGCACAACGTCGTCGAAACCGGTGGTGAAATGGCGGGCCGTGCGTACGGCAAAACCGTGTGGTCCTGTCGTCCAGTGATTTCTGGTGGGTTGGAACCTGAAAACCCTCGATCATTGAGGGGGTTGTAAGGATCGCCACCGGGCGCTTGGTCCGGCCTGAAACCGCCGGGCCCTATTAGGCCCTAGTTTCACATGGTGGTTCAAACACCCTTCCGTTTCCAAGGAAAGCGAGTGCGTTGCGACGACGGACCTGTTTCGGCTCCGACATCCTCAAGCTCCCGGCTTGCTGGCACGCTGATCAGTCATTTACTTGGTCAGCTTCAAACCACGCTGGAATCTCCTGCGACGGAATCGACACTCTCGGCAGGTGCGGGATGATGGTGCCTGCAGTGACAATCAATCCTTCGGCGAATTTCGCTCGCGCAAAATCCCGCGCTTCTGCTTCAGTGACGAACGTCTTGGTCAGGCGCGGATGTCGCCGTCTTTGCAGCGTGCCATCCATGGGCACTTCAAACGTTACCACGTGTACTTCATACCGCGAGGCCGCTGCTCGTCATCGGTCCCGGTCCTCCGGGCCGAGATGACCGCGACAGCTCCTTTCTGCCCAGTCACCTGCAAACTGGCTTATCGCCGCACGCCGACGCGGTTGACGCCACCATTGGCATTGCCACCGGCATTATGGCGTACCGCAGCGCGGGCCACTGGACGCGCACCCAGCACCACACCGGCCCGAGCAACGCAACCCGCCGGGTAGGCAGTGTATTGGCAATACACGACTGCATTGGCTGGGCTTGGATTCAGCGTGAGACCTGCAAGGCCCAAGAGGGCGCTAGCAGCAATCCCGCTAATTGTCGCTGACTGGATCGAAAGACGCTTCTTGGGATGCATGCGGGTCTCCCTTTTGTGCCTGCACAAGAGATACACGGACGCCGTCTCTGGTGCGGCTGCAACGCAGCGTGTCCGCTAAAGGATCGCCGGCGTTGACACAGATCAACCAAGCGTTCGCCTAGCGACGCGGGAACCCCACACAAGAGGTGAGCGCAGCGCACACGTGTCGGTGCAGCTCCTGCGGCTCAGGTGGTAGGCGTGAGCTTACTCGCTGAGCCCGTACTGCCGAGCTCGAGGGTGACGAGCCTCGCGAGAAGCGTTGCCGGATAAAGCTGACCGATCACGCTCTCGATGTTGCAGAGACTTCGTGCCAACGGATGCACCGGAACGATGTCTCCATACCCAGTCGACGTAAGCGTGACAAAGCTCATGTAAAAAAGCGATGCGGCGACCGAATGATCGTCCTCGAAAGCTATTCCCTTGATTGCGTCGGGAGCCGCCAGCCCTACAAACAGGAACAGCGTTGCAAAGGCCACCGCAATCAAAAGGTACAGAAGGATCGCTCCGATAATTCGGTGAAATGTAACGAGACCTCGCCTGAATACGGCCTGAAGCACGACAACGCCTAACGTGCAGGCGATGACCAGCCATGCGCCGGCCAAAATGTGAAGGTGGTACGGTACTGGGTAGTAAATGCGCAGGAAGAATACGGCGACGTTGAAAACGAGCGCGAGCGACATCAGAACGAGAGCAGTCGGATTGTTGGAGATGATCACCATGCTGACGATGATCGCTAGCAACAGGCCATCCGCAAACAGATGAAAGGCGGTAATGCCCATTGCTTGTAGCGGGGCGAAGACAAAAATCAGTAATGCCAGCACTCCCGTGAGCACCGAGAGCAGCCAGTCAATGCGTTCTCCGCGCAAACGGCGCAGCTCGCTTACGGGCGTCTTCATCGATGTTCCTAAGGCCTGGCGCTGACCGCAGCGCTGCACCTTTGTACAATTCAGGACGAAAGTTCAGTCTCGTTGACCTAGATCAAGGGAACGGGAGCAAACCCGGGCGCGCTCAGTGAATGGGTTAGTGGCCTGCCGCAGCCTGTTTGAGCGGTTCGATCAGCTCGTGCGCTGAGAACGGCTTCGTTAGAAATGCGACGCATCCGGACAGCAGTGCGGCGTCGCGAACGGAATGGGTCTCATTGCCGGTGATGAAAATGACGGGGACCAAAACGCCTCGCGCTTTGAGTTGATGTCGCAGGTCGATCCCGGATCGCAGGTTGAGGTTGATGTCCAAGATGATGCAGAGTGCGTTGGCGATGTCGGCGTGCTGCTCCAGATCTTCGGCAGACGAGAAGAGGAGCGGTTTATAGTCATGTTGGCGGAGCAGCCGCCGTACAGCCCTTAGCATTCCGGGATCGTCGTCAACGACTATGACTTGCCTGCTGTGCACTCCGGGACCTCTGATCGCTTCCGGGGCATAATCGCTAGCGGCTCTGCGGAGCCGTGGCGTTTACCTAAGATACTTCTTTCAGCTCAGGGCGTGTGTTCCGTGTTTGGGGAAAGAGCGCCGATCCTCTCGGCAAGAGATACCAGCTCAGCTAACGACCGGACCTGCATTTTCTCCATCACACCGTGACGGTGAGCTTTGATCGTGCGCTCCGTTGTTCCAAGCGCGTGAGCGATCTGCTTGTTGATTTTGCCCCGAACGATGAAGTTGAAGACCTGTCGCTCGCGCGGCGTCAATGTAGCGAGACGAGCACGGGTCGCACTTACTTTGTTTTGCAGATCTAATGTCGATTGATGATGTGCCAACGCTCCTGCGATTGCGCGAAGAAGGTCTTCGGAGCTTACCGGCTTGCTCAAGAAATCCCGAGCGCCCGCCTTTATGGCCCGCACGGTGATAGGAATGTCGGTATGACCGGAGAGAAATATGATCGGCAATGCCGAGCCGAATTCGCCCAATGTTTTTTGCAAGGCCGGGCCGTCCAGATCGGGCATTTGCACGTCGAGAAGAATACAACCCGGACTGCCGTCGCTCGGCAGTCGGTCGAGCAACTCCTGCGCTGACGCATAGACTGCGACCTGGTAACCGGCGTGCTTCAAATGCCGCTCCATGGCCCCCCGGAATGACGGATCATCGTCGACAATATGCACGAGCCCAAACATCGGTCCTCTTTCGCTGCAAAAATGTACCGCGCAACTCGGGGAGAGTAAGTGTCGTTTGGCCCTTGTTCAGGCATAGCTGATCTGTCGCTGCGATCTACTACCAAAGTCTCAATGCGGTTTGTGCCACGCCGTCGTGCCGCGCTGCCCTGACGATGGCGACACTCCGCATGGACGGTCGACAGCTACTACCGTGCCCTGCCAAGGCGCGAAAACCGGGCGATGGCACTCTATCAGAGATTCAACCGGACGTTTTCCAGGTTGCGTTGCGGATCGCTACCAAATTATGATCGATGGTCAGGTAAGTCATACGGCGTATGACGATGCGAGATTTGGCGGACCTGCGGCCTTGCACCAGCCGTGCCAGCGATGGTGCACCTCGCATTGCGATTGGGACTGCATGTTGAAGGCGTTCGCATTATCGATTTGTGCTGGCTTCCTTCTGCGGGCGACCTGTCATGCTGCGGAGCTGACAGAAGACACCGCATTCGGCCCCGCGCCAGTCGCGCCAAAGGTTGACTTTCAGTCGCTTCGGATCAAGGGGCTCATCGTGGCGCTGCCTGGCCCGCAGGACACCGTCGATCCCGATTTCGCCGGCATCCGATCAAGTCTCGCGGCACTCGGGATCGGCTACGTCGGCTACACGAACAACAACTTTTACGACAACATGCTGCCCGCCGAACGGAACACGTTTGGCCAGCAGGTCTATAATGGCCAGAAGCCAACCTTCTTCACGAATAACGTGATGCAGATGACTTACGACCTCAGCAGATACGGGATTTCCGACGGTCAGATCGCGGTCGGCGGCATCTACAATTACGACAGCTGGGCACCGGCCGGGCCGAACGCATTTAGCCTTGCGACACTCAGCTATTATCAGACCTTCCTGAACCGGCAGGTGGAATTGAAGGTTGGATATTTGGCCAATGTCGTTGAGTATTGGGGACCATTTCTGGCAGGCAATTTGTCGTCCAGCATCTTTGGACCGAGCGGACAGATTCCGGTCGCGGCGGGTCTAAGCGCCTGGGCCTGGGCGAAACCGGCGATCAACATCAAGGTCAACGGCCCGGAGGGGCTATATGACAAATTCGGTGTGCAGGTGGCGAGCAGCCCGGATGGTCCCTTCGCCGAGAAGACCGCTAACCCGACCGGCCTGGACTGGTCGACGCCGAACAGTGGATTCCTCGCGATCAACGAGGTTGGCTATCGCAAGGAGGCCGCTCCCGGCCAGCTTGCGACCTGGGTGCGTGCCGCAGCTATCATCAACACCAGCAAGTATGTCGATTTCGAATTCGGCGGTCGGAATGCCGGGAATTACGCAGCCTATCTTCTGGCGGATCGACAATTTGTCCAACTTGTTCCAGTCGAAGGTCAGGCGGCAAGGGGGTGGTACGCTGGGCTAACCGCGATGTACGCTCCGCCGGAATTTAATCGCGTCAGCGAGTACTATGAGGCACGCCTCTATGGCATAGGTCTGCTGCCGTCCCGGCCAGGCGATATGGTATCCTTGGTTGTCTCCCGCAATGTCTTCAGCCAATATCTGGTCGATGCCGCCGTGCGAGGCGGCCAGCTCGCGCATACTGACAATTTTTCGATAACTGCAGCCTATTATGCACCCGTTGCGCCCGGCATCCGTGTGGGCATCGGGCTCGGGTACACCAATAACCCCACGCCGGTGGTCTATACGCCGCAGACCGGGAGTGCCCTTAACGTGTTAGCCAATGCGACGATGTACTGGTGAGGCGACCATCGCGATGACCTCGCTAAAGCGGCACGTTTGTGTGTGGGTCGCTGCCGTTGTCGTGCTTGTCGTCTCGATAGGGGGCACAACCGCCCAAACCCTGTCTGGCCAGATTGCCGGCCAACCGAAAAAGATTTTGCTGCTTCATACATTCGGTCCGAATTTTGAGCAGGGAGCCGCGTGGAGCAGAGAAATACAGAGAGAACTCAACAAACAATCGCCTTGGCCGCTGAACATTCAGGAACACTCGCTCGTCACGGCGCTGGACGGGGACGACGCCGCCGATGCGAAATTTGTTGAGTATCTTAAGGCGCTCTATACTCAACGGCCGCCAGATTTGATCGTCGCTCTTGGTGCCCCCGCTGCCCTCTTCGTCCAGCAGCACAGGCCAGACCTCTATCCGACGACGCCGATGCTGCTTGCGGCAGTCGAGGTGCGGCGGGTTGAGCCATCCATGTTGTCCGAGCGGGACGCTTTGGCCGGGGTGCGATACGATCAAGTCGCGGCTTTTGAAAACATTTTGCGGCTGTTGCCGGAGACAAAAGCCATCGCGATCATCCTCGGAAGCTCCCCCAGTGAGCGCTTTTGGGCTGCCGAGAGCCAACGGATAGTCGGTCCACTGCTGAAGAAAAACAAAGTTGAGTTAATCTTTTTCGGCGAGCAGCCGTTAGCGGATATACTGAAAGCAGTTGCGACTTTGCCACCGCACACTGCACTTTTTTATCAGCAGCTAGCGGTGGACGGTGCAGGTGCCGTCTATGGAGACAAGGAGCCATTGAGGCGCATCTATGAAGTCGCCAACGCTCCCATTTTTTCGTTCGATCAGTCTTATTTTGTCGGTCAGGTCGTAGGCGGTCCGATGTTTTCACCGGCTGAGGGCGCCCAATCAATGGCTGCTGTTGCCGTGCGCATGTTGGGAGGCGAGAAGATCAGCGGCATCAATCCCGTCGGCTTCTCAGCACCGAAATACGATTGGCGACTACTTCAGCGCTGGAACATCAGCGAGAGCCGCCTGCCGGCTGGGAGCGAAATCCTGTTTCGGGAGCAAACTGCATGGCAGCGTTATTCCTCACAAATCGTGCTGATAGTTGCCGTTCTTCTCGCCCAAGCTGGGTTAATCTTGGCCCTGCTCAATGCACATCGTCAGCGTCGGTTGGCGGAAGTACAAGCGCGGCAGCGAATGAAAGAACTCGCCCACGTCAACCGCTTCTCAACCGCTGGCGAACTTACCGCGTCGATTGCCCATGAAATAAATCAGCCGCTAGGGTCCATTCTGACGAATACCGAAACGGCACAGGCGATACTTAAATCTCCCAATCCGGACCTTGCCGAACTAAGCGAAATCCTGGGCGATATTCTACGGGATGATCAGCGCGCCAGCGAAGTCATCCGAAGGATACGAAGCCTGATGAAAAAGGCCCCCTTCGACCCGGTACAATTGGACCTCAACGATGTTGTGCGGGAAACCGTAGATTTTCTTTCAGCACTGGCCATCGCACGACAGATCGAATTGACCAGTCTGACCATGTCGAATGCGCTTCCGATCGTCGGTGACCGCATTCAACTTCAACAGGTTGTTCTGAACCTTGTAATGAACGGCATCGAGGCGATGAAGGATACGCCGCCTGGACATCGCAGCATCAGCATCCGGACTTCGCGCGTTGAGGAGTTCGCCCAGTTATCCGTTTCGGATCGCGGGCCCGGTATTTCCGAAGACAAGCTAAACCAGGTTTTCGAACCTTTTTTCACCAGCAAGGCGGAAGGCATGGGCATGGGGCTGTCCATCGCCCGCACCATTATCGAGGCGCACAACGGGTTCATTTCGGCAAAAAATCGCGATCACGGCGGCGCAACGTTCCGGATCAGGCTTCCCATTGTCGGTTGACCCAAACGGCAGCCGTGCGCCAAGCGCAGTGGTCGAGCCGATCCATCCAAAGGCGACCCGGTTCTCCTGCTGATGGAGGAGGAAAGGGGCGTGTGGATGCGGGCACCTTTCAGACCATGCTCCGGAAAGCCCAGGCGAATCGTATAGGTCAAAGAACAAATTTCAGCGCGTCTTCGCAAGGCTACCGAACAGCGCCGGCGCGCCGGCCCTTGCCCCGTGCCCGACGCGGATCGAACTCATCAACCGCATTCTGCCAAGCCACGATCTCGTCTTCATACCAGACGCGCCGGTTCGGGCTGATGTAGGTGCATTTCGGAAAGCGACCTGCCTTCTCCATGCGATACAGCGTGGTGCGGCTCACCGGGATGATGTCCAACACCTGAGCTTCGGTGAGCATGCGGCGCGCAGCGGTGATGTGCACCACTTCGGTGTCGGCTTCGGCGAGTGCTACCTTTTTTGCGGTCATCATGTACTTCCATCATCTCGACGGGCCGGTAGACCTGGTCCGCGTCTTCATTACTTGGCCGTGCACTCCAGGGGGGCGCAAACGACCTGCATCACGCGCTCGGACTCGATCTCGATGAACTCGGGGAAAACACCGTGGTCCGAGAGAATCGCGCGCAGTTCGGCATCCAGTGCCGCCTGCCGGAGCGTGCCTGTCGCCAGCCGCTCTTCCTCGACTTTGCCCAGATACCACTCGGCGAGCTCGCGGATGAAGTGAACGCTCAGGCCCTTCTCGGAACCTTCCGCTGCAAGCCTCGTCGGCCTCTCTGTGCCGCCCGGAAAAGGCGTCACATCCGTCACATCCGTCACAGCGTCTGTAGCCTGAGCATTGTGATGTGACGGATGATCCTTGCCGGTGACGCTGCAACCGTCACAAGCGTCACACGCTCCCCCCTGAACAGCCTCGCTTGTGACGCTTGTGACGGTTGTGACGCCTTCTCGGGGACTGAGAGAGACGGGAGGGGGCAAATAGCGCCGCCACGCATCTTCCAGATCGGCGAGGAGGTAGCCCTTGCACTGGTTCGCCCCATGCGGCCGGAGCTTGTCGGACTTGATGCCGTAGCCATGCAGCCGGCTCGCCAGGGAATGGTCGTTGAAGGGCTCCTTGAGGTGGCTCCACGGGGCTGCCTCGAGCGCGTGCAGCGCCTCCAGAATTGCCTTAGTTGGAAGCCCTTTCGGGACGGTCATCTGGATCGCCGCGTCGGCTGCGGCGAAAATCGTCCGCAAATCAGACAGTAGGCGGATGTTCAGGCTCGGTGGTGTATCGGTAGTCGCGGCGGCAACCAGCGCGACGGCTGCTTTGCGCGCCAGTTCAGGCCACTCGCCACCCGCAAGGTCTGCAACCGCCAGCAGCGGCTCCCACAGGTCTGCGGTCCGGTCCTCGATGCCTGAGGGCATTTCCGGCCGCGCTGCCTCGGCGTGGCCTGCGCTGGCTGCCGCCCAGTCTTCGAGCCGGAGGAAGAGATTCCTACCAACGGGGGCGTGGGTGCGGTGCCGGAAAGCCTCGACGTGCTCGTTGGGCGCGCGCCGCCGCATCCGGATGACCACGCTGCGCGTCATGATCGAGTCCGGCAGCCAGCCCAGCCCTGCCAGCGCGACGGCGGCAAAGCTTTGCACGTCCTCGGTCTCGACGCGCTTTCCGTAGATGACGCAACGACCGAAGGTGGCGCCGCGGCGGTGACCGCTGTTGAGGAACGACCGAACGTCCTCATGCTCCCGCGCCTTCGGTCCGAAGATTGCGTCGATCTCGTCGAACAGGATGGTCGGCGGTCCACCTTCGCCCCCGCACTTCCGATACAGGTAGGCGGGTGAAACGTTCGTGGCATGCACGGGCCTTGGCACCAGCATCTCAGTCACCTCCAGGGCGCGAGTCTTGCCCGACCCAGGTTCCGGCGAAAGGAATGCAAGCCGCGCGGTGCTCTCCCATGCGCTCATCAGGTGCGTGTGTACGACCCAGAGGGTATGCGCGATGGCCGCGTGCACGGAGGGATAACTGACGAACCGGCACAGGAAGCCACGCACGTCCTCGAGGAGCGCGGCGCCGGCTTCAGCAGGTGCCCCGGCGTTGCGGCGCACAAGCCTGCCGGCCTCGGCTTTCAGCTTCACGGCGCCCTCGACGAGGCGCGGGATGTCGGCGAGGCGCTCCTGCCGGCGGTCATCACGCGGAGTGTTGGACTGCTCCATTAACCCGCGCAGGAAATTAACGACGGCACCAGGCTCCATCCCGGCATAGATCATCTTGCAGGAGAGATCGCGCAGATTGTCGTGGAGCGAATGCCCGGCGAGAATGTCGCGCTAGACGCTGGGAAACCTAACGGAGCTGATCATTGCGATCACCGCGCTTCAGGCCGGCCAGTATATGCTCGTGAAAGCGTCGATTGCCGGTGCGATTGTCACCAACGCCCTGTTCATGCTCGGTGCCTGTCTATTGCTCGGCGGCCTGCGCTATCACGTCCAGGAATATAATCGTGCCGGCGCGCGGCTCTACTCCGGTCTCTTGCTGATGGCCACCGTCGCCCTGCTCGCCCCGTCGGCGGTCGCCGACCTCGATCTCGTACAAGGCGAGGCTGTCATGCGGAAGCTCAGCGTCGGTCTCGCCATACTGCTCATCATCGCTTACGCGCTCGGCCTGCTGTTCTCACTGAAGACCCACAAGGAATTGTTCGCAAGTGCGGACCATAGCGAGGGTGAGGAACATTGGCCGATTGGCCTTGCGGTCGGCACGCTGCTCGTCGTCACTTTGTTGGTTGCACTAGTGAGTGAGATTTTTGTCGAGTCCGTACAGAAGGCGGCGGAAACGTTTGGAATGAGCCCAGCCTTTGTCGGGTTTATCATCGTCTCAATGGTCGGCGCCGCCGCCGAGTTTGCCGTGGCATTTTCTGCGGCGCGCAAGGACCGCCTCGACATGAGCGTCAGCATCGCGCTCGGCAGCGCTTCCCAGATCGCGCTGTTCGTCGCACCCGCACTGGTGCTGCTCAGCTATGTCGTCGGACCGTCGCCAATGAGCCTGCAGTTCTGGCCGGGCGCCGTCACCATGGTGATGATTGCGACCGTGACCGCGAGCTTCATTACGAGCAGCGGGCGCTCGGCCTGGTTCGTCGGCGCCCTGCTTATCTTCATCTACGCGGTCTTTGCGTTGACGCTGTACGTGGTCCCGCCAGCGAGCCAGGAGATTGGGTGACGCCAACACCTCCTTTTCATCACCGTCCGTCGGCGCCGTGCCGTTTGTGAGTGAGTCCGTTGTTGGCCCGGAGCCGTCTGTGAGGGCAGCGTAGAGCACGTCTGCTCTGCCCCCGAAATCAGACGTCAACTTGTTCTGCTATCGCGAGGGCGTCGTCGACCTCGATGCCTAGGTATCAAACGGTGCTCTCGATCTTGGTATGCCCCAGCAGGAGTTGTACGGCTCGCAGGTTGCCGGTTCGGCGATAGATCAAGGTTGCCTTGGTCCGGCGAAGCGAATGCGTCCCGAACAGGTGCGGATCCAGTCCGATATCAACGATCCAGTGAGATAGGAGTCGGGCGTACTGGCGCGTCGTCATATGCCCACTCCGCCGCCGGCCAGTGAACCAAGTATTCTCCCGACTTCTTGCCAGTTGGAGGAGGAGCAATGTTTCCGCGTGAAGGACGCGAACGGAAGGCGTGCTGCGCTGCAATACCAAGACCGGGTCGATCTCGGTGACGTCACCCGCGATCCCAGCAGGTCTCGAATTTGCAAACCGCTGAGGACATGCTTTGCTCCGTTGCCTCAAGAAGGTCAGTTGCCGCGCCTTATAGATGCTCACCTGGCAGCCCACCGCGCGGTCCGCTTCACGG
Organism: Bradyrhizobium sp. MI1.11; assembly: GCF_055811255.1. Taxonomy (NCBI): domain Bacteria; kingdom Pseudomonadati; phylum Pseudomonadota; class Alphaproteobacteria; order Hyphomicrobiales; family Nitrobacteraceae; genus Bradyrhizobium; species Bradyrhizobium sp. MI1.11. The sequence continues at coordinate 39,816 of NZ_JBVVPM010000063.1, forward strand.
GTCGTTGGGAAAAGGGGACCGGGTTCATGCCGCTGAGGAGAGGAAAGGCCATTGGGTATGATGCCGACCTGATGGCGTTCAAGTTTACGATGAGGAATGGACAGCAAATTGTGCAATGCCAAATTAGCACTGCCGCGCTTAGCGACTTGGCTGATCGCCGGAGAGGCTCGAAGGGGGACTTGCTTGCTGAATTTAAGGCTCGTCGCGTGCTGATCGAAGCCATAGCGTCCGCACTGTTCGACCAATCATCCAATGAGAAAACAAGGGTGGTCAGTATTTTTTCGAAACACATTCCGACCAGCCGTTTCGGCAGACGTCATACGATAAAGCCGGGAAGTAGCTGAACGGTCGGATAGCGCCTATTCGCCGCGATCTCCGCCGAATGAGTGACTTTACTCAAAAAAATACAAACAAATCATCAGCTTAGACGAATGCTCACTTTGGTCTTGAGTGTTGTCCATCGGATACAGGTCTTTGGGAGATTTCCACCTATCGTGCCACCATAGATCGATCGGCAGTCGTGCCAATGACCGCTTCGCCTGAAGCGCATAACAAGTGGGGATTTAATGATGAAGAAGTTTTTACTAGGCACGGTAGGCGTGCTTGCTCTCGGAATGGCTGTGCCAGCCTCGGCTGCCGACATGCCGATGAAGGCTGCGCCGGCTCCCTACGTTGCCCCGATCTACAACTGGACCGGCTTCTATATCGGCGGCAATGGCGGCTGGGCGCAGAACCACAATTGCGTGGATTTCCTTGACGCGGCTGGCGTGGCCTTCGCTTCTGGCTGCCGCGATCGGTCCGGTGGCGTCATTGGTGGCCAGCTCGGTTATCGCTGGCAATCCAGCCAGTGGGTGTTTGGTCTGGAAGCGCAGGGCGATTGGGCGGATCTCAGCAACCAGCGCGTCAGCCTCATCAATCCTGCGCTCTCAACTCGTACCAAAACCAGTGCCATCGGCCTCTTCACCGGTCAGATCGGCTACGCTTGGAATGCGTCACTGTTTTACGTGAAGGGCGGCGCGGCGGTGACGGACAACCGCTTCAGCGTCCTCGAAAACGCTTTCGGCACTGAACTCGTGGCGCAAAGCGCGACCCGCTGGGGTGGCACCGTGGGTGTTGGTTGGGAGTATGGCTTCGCGCCGAATTGGTCAGCCGGTATTGAGTACGACCATCTGTTCATGGGGCACCGCAATAATTCGTTCACGGCCCCTCCCGCTCTTGCTGGATTTGTGAACGACCGGATCACGCAGGACGTGGACATGCTCACGGTGCGCGTGAACTACCGCTTCGGCAATTACGGCAGCCCGGTCGTCGCGAAGTACTGATCTCGCGTTATTTAGAGTTCTCCAGCAAACGAAGGTCGGCAGAAATGCCGGCCTTTTTTGTTGGAGGGTACAATCTAAAAGTCCTCAGACCCGCCACCCGCAATCGAGCCCTCGGTTAGCTCTGTCCCCTGCACCGGCTAATGACCCGCCGCGAACCGCGGCGGAGGATCGAAGACATGGCTCAAATCCAAAAAAACCGCGAGCGGAGCGGTGCGCCGAGAGCGCGAGGAAAAGTGCGCTAGACCGGCTCACGCTTATCAGACGCACGAAAGGCAGCGCCGACGTGATGATTGCCTTCTATACGCGTCACGCTCCCTGCGCATCAGGCTGTATGTCGACGAGAACTTCCCTTGAAAAACGGATCAAGTTTCACGGGTTCCCCGGTATCTTTCCAGTACAGTTGTTTACCGGCGCTCGCCGCCACCGCGAGGCGGTGGTGACCGCCGATCAGCGTATGCTCATCCGATGCCATCGCAACGATCTCGCCAGCTTCGTCCACGATGTTTCGCATGCGCCTTTCTTTGGCGGCCGTCGCGCGGGCATCGTTGATTTGGATCATGTGAGGCAATAACTGGTACCAGTACCTGACCGAAATCAATCCCGGCCAACCGCCCCGGAGAGGTCCCGCCCTTCGTCCGAAACGCACGAACCGCACACGCTGGCGTTGCAGCGAAAATCCGATAGTTTAATTCGTTCCGGCGCTTTAGATGTTCGATCTGCGACAATCAAACAACCGTTTACCCGGTGCCTGCAACAGTTCAGTCCGAGCGAACTCTTGGTGGGCTGCCATCGCTCTGAACAGGATCGTAGCGCAAAACGCTAGCGGGGTTGCGCTATGTCGGCATCCAATTCGAGGGGATCCCGCGCAGCCTCAAAGCGGGGAATAAGATCGGCAGGCAACGCTACCAGTTTTGCTGCACGGTTGATCGACGATCCGAAAACTGTGGCGGCAGCGATGTGCTTTGCGAGCCTCGTGTAGTCGGACCATATCAAGTAGAACATGAGTGGTGGCTGCTCTCCATTCGCCAACAGTTGACTGGAGCGTTCGCCAGCACCCTCAGTTAACCACCACCTGTGAGCAAGCGTGACGAGACTTCTGAAGTGACGAATAGTGCCCAACTGCTTACTTGGCTGAACGCCGGCCAATTTGGCGCAATGTGTTAGCCAATTGAGACCAGCCAAGATAGCAATCGAAAAATCAGTCGCCGCCGTTCCCGTGAAATCGACCACGGTCTCGTCGTGAGGACGCTGGAGGAGGTAAGCGTCTATCATTTCGATTTGCCGGTCTGCATCGCTTAGTAAGTCAAAGTCAGCCCTTGGCACCATCATTACATAGCGCATCGCTTCCAGCCGGGTGTGATCCCAAACCGAGCGAACATCACCGTTCAAATCCGACAATGTCCGCTTGCACGCTGGATAGATCAGTTCGCCCTGATCGACCTCATCGAGATATCGAGGAACGTGGCGGCGCAATTCATCGAGGATAACGTGCGGTCCGAAGAAGCGGTGACCGCCCGCTTTGTAGTCGGAATGCTTCCTGAGCCGCTTTCTGGGTTGCCACCAATCAAACAAGTGCCTTGCCTCCCAGCCAGGCGAAGGAATCGGGAGCAAACCCTGATAGCCGCTACCGCCATCGGCAATCCAAACGAATAGCTGCGGATTCCGGGGATTGCGGCCAGGGATTCCGATTGAACGCGACCATGCATTCCGATCGAAGGCGGCCACCTGTTCCGACGAAGGCGGCCGGAGTGTCGTTGCCGGCATGAGGAGTTGGGTCAGGTT
>NZ_JBVVPM010000064.1:0-42668 GCF_055811255.1 Bradyrhizobium sp. MI1.11
CGAAAGGCGTCCCGCGGCGGCATCGCGCCGAGCGGGCCGCTGCGATCGCCCATGTCGCGCAAAATCTCTACGGCCGCAGCGAGCGCACCCTCGGCGTGATGCCGCTCTACCACACCATGGGCGTCCGCTCGCTGCTGGCGATGTCGCTGATCGGCGGCACCTTCATCTGTCTGCCGCGCTACGACAGCCGCCAGGCGCTGGCGCTGATCGAGAAGGAAGAGATCACCAATCTGTATCTGGTGCCGACGCTTTACCACGACCTCGTCCATCACGAGGCCTTTGCCGCGACCGATGTGTCGAGCGTGCGCAAGCTCGGCTTTGCCGGCGCGTCGATGACCGACGGTCTCCTGAAAAAGCTGAACGCCGCATTCAAGCCGGAGCTGTTCGTCAATCACTACGGCAGCTCAGAGATCTACACCTTTACGATTGACCAGAACGCTCCGGCAAAACCGGGCTCGGCCGGCAAGGCGGGGCTCAATCAGCACGTCAAGGTCGTGCGCATCGGCGCGCGTTCAGTCACCGACCTCGCCGCGGTCGGCGAGGAGGGCGAGATCATCGCAACGCTTGCCGGCGACGAGGCGTTCGAAGGCTACTGGCGCCGTCCGGAAGCGGATGCGAAATCGCTGCGCGAGGGCTGGTATTTTACCGGCGATACCGGCTTCGTCGATCCCGACGGTGATCTGTTCGTCACCGGACGCGTCGACGACATGATCATCACCGGCGGCGAGAACGTCTCGCCGGTCGAGATCGAGAGCTGCCTGTCGCTGCATCCGGCGGTCGACGAGGTCGCTGTGGTCGGCGTCGCCGATGAGAAATGGGGCAAGGTCGTCGCCGCCTTCGTCAAGCGCAACCGCTCCGTGTCCGAGGTCGAGCTGGAGCAGTTCTGCCGCACCTCCGGGCTCGCCAATTTCAAGCGCCCCCGCCGCTACGTCTTCGTCGACGCCATTCCCAAATCGCCGGTCGGCAAGCTGCTACGGCGACTGCTGGTCGCCGGAGAATACGAGGCCGAGCGCCTGCCGCCATCGGACGCTGCCTGATCATCAATCATCAACAGAAGGAAGCATAGATGCCGTCACCCTATATATTTGCTGATCCCCGGCTCTCCAAGCTCGACGGGTTCAAGGTCGAGATCGACGAGGCGCATGAGCGCGCTGACATCATTCTCGGACGTCCGCCCTATAACGTCGTGGCGATGCCGCAGCGTGACCAGCTCCGGCTGACCTTCGAGACGCTCGACGAGGATCCGCGCGTCCGCATCATCGTGCTGCGCGGCGAGGGCGAGCACTTCTCCAGCGGCGGCAATATCGGCGGCTTCATGGAAGCTAGCCCCGAGCACGTCTCCAAGCTCGCCTGGAACATCGCGGCGCCCGCGCGTTGCGCCAAGCCTGTCATCGTCGCCAACCGCGGCTATTGCTTCGGCGTCGGCTTCGAGCTCTCGCTCGCGTGCGATTTCCGCATCGCGTCGGAGACCGCGCAATACGCGCTGCCGGAGCAGAAGCTCGGCCAGATCCCGGGTTCGGGCGGCTCGGCGCGCCTTCAGAAAATGGTCGGCATCACCCGCACCAAGGACATCGTGATGCGCTCTAAGCGCATCTCGGCGAAGCAGGCGCTGGACTGGGGCATCGCGACCGAATGCGTGCCGGATGCCGAGCTGGAGAAGGCGACCGACAAGCTGGTCGACGAGCTCCGCACCTTCTCGCCACTGGCGCAGCGCACAGCCAAGAAGCTCCTGAACGACACCGAGGATTCGACGCTGGCCATCGCGATCGAACTCGAGGGCCATTGCTATAGCCGTCTGCGCCAATCGGCGGATTTCAAGGAAGGTGTCGAGGCCTTCAACACCAAACGTGCTCCGAAATTTACGGGGCTATAGTCCAGGAACGGACGTGACCCGGCGGAAGACTGCCGCTCGCCGGGTTACGTCGTGCTGCGCGCCTTGCAGATAACATCCAGGATCAGCAATTCATGATATCAATGCAGGCTCGAAATCTCATCGACGGTCATTGGCAACCTGCTCAATCCGGCCGAACGGTCCCGAGCATTGACCCGTCGACCCAGCAAATATTGGGATGCTATCCAGCAAGCGGACGGGCGGACGCGGAAGCGGCAGTTGCCGCGGCGCGCCGCGCCTTTGATCGTCCGGGCTGGGCACAGAATGCGCGGCTCCGGCAACTTGTGATGCTGCGATGGGCCGATCTGATGGAGAACCGCGGCGAGCAATTGGCGCATCTCCTCACATTGGAGAATGGAAAGCCGCTCGCGCACTCGCGGGGCGAGATCGCCGCTAGTGTATCTGAGATACGCTACTATGCCGGCTTGACGCGCTACATTCCCGGCCACGTGTTCGAAGTCGAGCCAGGAGCATATTCGACCCTGTTTAAGGAACCGGCCGGCGTCGCCGGGCTCATCATCCCGTGGAATGCGCCTGCCGTGCTTTTGATTCGCGCACTTACGCCTGCCCTTTGCGCGGGCTGTACCGTCGTTATAAAGCCAGCGCCACAAACCGCATTGATTACTGCGGAGCTTGTAAAATGCCTCCACGAAATCGGCGGCTTGCCCAACGGAGTTGTCAATCTTCTCTCAGAAGAACGGCATGAGGTTGCGCAATATCTCGTCACCTCACCCGAAGTGGATGTCATTAGCTTCACCGGTTCAAACGCGACGGGCCAGCGCATTATGGTTGCGGCGGCCCCGTCCATGAAGAAGTTGTCGCTTGAGCTGGGCGGGAAGTCCGCCTGCCTAGTATTTGAAGATGCGGACGTGGCGGACGTCGCCCCGAAGCTCGCTGCGGCAGCTACGATCATCGCCGGGCAACAGTGCACCGCGGCCCGGCGTGTGCTGGTTCATGCTTCGCGTTACGACGATATGAAGGCAACACTCTGCTCCGCGCTTGCACGTGTCAAAGTCGGGACCGGAATAGAACCAACGGTCGAGATGGGACCTCTAATCGATGCGACCTCTCTTGAGAGCGTCACCAAACGGATTGCGGAAGCCGTCGAGCTCGCCGACGAAGTCGTTCTTCGCGGGGGACGGCCGGACGGTGATTGTTCTCGAGGGTTCTTTCTGACGCCGACCCTTGTCGCGCACAGCGACACCGCTGCATTCTTCGTCCAAGAGGAAATCTTCGGCCCGTTGGTGGTGATTGAGAAGTTCGAAGACGAAAAGGAGGCTGTCGTTCGGGCTAATCACAGTGAATATGGCCTCTCAGCCAGTGTATGGACCAACGACGGCGCACGCGCGATGCGGGTGGCACGCGCGTTGCGGAATGGCACCGTCTGGATAAACGACCACAACAAGCTGTTTGCCGAAGCTGAGACGGGTGGCTACCGCCGCAGCGGACTTGGCCGCCTCCATGGTTATGAGGCGCTGAACGACTTTGTCGAGATCAAGCATGTCTATCAAAATTGCGGTGTGGTGTAGAGGCGGGCGATCTCCTTCGATAACGTTACCGTCAAGTCGTGTCAGCTCAGCCGCCGTTGCATGGTCGACAACGGTTGGCCGGCGCTTCCTTCGATCTTCAGCTTGGCCTCCATAAAATCGAGAAACGCGCGCAGGCGTCGCGACTCCTTGCGCTTGCCGAGGAATGTCGCACTGACCTGCAGTGACGGACTTTCCCAGTCAGTGAGCACGCGAACCAGTCGTTTGGCTCTCACATCGTTCAGACACATGATGTTAGGAAGAATGCCAAGTCCGACTCCACCGATTACGAGTTCGCGTGCCACGCCGATGTGATTCACGGAGATCCGTCCGACAACGTCGATGACCTTGACACCAAGCCCACTGCGGAAATTCCAGACGCCTTCGGCGCGCTGATGTTCGGTCACGATGCAATCGAAGCGTTCAAAATCGTCGACGCTGAGGGGAACGCCTCTTCTTTCCAGGAACGAGGGGCTCGCGTAGACGCCGCGCGTAATGCTTGCCAGGTGGCGGATGCCGCCGTGTGTCTCGGGGAGAGTGCCAAGTTGCACCGCAACATCGTAGGGCTCGACCGACACGTCGATCCACCGGCTGTTGGCGTCGATCACAAGATGGATATCTGGAAAACTGACGGCGAATGCGGCGATTGCGCTGCTTAGCCAGCCGGTGCCGAAATCCACGGGCATGCTGACCCGGAGCATTCCCCGCAGCTCGGTTTGCATTCGCGTTGTTCCAAGACCCGCTTCCTCAATCTCGGCGGCGATGCGTTCGCAGTGCTCGTAGAGAGCTTGGCCGATGTCGGTCACGGCAAGCGTGCGGCCTCCCTTTTTGAAGAGGACGGCTCCGAGCTGATCTTCCAGAAACATCAGCTTACGGCTGACTGTGGATTTTGGAATATCGAGCTTTCTCGACGCGCTGCTAATGCTGCGGGCATTGACGACCTCGAAAAACAGCAGGAGCGCGTTCAGGTCCAATTTTCTGGTCATAGCCTGCATCCCTTCCACCCGGGACCCATCAGTTCGTCCCATATTTGGAACGGCGTAGCGTCGAAAATGCGCTATCGTCCCGACTTTGGCAAGCATAGGGTCAATTCAAGGTTCGGACCGAGATCGGATTTGGTCTTTCCGGACCAGGGCGCAGCGAAGCCAAAAAGCAAAAAAGACGCGGTCCACGCACCGATCCGGGAGAAGACAATGGCGCACATTTCCAGGCGACACTTGCTCGCCGCTGTACGATCACCGACGCCAACATGATCGCCCTGTTGGCACCCAAGGGCGGCGTCGACAACGTGTCTCAGCTCAAAGGCAAGACGATCGCGGCCCTGCAGTCGACCGGTACGTATCGCATGGTCAAAGCCCTCATCAACGAGGCGTTCGCATTCGACATCGAAAAAGAGGCAACGATCCAGAACGTCGACAATCCTGCCGCGTCGGTGACGCTGCTGATGGCCGATCGAGCCGACGCGGCCTTGTCGTGGGAGCCTAACATAACGACCGGGCTGATGAAGAAGCCTGACTTACGTGTGATCTTGAAGGCAGGCGACGTCTATAAACGGCTCTCTGGCGGGCTGGAGCTACCGTATTTTGGGGTGGCGATCCGCAAGGAATTGGCCGATGCCAATCCTGGCATCGCGGCGAAGGTCAGCAAGGTCTTCGAAGATTGCCTCAGCGGCATCAACGCGAACACGACGAAGGCTGTCGATCTGTTCGGCAGCAAGACTGGCATTGCGCCGGATACGCTTAAGGAGGCCATGAGTTCGAAGCGCCTCGCTTTCAACTACCGGCCTATGAGCGATGACCTTTCGAGATCGTCGATACTTCTTGCAAGCGAGTTTTTAGCGCGCAACGGCCTGCTGACCAGGCCGGTCGATCAGAACTTCTTTGCCGCCTGACCCATCATGACGGAAAGACCGATGTCTATTGCGGTAGATCGAACCTCGCGTCCGGAGCGCTCAGTCGCTGCGGAACTCGTTAAGCCGCTGGCCGGAGTGGCCGCAGCGCGGAAGAATCCCGAGGGAAGACGCGATATCTTCGCGACGTGCGTTGTTGTCATTGTCCTTCTTGTTGCAATGGAAATCACCAGCCGCTTCGTGCCGGACTACATCATGCCGTCGCCCGTGACCGTCTGGAATGCGGCACGGGAGCTGTTCTTCTCGGATCCCTACCACGTTGCCGTTACGCTCGTCCGTCTCGCCATTTCCGTCGTGATTGCGATGGTTGCGGGGGTATTGATCGGACTCGCGATGGGAATGTTTCCTTCCGTTCGCCCATATCTGAAGGCCATCGTCGTTATCGATACTGGTATTCCCGCGCTGTCGTGGATGCTGATTGCGGTGTTCTGGTTCAAAAATCCGGAATCGAGAATTTTCTTCATTCTGCTCGTCATCCTGCTGCCGTTCTACGCCCTCAACGTCTACGAAGGCGTACGCGCTTTACCGAAAGAGCTCGTCGACATGATCGAGAGCTTCCGTCCGTCGCGTTGGCAGGTGCTTCGCTATCTCATTCTCCCGCACATCGTGGCCTACATTTTCCTTACCACGAAATCGGTGATCGGCTACGCGATCCGCATGGTGATCTTCGCCGAACTCGTCGCATCCGCAGTCGGTATCGGCGCGCGAATGAACCTCGCCCAGTCGACATTTCGGATCGATCAGGTGCTGGCATGGACCTTCTTCCTCGTGATCCTAAACCTGCTGTTGCAGGCAATCGTGAACGGACTGGAAAAGATCTCTCTGAAATGGCGTGCGGAGGCGACGGTAAGATGAGCGAAGAAGCTCTCATTGAGGTTCACGACGTTACCAAGACGTTCGGGAACTATCTGGCGGTCGATAACCTTTCGATGAGTGTCCGCCGCGGTGAAATCGTCGTTCTTCTCGGACAGACCGGTGCCGGAAAAAGCACAGTCCTGAATTTGATCATGGGTACGACGTGCCCCAACTCCGGTCAGATCCGGGTGGCCGGCTTCGATCCCTATGCGTCCTTCAAAGCGCTCAAGGGACGGCTTTCGGTCAGCTTCCAGACCGACAGGCTCTTGCCGTGGCGGACGGCAGTCGAGAACGTTGAATTGGGACTTCTTATTCTGGGAAACTCCAAGTCACGGGCACGCGCGAGCGCCAGAGAGTGGCTTGCGCGGGTCCGTCTCGACGGCGCCGACGATAAATATGTCCACGAACTTTCAGGAGGCATGCGCCAGCGCGTATCACTTGCGCGCGCGCTCGCCATCGACCCCGAAATCGTGTTTCTCGACGAGTCGTTCAGTCAGCTCGACCATGTGACGTCGAAAACGTTGCGTCGCGATTTTCTTCAGATAGCGCGCGAATTTCGAAAGACCTGCTTGCTGATTACCCACCGGATTGACGACGCACTCGAAATGGCCGACCGCGCGCTAGTGTTGAGCCCTCCAGCCAGGGTCGCGCTCGAGGTGCAGATCAGCGACGAAGCGAGGTCCGACCCGCACAAGATCGCCGAACTCCACGCTCAGATCGCATCTGCCATGGGCGGCGAATCACAGACCGAACATTGAAATCATCGGAGACGAAGAGATATGAGCTACCAGGATGTCATCCTCAACCGCGAAAACGGCTGGGTCGAAATCACGATCAACCGACCCGACAAGCTCAATTCGCTTCGAGAACAGACGGCCGACGAGATCCTCGCGATACTGAATGAAGTCGAGCACGACAGGAGCGTACGGGCGGTCATTTTGCTTGGCAGCGACAAGGCATTTTGCACGGGGATCGATACCAGCGAGTTCCAGATTGAGGAAAACGGCTATTTTGACTTCTACCGATACCGGAAGAGGACCCGGAAGGTGAATCGGCTCTTCAAGGACATCGGTGGTTTCACCAAGCCGCTGATAGCCGCCATCGAGGGGTTTGCGTTGGGCGGCGGCCTGGAGCTCGCACTAGTCGGAGACATCATAGTCGCCGGCGCCAACGCAAAATTCGGGCTGCCCGAGATCAAGCTCGGAATGATGCCCGGCGGTGGCGGCACCCAGACGCTCCCACGGTTAATAGGGAAGCCGCTCGCAAAGGAATTGATGTGGACCGGCAGGCGGATCACCGCCGCGGAGGCCGAGCGCTACCGTATCCTCAATCACGTCACGGAGCAGGGGAAAGCGCTAGAAAAGGCTCGCGAAATCGCCAAAAGCATCAGCGACAACGCGCCGATCCCGGTGATGATGACGAAGTCCGTGATCGATCGCGGCATCGACATGTCGCTTGCGGACGGCTTTGACGCCGAGGGTGACGCTTCCTTCCTGCTTTACTTCACCAAGGATCGCGACGAAGGGCTGGCAGCTTTTCGTGAGAAGCGGTCACCTGCATTCCGCGGAGAGTGACAATGACTGCGAAGAAACGCGACATCGTAATCGCCGGGTATTCGGAGACGGCGATTGACTTCAAGACCGGACGCAGCGCGTTTGACCTTGGAGGTGAAGCCTTGGCCAAGCTTCTGGCCGCAACCGGCATTTCAAAGGATGTCATCGACGGCCTCTCCGTGACCACTCCGCTGAGCGAGTGTCCCAATCCGTTCTTTGCAGTCTACATGACGGAGGCATTGGGCCTTACGCCGACCTGGCTCAACTACGGCGGGACTGGCGGATGCTCGGCGACCGGGGGTGTTGCCCGCGCGGCATCTGCCATTCGCGACGGACATTGCGAGGTCGTCGTCGTTCTGTCCGCCGACGCTCCAAGCACGGCGTGGCGTGCAAACTACGGAGCCTACCGTTCCGAATTCCAGGATCCGCCCGGCGTCCAAGGCCCGCCGGCGACCTTCGGGCTTCTGATGAGCAGGTATGACCATCAGTTCGGAATCAAGGCGGAAGCGCTGGGAAAGATCGCGATTACGCAGCGAGAACATGCTCTCCACAACGAGAACGCCTACGCAAAGTTCAAGACGCCGATTACGATGGCAGACTATGAAAAATCGCGCGTCATTGCCGACCCGCTGCGTCTCCTCGACTGCGTCATGTTTTGCGACGGCGCGAACGCGTTTCTCGTAACGACAGAAGAAAAGGCTCGCAGCCTCGGGATCACCAAAATGGCATTTCCAACGGCCTATGCCGAGGTGACGAATTTCAATGGAAGTAAGCCGCTTTCGGAGATCACCGAGACCGGATTCTCGGCGATAGCGCCGAAGATCTTTAAGCAATCAGGCCTGACAGCGAAGGACATTCGCATGTTCCAGCCTTATGACGACTTCACCATTGCCGTCATGATGAAGTTCGAGGATTTCGGCTTCTGCAAGCGTGGGCAGGGCAGCGACTTTACCCTCGATACTGATCTCTCCCACAAGGGAACGCTGCCACTCAACACCGGAGGAGGCCAGATCTCGGCCGGTCAGCCCGGACTTGCCAGCGGGGGGCTCAATCTAGCCGAGGCAGTTCGACAATTGTTTGGCGAAGGTGGTGGACGCCAGGTGGCAAATCCGAAGAACGCGCTGGTGACCGGCATTGGCGTGATTCCCTATGCGCGGAACTGGGGTACCAGCGCCGCTATGATTTTGGAGGCATAAAATGGCTGATGAAAAGACGGGACGTCCCGTCCCGAAGCCTTCAGTTTACGTTGACACCAAGCCGTTCTGGGATGGAGCCAAGGCAGGCAAACTGGTGCTGCAGTACTGCAAGGATACCGGCCAGTTTCAGCACTATCCGCGCCCGGTGAGCATCTTCACTGGCAGCCGGAATTTGGAATGGCGCGAGGTGGCCGGTAAGGGCACGATCTATGCCTGCACCGTGATCCGCGTTCCCGGCCCCGGTCTCGAGGGACGGCTTCCCCTTTCCGTTGCAACCATCCAGCTCGACGAAGGCGTGCGCATCCTTGGCAACATCCTGAACAAGGACGTGGACACGGTCAAAATCGGCCAGCGCGTGGAAGTGGCGTGGGATCGTCTTTCTGAGGAAGTGCAATATCCAGCATTTAACGTGGTCTGAGGCATCCGACATGCGCCTGGAAACCATACTTAGCGCGCAAGCGGTGCGCCATCCTGACCGGATTGCTCTGATCTGCGGTGACGATCGGATTACCTACAAGGATCTCGACCGTAGAATCCGGAGCGTCGCGAGCGGTCTTCGGTCGCAAGGCGTCGGTCCGGGCGATCGAATCGTCGTGTTTCTTCCCAACTGCATCGAGATCGTCGAACTATTCTATGCGGCATTCTCGGTAGGCGCGATCGTGATCCCGGTCACGACGCGGCTGACGCCGCACGAATTGCAGCACATCTGTTCCGACAGTCAGCCCCTGGCGATTGTTTTCGATGGGGGGGGCGCGTCCATCTCCGAAGTTCTGCAGGCACATCCGGATGCGGTCTGGATCACCACGGGAAGGGGCGTGGAGGGCGCGGTCGAATATGCGGAGCTTAGAAATGCGGAGCCCGGTCGGTTGCGGCGGCTGTCGATCGAATCGGACGACGCAATCATAATGTACACTTCGGGGACGACCGGAAAGCCGAAGGGAGCGATCATAACGCACTCGAATGTTGTTGTTCAGCATTGTTTCATAAACGCCGTCGAATGGGGAATTTCGAGCGAAGACCGCTATCTTGTGACGACGCCGCTCGCCCATCGGACCGGCTTTGCCCGGCTCGCCAATTCGCTGACGCTCGGCGGCACGCTCGTCGTCATGAAGAAGTTCGATCCGCGTGAAACGGTCGACACGATCGCGAAAGAACGGATCACCGTCGTCGGTATGGTCCCGACGGTATGCCGGATGCTGCTCCCCGAGATCAAAGACGATCCTTCGCGCTGCGCATCGCTGAGGCGCATCGTCGTGACGGGCGAAGCGTTCCCGGTTGAATTAAAGAATCAATTTCTAGCGCTGCTGCCGGACGTGCGGCTGGTGTCGTTTTTTGCGATGACTGAGGTGGGAGGCGTGACCTCGCTGTCGCATGAGGAGCAGTTCGATCACGCCTCCTCGATCGGCCGTCCGACGCCCGGCGTCGAGGTTCAGATCGTCGATGATGCAGGTGTTGAGGTGAAGACCGGTGAGCCGGGTGAACTACTCGTACGCGTAGGGCAGCCAGGCCGATATTCCGTGATGCGGGGCTACTACAATCGGCCCGACGAAACAGCGAACACCATCAAGGACGGGTGGATACATACGGGCGACGTCGCCAAGGCGGACGACGACGGCTACCTCTATATCGTCGATCGCAAGAAGGATATGGTCCTGAGCGGCGGCTTCAATATCTACACCAAGGAAGTCGAGCAGGCCCTGCTGCAGAATCCCGAGGTCGCCGACGCCGCTGTTATCGGAGTGCCCGATGCCGTCTTCGGAGAGGCGGTTGCGGCCTTCATCGAGCGATGTCCAGGCACAAGTCCGACGCCGTCCTCAGTTGTCGAACACGTGCGCAATCTGGTCGCTGGATATAAGAAGCCCAAGTACGTATTCATAGTCGACGCGTTACCGCGGAATTCTCTCGGTAAGGTGCTCAAACGATCTTTGCGGGATCAGGCAGTCAACGTCGACGACAGCGTCGGGTCGCTGGAAAAGAGCGCCTAGCGTCTCGCTTACAAAGCAAGGGCGCATGTACTCCTACGACCCCATCGCGGCGCATTGGGCGAGCCGGCGTGGAATGGCCGCAACGTCGGTTGGCCGAAACTGCCCCCCTATCTGGCCGAAACTGCCCCGTTAGTCGTCGGATAGTCGAAGCTAAGGAAGAAAGCCTCCATGGCCGGTGACTCTAGCAGCACGTCAGCTAATGGAACAACGCAAGGCCCTCGCTGGTCTCCGCGCGATGCCTCGCGACGAGAGGCAGACGGCAGCGAGATTCCCAGCTTTCCAAGCGATCGGTCGTCAAGTTGACTATCAAACGGCTTGCCTTCGAACCGGTGCTCGTCAAGCACCTTGAAACCCTCGGCATCGATCATCGGTCGGTGACGAGTGATCTTGGCTTTAAGAAACTTGATCGCCAAGGACGTCTCTACCGGCTTGCCCTGTTCGCCAAAGGTGCGACAGGTGATGATTTGTTAGGGCTGCGAATTGGCAAGAAGGTCCCGATAAATGCGTTCGGTCCATTGAGCTACGCGGTCATGAGCGCGCCAACCCCACGCCATGTGCTGCAGACGAGTATCAAGTATATGCGGATATTTCAGTCTCATCCGCCAAATGCGGCGACCCTGAGCACTGGACAGTCAAACGTCGTTTTCGAGTACAAGCATCCGATCCGTTTGAAAGGCTTTACGAACTTCGTCCCGGACCTCTTCTTCGCCAGCAATCTGCAGACTCTTTCACAGCTGGGCGCAGATCTTGCGGGGGTGCGACTTGAACTTGACTATGCTCCACCGGACATTGCCGCGTATCGTGCGGAAATCGGAATTACCGTGACGTTCAAGGCCAGTCGGAACAGACTGATCATGCCGCAGGCGGCGATCGATGCGCCCCTCTCTGGTACCTTTTCAACGTATTCCCGGGCGCATGGCCGCTTGGCCGAGAATGTACTTGCGAGTATTGCGTCGGAAGAGGGATTGCCTGATCGTGTGGCCGAAATTCTATCGCTTGCGCGCGACCAATCCTTGCGCGCTTCAGAAGTCGCAGCGGCCCTTAACGTATCGGAACGTTCTCTTCGGAGGAGGCTCTCGAGGATGGGTTGGAGCTTTACCGCACTGTTGGCAGAGCTGCGCACCGAACTTTCCCGTGCTTACCTGCTGGAAATGCCGGTTCGCGATGTCGCCGAACTGCTCGGGTATTGCGATGCCTCCACTTTTAGGCGTGCCTTTCGACGCTGGACGGGCATAACGCCAGATAGTTATTTGAGGGAAGCTCTCCCGGACAATTCGCGCCGGCGCCAACGTGCAATTTGAAGCGCTCCGCCGGAGCACGCCCTTCAGAAACGAATGTGACGACGACATCGCAACGCTTCCATCCGGCTCACAAGTCTCGCCGCCGTCGGTTGCCGAAACGGCCTTCCTCCTTGGCCGGAATGGCCCTTAACAGCGTTGCATTATGTCGCGCGTGCGGCGCGTCTTGGGGCGCTACTGGTGCGCGATGAGACGCGCTGGAGCATTTTCCAGCAGGCTCGAGCCGCTATGGCTCACTATCTAAGCATCCAGGTACACAGACGGAGGCTGACGTGAGCGATAGTCGTACTCGGGAGATCGGCGGCGCCAGTTCTGACCTGTTGGCGACCCTGTCAGAACTCGACGGATATGATCAGCTTTTGGCGATGCGCGCCCATGGTATCAGCGCGCCCATGCTGCAAACCTTGAAATTAGAGCTGACAACGCCCGACCGGGGCCAAGTCGTATTCGAGGGCTCGCCAGATCGTTCAGTATACAACCCGATTGGCACTGTGCACGGCGGCTATGCCGCGACGTTGCTCGATAGCGCTTGCGGCATTGCCGTGCATTCGAAGCTGCGAATCGGTCAGACCTATACGACCCTCGAGTTGAAAGTTTCCTTTCAGCGCGCCCTCACTCAGAAGAGCGGGCCAGTGCGCGCGGAGGGCCGTGTGATCTCGGCGGGTGGCAGGGCTGCTTTTGCGGAGGCCACTCTCACTGACGGAGAGGGACGACTTTGCGCGTCTGCGACGTCCACGCTATTGATCTATGAGAACCCCGCGAGGCCTAAGGCCGAAACGACTGAGCAATGATCCTGGCTGCTTCTCGAATTGCCGCGATAGGGCCTATCGCGCGGCTTGCCTGGCCAACAACATTGGTCCTGTGTTCGCAAATCGCCGCGAATACATTCGATGCCTTTATGGCAGGCAAGATTGGGACGGGAGCGCTCGGAGGCTTCGCTTTCGTTTTTCCCGTTCGTGATCTTGATGCAGACGCTTGCTGCGGGCGGCATAGGCGGCGGTATAGGCGGCGGTATAGCAGCCGCCGTCGCGCGTGCGACCGGACGCAAGTCACGCACCGATGCGCACGATCTAGCGGTCAATGGCTTAATCATTGCCATGGTTTCCGGCTTGGCTTTCATGGTCGTCATGATCGGCTTTGGGCGGCCCATCTTCCGAGTGTTCGCAAACGCGCGAGGCGCCGGTGACGCCGCCGCAACCGACGCTGCTACCACCTACGCGACAGGTTTCTTTGCCGGCGCGATGGTCACATGGATCCTTCAAGCATTGGCTTCGACCTTCCGCGGCCTCCGCGACGCAGCGTTTCCTGGATGATGGATACTTATGTCATCCCTGATGCAGATGCCCCTCGGCTACCTGCTCACTTTCGGCGTCGGGGCTTTGCGGGCCTTGGCATTATTGGCATAGGGTTTGCTGCGCCGGCCGCGCAATGCTTCGCACTGATCATTCTCACGCGGCGTATCCGGCGTGACGTTGGCGGATTGGGGCCGTTAATCACCCGTTCTGCGCAACTGGTCTATTGCGTGCCAACGTTAGTTTCCAACCAGCCCGACATGGTTGTGGCCGACTGCGACTCCTTACGTCGCAACTTCGGTTCACAAGGCTCGCCGCTGCTTGCCGAAACGGCCTTCCTTCTTGGCCGAAACGGCCTCCCGGCAGCGTGCATTATATCGAGGCGGCGCATGCTGGGTCGCCAATGAATATACGATTCGGAGGATATTGCGGTGCAGACATCGATCGGGAAAGTGGACGATCTCAAGATGATTGCCTCCCGCTATGCTGACGAAATTCGCAAGCGACATCTCGAATTCGAGCAACTGCGGCATTTGCCCCAAGACCTCGCGGACCGCATGGCTCGTGACGGCCTGTATCAGGTATGTACGCCGGCCGAGTATGGAGGTGAGGAGCTTTCGCCACGGGTCTACGCCGAGATCGTCGAACAATTAGCGAAAGCAGACGCGTCCGCAGCTTGGTGTGTTTTCATCGGCATCACCTCGTCATTCGGGCTGGCGAGCGCGCAGACTGAGGAATTCAAGCAAATTCTGCGCAAGCCAGGGGTGATCGCCGCCGGCGCATTTGCTCCCAACGGTCGCGCCAGGCCGGTGACCCGCGATGGTCGTGATGGCTATCTGGTCAAGGGCCGTTGGCAATGGGGGTCAGGCACTCGCAATGCCCATTGGATAGTTGGCGGTGCGTTCGTCGTGGATCAGGCCGGTGCGATACAATTGGACGAGAGAGCCAAGCCGGAACACCTTACGATAGTTTTCGACGCGGCCGACGTCGAATTTATTGATACCTGGAACGTAATGGGATTGCAGGGCACGGGTTCGACCGACTACGCCGTGAACGACGTTTTCGTGCCGGCAGTCCGGACGATAAAGCGGTTCGGCAAGCGCCGCAGCAGCCACCCCATCTTCCTGTTTCCGAACTTCGGAATTTTGGCCATCGGCATTGCTTCGGTCACGTTAGGCGTCGCTAGGGCGACAATCGACGACTTCTTGGAGTTCGCGGGCAAGAAGGTCCCGCAAGGAAACACGCGCGTCCTGGCCGAGAAACAGTCCACCCAATCTGGCATCGCAAAAGCTGAAGCTGCTTTGCGCGCGGGTCGGGCGTTCTTCTACGAAGCAATCGATGCCGCTTGGTCAGGCGCGCTTCGTGGCGAGGTGTCGACCGAAGATCGTCGTGACCTGCGGCTGGCGACCTCGCAGGCCGTTCAAGCCGCCAAACTATGCGTGAACATCATCTACGAACTCGCAGGCGGGACGGCTGTGTATCGCACCTCCGACATTCAGCGACGACTTCGCGATGTCCAGGTCGCTGGTCAGCACATGATGGTCGGACCGGGGACCTACGAACTTGTGGGTCGACTTTTGCTCGATCTTCCGACCGATATTGAGCAGCTATAATCCCGAGGGGGGCCATCATCTTGGCATTTTTGGACGAATATAAAGGCGCACTCAGGCTACCGCTTATCGCGGCACCGATGTTCTTGGTGTCGGGGCCTGATCTCGTGATCGCGGCCTGTGCGAATGGCGTTCTCGGCAGTTTCCCATGCGCGAATGCTAGGACCATCGAAGTGCTCAGTGAGTGGATTGTCGAGATAACGCAGCGATTAAGCGGTCCGTCGTGTGTACCTTGGGCGGCAAATCTCGTCGTGCACCCGACCAACCCACGCCTCACTGATGAGTTGAGCGTTTTGGAGAAAGCCCGCGTACCCGTCGTCATCACGGCATTGGGCGGGCCGAAGCCGATCGTCGACCGGGTTCACGCTTGGGGTGGAAAGGTATTCGCCGACGTCAACTCGGTCGCCTTTGCCAAAAAGGCGGTCGACGCTGGGGTGGATGGTTTGATCCTGGTGTCAGCAGGTGCCGGTGGACATACAGGGCGGATGAATGGCTTTTCGCTGCTGTCGGCCGTCAGGGAATTCTTCGATGGTCCCATCGCTCTCGGCGGAGGGCTCTCAAATGGCGCCGAGATCAGAGCCGTCGAGACGGCGGGTGCCAACCTGGCAGTGATGGGGACGGCGTTCATCGCTACCGAGGAGAGTCTCGCCGTCCCGGAGTACAAGAGCATGCTGATCGATTCGACCATTGATGATCTGGTTCTCACGAACACGGTTACGAACGTCTTGGCGAACTGGCTCCGGCCAACCTTGGTTAGGGCCGGCATTGATCCAACCGATTTTCTCGTGAATCCGAAAGTGGATTTCAGCGACAGTTCGCTGATCGAGAAGCAGCGCGTTCGCTGGACAATGGTCTGGTCGGCCGGCCATGGGGTCGGATGTGTGCGTCGCGTGGACACCGTCGCCGAGTTGGTCGCCCGTCTGAGACGGGAATATCTGCAAGCATGCGACCTTCCGCGCAATTACTGCTGACACGAAGAAGAGCTGACAGACCTCTTCAAAGGAGATTACACAAATGACACGCTCAATTGAGACGTTGTTTCGACCATTCGCATCAGAGAAGCTCAGCATACCAAACAGAATCGTCATGGCACCGATGACGCGCTCCTTTTCTCCAAATGGGATTCCAGGAGAGAACGTTGTGGCGTACTACCGCCGAAGAGCCGAAGGTGGGGTCGGGTTGATCGTCACCGAGGGAACCACTATCGACCACCATGCATCCTCTCAATCAACTGACCATCCGGCGTTTCATGGCGAGGCGTCGCTTGCCGGCTGGTCGGATGTCGTGAAAGCGGTCCATGCGGCCGGAGGTAAGATCGCTCCGCAGCTTTGGCACGTCGGCATGATGCGCAATCAAGGACGGCCAAAAACCGACCTCCTGCCGGCGGTCGGACCGTCAGGAATCTATGTACCTGGAAGGGTCGTTGGTTCGCCCATGGCGGAAAGCGAAATTGCGGACGTAATCGACGCCTTCGCCAAGGGAGCTCGTGCAGCCCAACAGATCGGCTTCGACGCGGTAGAATTTCATGGAGCGCACGGTTATCTGATTGACCAATTCTTCTGGGCAGGCACAAACACTCGCGAGGATACTTGGGGAGGAGATTTACGCAGAAGAGCGAACTTCGCAGCTGAAATTATCAAAGCAGCTCGAGCCGCTGTCGGACCGCGTTTCCCCTTGATTTCTGCGCGTCTCGCAATGGAAGCAGCAGGATTTCACTCAGCGTTTGGCGCATTCTCCGCAAGAATGGGAACAGTTTCTCTCGCCGCTCGTGGAAGCTGGGGTTGACATCTTCCACTGCTCCACCCGGCGCTATCATGAGCCGGAGTTCGAAGGATCCAACCTCAATCTAGCCGGCTGGACCAGGCGCCTGACGGGTAAACCCACGATTACAGTTGGAGGCGTTGGCCTAAGCAGCGGCAGCGACTTCATTGCATCATTGGGCGGTCGCGTTGCCGACGTGGCGAATATCGACGACCTCCTCGACCGGCTTTCGCAGGATGAATTTGACCTGGTCGCAATCGGGCGCGCACTCGTCGCCAACCCAGACTGGCCCGCGCAACTTCGCAACGGAACGTCAGGCAAATTGAAGTCTTTCGAGAAAGACATGCTCTCCGATCTCGTTTGAGCAATATGTATTCGGTTCTTTCTGGAGGAGCGAATGTTATACCCAACCAGTCTCGATCGCGCTATCTCGCCGGAGGATTTCCGAAACGCTATGCGCAACCAGGTCTCCACTGTCTCGATTGTGGCTTGTGGTGACGTTGGCTCGCGCACAGGGCTTACGGCCACGGCCGCATGTGCGCTTTCTGACAAGCCAGCAATGGTGTCGATCTGCATAAATCGAAGTGCGAGTGCCCATCAGGCCATCCTGGATGTTGGCTGCTTCAGCCTCAACTTTCTTTCCGCCGAACAGATTCGATTGGCGGACACGTTTTCAGGCCGAACTGGATTGACCGGAGAAGCACGCTTCGGTGAGGGGATTTGGAATAATCTGTTCACGGGGGCGCCGATACTCGACGGAGCTCTAGCAAGCTTCGATTGCGCTCTGGAAAGCAGACACGAGTTTCCATCGCACTCCATATTTGCAGGCGTCGTCAAGGCCACTCGCGTGCAGCCAGAGGGGTCGGCGCTGCTATACGCGCACGGCCGCTATTTTACTCTGGACTGCACGAACCGCCCCAAAGCCGCCTGAGCGACTACCCGGCGGCGCAACGCCAACGATTGTGCCTCCGAAGTTGACGGACGTGCCGGCTGTTGTTCGAGGACTTCCGCCTTGGCCCCGTCGACAGCTTTAGGCCTTGGACAAGATATCATCGCGTTTGCTGCCGAGTACGCAGCCACAAGCGGGCATGCACATGAAGCCCGACTTCGGCTCCATCGGGCTTCCGCGAATTGCGTGGACGGTATGGTCCTGCACGCTGCCTGATCGCCAGAAAGGCGAAGAACGTCACCGTTTCGGTGATCGTCGGCAATTGGCACGAGGCAATCGGCCGGATGTTTATTGGCTCGCGACGAACGCAGTTGTTCGCACTCACTAGTCCTTTGGCGGATAATGTAGCCGCGAGGGGGATCTCGGTTCTCGCTGTGTCGATCAACTGGACATGACCAGTGACAGTCGTTCGTATGGAAGTCACGTTCATCCCATCGCGCAACTCATCCCGCCGTCCACCGGAATTATCTGACCCGTGATGTGTTTGCCGGCAGACGATGCCAGCAAAAGTGCAATGCCCTTGAGATCGTCTTCGTCGCCTATGCGCCTTAGGGGTGTTTGTGCAGCAAGGTTATCGATGCCGAGTTGCTGCAAAAGGCCATCGGCCATTTTGCTCGGAAAAAATCCGGGTGCGATCGCGTTTACCGTGATGCCATGCTCGCCCCATTCAGCCGCAAGCGCCCGAGTGAAGTTCACCAGTGCACCCTTGCTCGTGTTGTAGGCGACGGTCTCGATTCCCGCCCGATTTCCGCCCAACCCAGCGATTGAGGCGACGTTGATGATCCGACCATGCTTGTTGGGGATCATGCTGGCCCGCCCGATCGCCTGGCTGAACAAGAAGGCGCTTCGGATGTTGAGGTTCATCACCTTGTCCCATGCCTCGATAGGGTGACTCTCAGCCGGGGCCGCCCAAGAGGCGCCGGCATTGTTGACCAGGATGTCGATCTGCTTCAACCGGTTCAGTGCTTCGGTGCAAACGTATTCCACCTGATCCGGCCGTGCCGCGTCTCCGGCTATCCATTGCGCGTCGATGCCGCGCGAGGTCAGGGCCGCTGCGGCGGCTTCGAGGTCGGGCGCCTTTCGAGACGTGATTACAATGCGTGCGCCGGCTTCTCCGAGGCTTTCCGCGAGCTGCAGTCCAAGCCCCCGCGAACCGCCAGTTATCAGAGCCGTCTTGCCGCTCAAATTGAGAAGCGTCATTACGTGTGTGGACATAGAGCTTCCTCGTGTTCTTGCTAACTTCGGCGGCTAGCGGTTCTGGCCAACATGACGCGTGGAAGCCGCGCCGTTCAATGTGGCATTCGCTTCTGCCGAACTTGAAACATCACAATCGTGGCGCGGCGACCGTCCCTGGTTTCGTACCTTCGTTCTTGCGAGCCCGATAATAGGAGGGCCGCTTCGGCCAAACTGAAGGCTGTTGCGGCCACGAGAAGCTATGATCATTGAGCGCACTGCTGAAGAAAGGGCGCGATCGATCAGAACTGCATGCGCAAGGGCGCCAAACGCATTGATGCGAGCTTGTCCAGTCTTGAGACCCGGCAGCGCATCTCCAGTCATACGAAGCGAGCCGATACAGTCTTTGCCGCTGCTCAAAGTCTTGAAATCGGGAGACATCGTTGCGGCCGAGTGTGCCGAGAGTTTCAAGCTGAGTTTTGAGCGGGACTCAACGGCAAGGCGCTTAATGATCAAGGTGGTCCTGGCCGCAACGGCCTTCAGTTTGGCCGAAACTGCCCTCCTATTATCGGGCTTGCAAGAACGAATGTACGAACTCAAGCGACGGTCGTCGCACCACGATTATGCGGTTCGATTTCGTCAAAGGTGAACGCCACGCTGAAAGATCTCAGTGCGTCTGAATCACCGAACATCGCTGGTTAAGTACTTATCCCGAAGGCCAACGAACTGTTGCAAGGTAACGTGGGAGTACATTCATGACGTCCGCACTCATTACCGGCGCTTCAAGTAGCATCGTTGCACCCCGAGCTTAGACCGCGAATGACAGCGCGGGCGGATTCAACACCGGCGGGGAGCGAATGAAAGTCATCGTTATTGGCGCCGGAATCGCAGGCTTAACCGCAGCTCTAGCTCTTGTGAGAAAGGGCATCGATGTCACCGTCGTCGAACAAGCCCAGCAGTTCCGCGAAATCGGGGCGGGGATTCAGATCGGAGCAAACGGCACGCTGGTAATGCGCGAGTTGGGACTTGAGGACAAGCTGCTGGCCGTCGGAGTCATTCCCCAAGCCTGGGATACCAACGACTTCGAAACTGGCCGAATGCTGTTTGCAACACCGCTCGGTGAAGAGGCTGCGCTGCGTTATGGTGCGCCGCTATACAATCTGCACCGCGCGGACTTGATTGACCTGCTCGCCAAGGGGCTTCCCGAGGGGGTGCTGCGTTTCGGAGCTCGTTGTGAGGAGCTCGGGCAGACCGCGGATTTGGCATGGGTCAAACTTGTTACCGGCGAGGTTCTAGAAGCCGATGCCGTTGTTGGCGCGGATGGCATTCATTCGATGGTCCGCGAAAGACTGTGGGGACATAAGCCGGCCCAAGCCGCCAATATTCTCATGTGGCGCGCCCTCATTCCGGGCGACCGCCTTTCGTTCGTCGATCTGCCGGAGCGCGGACATAATTGGACCGGACCGGGCCGCACGATCGTATCGTACTGGGTACGGCCGCAGAAACTGTACAGCGTCCTTGCGTCCGTTCCGGACACGGAAGTGCAGCGCGAATCGTGGGAAGAGGGCGGTAACATCGAGGAGTTTAGGCGATCGTTCTCCGCTGCTGAGCCACGGCTAAAGCAGTTGCTGGATCAGATCGATACCGCCTTTATTACAGGGATGTACTATCGCGATCCGATTGAAAAGTGGACAAGCGGACGTATCACCCTGCTCGGGGACGCGGCGCATCCGATGGTGCCTTTCCTGGCGCAGGGCGCATGCCAGGGAATGGAAGACGCTTGGACGATCGCCACCGTACTTTCTAGATCGAACGACGTTCCAGAAGCCTTGCGGGAGTACGAGACCCGCCGCCGGCCACGCACTACGCGCGTTCAATCCGGCGCGCGCGCGATGGTCAAGCTTGTGCACGAGTCCGATCACGAGCGAATCCGCATGCGAAACGGCCGTTGGAAGGGTATGTCGCGCATCGATCCGCTGGCGGAGACAAGCTGGGGACTTGGCTGGAAATACGACGTCCTGAAGGCCGTCGATCAGCCAGTAGGCGAGGTCTTCGGCCTGTCGGCGGTTCAGGAGGGTTTCCGCCTCTCACGTCCGGAGAGCTGTCAGGCCTACGATCTGTGGAAAAATGCGCTAACGCCGGAAGATGCCGCTCAAGGCTACGACGGCTTGAGGAGGGCTTACGAGCGGTTCCTACTAACGAACTTTCCACCGAACAGTGACATTCAAAGTGCCGAGAGGGAACTTAACGGCGTGCGGACGATCCGCATCAATTCATCGCGTTCGAAGTCCGGACCCGTTGTCCTTCATTTCCATGGAGGAGGTTATGTCGTCGGGTCAGCCGATAGTTCGCAGAACTATGCCGCACGCCTTGCGCAGGCTGTCGAAGGCGAGTGTTTTACGGTTGATTATCGGCTCGCTCCCGAGAATCCCTATCCGGCCGCTCTCGACGACGCGGTCGATGCGTATCGAGGTCTGCTCCGCGAAGGCATCACGCCGGAACGCATCATTCTGAGCGGCGAATCGTCGGGGGGCGGCCTCGCAATCGCCCTTGCAATGGCGCTTCGATCGGCCGGCGATTCGCTCCCCGCAGGCATTCTGGCGGTTTGTCCTTTCGCCGACATGACGTTAAGTGGTGAAAGCCTCAGGCTCGCTGAGGGCAAGGACCCGGCCGCAAACCGAGACAGCCTGACATTCCTTGCGGCATCTTATTTCCAGGGTCACGAGCCTCGTGATCCTCTCGTCTCGCCGCTGTTCGGGGATTTCAGTTCGTTGCCGCCGTTGTTTCTGACCGCAGCCATGAACGAGGCACTTTTCGATGACACCAGCAGGATACTTCAGCGTGCGCAGGCGCAGAATGTCGATGTCACCGTCGAACTGGTCGACGATTCCGTTCACATCTATCCCCTATTTCCGTTCCTCCCGGAGACGAATCGGTTCGTGCTGGCCCTGAACGGCTGGTCAAGGCGCATCCTGCAACAGGACGTCAAGAATTTCGGCCCGCCGGAACACCAGATTGCTGCCCATTCCTAAGCCTGCGGAGAACACGCAATGAAATCCTTCCATACCTTCAAATTGATTGCTGCCGCGGCTCTTCTATGCACATCGCAGACGGTCCTTGCGCAGAGCAAATACGATACCGGCGCGAACGACACCGAAATCAAGATAGGCAATATTTCTCCTTATAGCGGACCGGCATCGGCCTACGGAATCATCGGACGGATGCACGCCGCTTTTTTCAAGATGATCAACGAGCAGGGTGGCATCAACGGGCGCAGGATCAATTTCATTTCGTACGATGACGGCTTCAGTCCTCCCAAGGCCGTGGAGCAGGCGCGCAAGCTGGTGGAAAGCGACGAGGTTTTTGCGATCTTCAATTCGATCGGAACGCCGTCCAATTCAGCTATCCAAAAATATATGAATAGCAAAAAGGTACCGCAGATCTTCATCGCTACAGGCGCGACGAAGTGGGGCGATCCGAAGCATTTTCCTTGGACGATCGGATGGCAACCTAACTACCAAAGCGAGGGTAGGGTGTATGCCAAGTATCTCTTGAAAGAACATCCCGGTGCCAAAATCGGCGTTCTGTATCAGAACGATGATTTTGGAAAGGATCTTCTTAAAGGGTTGAAGGACGGGCTCGGAAGCCATGCCTCGCTGATCGTCGCAGAGGACAGTTACGAAATCACTGAACCGACTATTGATACCCACATCGTCAAACTGAAAGCCGCCAATGTGGACGTGCTTATGAGCATGACGACGCCGAAATTTGGCGCGCAGAGCATCAAGAAGGTGGCCGAGCTTGGCTGGAAACCCATTCACATTATCAGCTACATCAGTTCCTCGATCAGCTCCATCAAACCGGCCGGCTTCGACAATGCCCAAGGGATTCTATCGTCGAATTATGCGAAGGACGCCGCGGATAGCCGATGGAAGGATGACCCGGGTATCAAGAAGTTCACGGAGTTCATGGACAAGTATTTGCCCGACGCCGATAAGACGGATGGCTCGACCCTGTACGCTTACGGCGTGGCGCAGACACTCGTGCATACGATCAGACGGTGCGGCGACGACTTGACGCGAGAAAATTTAATGCGCCAGGCAGCTAATCTGAAGGATATGGAGAACGATATCTTTTTGCCGGGGATTAAGATCAACACGAGCCCCACGGATTTCTTTCCGATCGAGCAGATGCAAATGGAGCGCCTGACCGGCGATCATTGGGAAATGTTCGGAGACATTCTCGACGGCGAGGTTGGCGGCTAACATTTCTGTCAGAATGACTTCCGGATTTGCTAGCGGACTTCAGAACCTTCAGCTCCGTCGACGACCCTCAGCGGTCATCGACCATCACGAGGGTATTTTTGCCCGAGAGCTTCAGGCTCCCTCCAACTCTCGAGCTTAGAGAGTTGCACTACCGTATCGTACTCCGAGCATCAGGCCCTACAAATGATCCACATTGCAAAACCCACTCCGCTTCACTTCCTTCCGTTAACGGACGCTACGGTTGACGAATTTTACGATTTTCTTTTCGCCCCTTGGGTGAAGTTGCTGGGGATTCGTGATTTCAAGGTTAGCCCGGGGGCGGTGTCCGCCCTGCTTCCCCAAAATGATGCGCTCAAGTTTTCCACCGGTGCCGTGTGTGGTCAGGCCATTATGGCTGCTATTGATACGGTCGCATCGCTGGCAATGCATACGACTGAGCGCGCATCTAAGGGCACCGTCTATCAACACACGCACTTCTTGCGTCCCGCCGTCAACGACGATTTTCATGTAAAATCGGAAGTTCTGCGCTTTGGCAAAGCGTCCGCCTTTACGGAAACTCGCGTATCCTTTTCGGCTACCGGCGAATTGGTAGCGCACGCCAGTTTGGAATTCACTTTCTGAACCGGCTAGAGGTTCAGGATGATCGACAATGCGACCGAGTCGTCCCAGCTATGTCCGCTTCTGGTGAATATTGCATTTGCGTCGGCAACCTAGGGCCGGGACGAGAGTGACGGATCGAGAGATCTGCGATGATGAGACGCCGCGCGAGGTATTTTCGGCCAACTATGGAGGCAGATACGGTCAGCATCGTGGATTGCGCTTGCGGCGAAGCGAAAGCTCGTCAATTTGCTTGCAGGACACACGCATCGCGTGCCGCTTCCTCCCAGACTGCCAGGACTGCATTTGTAGCCCTGGCTTTTTTTGGCTTGCGAAGTATCGGAACCGTGCGGCAGGAACGGGAGTCGTTCTCGCCGACATCGCGGCCCAGGCTGGTCCGGACCTGGCGGTTTCGCGGAAACGCTGATGGGATCTCGGTTCTCGCTTTGTCGATCAACTGGGCATGACCAGTGACAGTCGTTCGTATGGAAGTCACGTTCATCCCATCGCGCAACTCATCCCGCCGTCCACCGGAATTATCTGACCCGTGATGTGTTTGCCGGCAGACGATGCCAGCAAAAGTGCAATGCCCTTGAGATCGTCTTCGTCGCCTATGCGCCTTAGGGGTGTTTGTGCAGCAAGGTTATCGATGCCGAGTTGCTGCAAAAGGCCATCGGCCATTTTGCTCGGAAAAAATCCGGGTGCGATCGCGTTTACCGTGATGCCATGCTCGCCCCATTCAGCCGCAAGCGCCCGAGTGAAGTTCACCAGTGCACCCTTGCTCGTGTTGTAGGCGACGGTCTCGATTCCCGCCCGATTTCCGCCCAACCCAGCGATTGAGGCGACGTTGATGATCCGACCATGCTTGTTGGGGATCATGCTGGCCCGCCCGATCGCCTGGCTGAACAAGAAGGCGCTTCGGATGTTGAGGTTCATCACCTTGTCCCATGCCTCGATAGGGTGACTCTCAGCCGGGGCCGCCCAAGAGGCGCCGGCATTGTTGACCAGGATGTCGATCTGCTTCAACCGGTTCAGTGCTTCGGTGCAAACGTATTCCACCTGATCCGGCCGTGCCGCGTCTCCGGCTATCCATTGCGCGTCGATGCCGCGCGAGGTCAGGGCCGCTGCGGCGGCTTCGAGGTCGGGCGCCTTTCGAGACGTGATTACAATGCGTGCGCCGGCTTCTCCGAGGCTTTCAGCGAGCTGCAGTCCAAGCCCCCGCGAACCGCCAGTTATCAGAGCCGTCTTGCCGCTCAAATTGAGAAGCTTCATTACGTGTGTGGACATATAGCTTCCTCGTGTTCTGGCTAACTTCGGCGGCTAGCGGTTCTGGCCAACACGACGCGCGGAAGCCGACCCGTGCGCGACTGCAATTCGCGTGACACTAGAGGGTGGCGCGAACTTACTTCACCCTTGCCAGGTGGCCTGGATGCAAGTTCGTGTTCAGTTTTTGATCGGAGCGTAGGCCCGCATGTCCTTCTTGAGTACTTTGCCGACGGGTGACTTCGGAAGGGACTCGACGAATTCGATGATCTTAGGCTGCTTGTATCCCGTCAAATGACGGCGACAATGCTCCTTCACATCAGCTTCGTTCAACGCGCTGTCTCTTCGCACGACAACCAGCCGGACGGCCTCCCCCGTATCGGTATCTGGGGTGCCGACCGCGGCGCATTCGAGGACGCCCTCCAGTTCCGCAACCACGCGTTCGATTTCGGTAGGGTAAACATTGAAACCACTCACCAGGATCATGTCCTTCAGGCGGTCGACGATCTTGAGATAGCCATCTTCGTCCATGGATCCCAGATCCCCCGTGAGATAGAAGCCCCGGGCGTCGAACACTTGAGACGTCTCTTCCTCGCGGTTCCAGTAACCGCGCATGACCTGCGGCCCTTTGATGGCGACTTCGCCAACCATGCCCGGACCGACTTCCTTTCCTGCGGGATCCAGCAGAGATACGAACGTCGAGGGAACGGGCAGGCCGACGCCAGGAGCTCTGATGTCTCCGGTCGGGGGATTGCAGGTTACGGTCCCAGAGGCCTCCGACAGACCGTATCCTTCGCAAATCGTGCTGCCGGTGCGCAGTTTCCAGCGTCGAGCTGTCACCGGATTGGTCGGCATCCCGCCGGCCGTTGTCACCTTGAGATGGCTCCAATCGACCTGGTCGAAATCCGGATGAGCCATTAATGCGTTAAAGAGCGTATTGAGGCCCGGAAACATATGGATCTTATGAGCGCCTAGTGTTTTCAGGGTGGCGCTTGTATCACGCGGATTGAGTACCAGGACATTCTTGCCGCCGACCCTCAACATAACCATGCTCGTAATAAACGCGAGGATATGATACAGCGGTAAGGGACATGCCGTTACTGGCTGCTCGCCTGCGGGAATCGTGTCGAGTGCTGGTCCAAACCATGCCTCGTTTTGCAAAACATTGGCGACCAGATTTCGGTGCGAAAGAATTGCCCCCTTCGATATGCCGGTGGTGCCACCAGTGTATTGCAGAACCGCCACATCGTCAGGCTTGATCTCGGGATTTTTTGGAACCCCACGACTTCCACGTCGCACGGCCTGCGAGAATGTTACACCCGACAACTCAAAAGCCGGAACCATTTTCATTGTTTTTGTCGCGACGAAACTGGTAGCGGCCAACTTGGAAACCGGCAGCATGTCGCCGATCGAGCAGAGCACGACACGATCTATTGTCGTTCTTGCGACGCACTGATCCAGCGTTGTTGCAAATTCATCCAGGATCACAATTGCCTTAGCACCGCAATCTTTGAGCTGATGTTCGAGCTCTCGCGGTGTGTATAGGGGATTGACGTTCACGACGATCATTCCAGCCTTGAGGATCGCTGCAACGGCGATCGGATACTGCGGGACGTTAGGCAGCATCACCGCCACCCGATCGCCTTTCTGCAAGCCAATGCTTTGGAGATACGAAGCAAGGTGCGAACTAACCAGATCCACGGTCCGATATGTTATGTCGATCCCGAAAAAGTCGTAGGCGACGCGACCGCCGAACTTCGAAACACTGGCGCGGAGCAAGTCGACCAGCGATCCCGATTCTGCTGTTAGGTCGATGTCGGCCTTGAGGCCATCTGGATATTTGCCTAACCAGCGCCGCTCAGTCATTCTAGCTCCTTGGGTTTCCCGCTTTTTTTATAGTTCGGCGTGGCATTCGCCTTTGACGAACTCGAACCAATAATCGTGGCGCGGCGACCGTCTCAGTTTCGTACATTCGTTCGTGCAAGCTGCTCGATAATGGGGGGGCACTTTCGGCCAAACTGAAGGCCGTTGCGGCCAGGACAAGCTACGGTCATTGAGCGCATTGCCTTTGATCCCGTGCTCAGAACGCACTTTGAAACTCGTGGCATCGGTCACCCAGCCGTAACAATGTCGACCGACAGAAACTCCTCCTTTGCCGGCACCATGATCTTGGCGTTCGCAAACCTCATGGAGCCACCGAGGGCGCGAATGCCGTTGATGTGGTCGGGATGCAGATGCGACACAGCACGACGTCGATGCTTTGGGGTCAACACCGGTGGACCGCAAATCGAGATTGTACCGGAGAGAGAGAGTCGCCCGTCGTTGTCGTCAGGCTTTGCTCGGGTTGATGAGAAACTTCTCGCCGGTGGAACGCTTGTTGTAAATGGCGATGTTGGCGAGTTCGAGCGTCTCCTGCAGCGACACCTCCTTCGTGTAGTGGCTGGCGAAGGTGGTCTTGAGCTCGGAGGCGACACGTTGGCGCAATTTACCGATATCGGTCGGGCCGATCTCTTGCAGGAACTGCGTCAGCAGCCAGCCGCCTACGCTGTAGGCCAGCCCGAACGCCCGGCTCAATTCGGTCGGACGATGATCGAGGCTGCCATAGATATAGACCTGCTTGTAAACATTGGAGCCGTATCGACTGTATTCCTTGGCGGCCCTGTTGGCCGCGGCCTCCATGCAGGTCAGGATCTGGCCGGCGAGCTTGCCGCCGCCAATGGCGTCGAACGCGATCGTGGCGCCGGTTTCCACCAGCGCGTTGGTGAGATCATCCATGAAGCCGGCGACCGTGGAATCCACGACATACTTGGCACCGATCTTGTGCAAGATGTCGGCCTGCTCCTTGCTGCGCACGATGTTGACGAGGTCTATGCCGTCCTTGATGCAGACCTTGTTGAGCATCTGGCCGAGGTTCGACGCGGCTGCGGTATGCACCAGCGCCTTGTGATTTTCGCTCCGCATGGTCTCGATCATGCTGAGCGCGGTCAGGGGATTGACGAACCAGGACGCGCCATCGGCAGCAGTGGTGCCGGCCGGCAGCTCCATCACGTCCTTCACATTCATGGTGCGGTACTGACTGTACATCGCGCCACCGATCATCGAGACCCTCTTGCCCGTCAACCCATTGGCGGCATCCGACGATCCGGTCCGGATCACGGTGCCGGCGCCCTCGTTGCCGACAGGCAGCGACTGATCAAGCCGCGCCGCCATCATCCGCATGACGGCTTCCGGCATTTTCGCCGTGACCACAGGCGAGTCCTTTGAGCCCGAGACCTTGGCGGTCGACATGTCGCCTGGGCCGATCAGGAGTCCAAGATCGGACGGGTTGATCGGCGTAGCTTCTACGCGCACCAGGACCTCATCTTCTGCAGGTTCGGGCGTCGGGATACTCACCAGCGACAATTCGAGCTCGCCACCCTTCTTGAGCAGCGAGCGCAGTTGCAGCCCGGTCTTTCCATCACTCATCGCAAATCCTCCCCGTTTGTGTTTGTTATGTCTAGATGCGCCGAAGCGTCACGAAGGTGGTCATCGCTGGTCGCAGCCATCAACTATCGCGACGCAAGTCACGCTGTCAGATTCGATAGCGCGCAGCCGGCCGGGAGTTGCTGAAGCCCGACGCCAAAACGCCACGTGCCTGTTCAAACGCCTCCCATGTCGCTGGATCTGGGATGGGCGGGATTGTAATCAGCTCCTTTCGATCGAAACCGACCAGGGCAGCATCGACGAGATCCTCGACCTCCATAAGGTTGGCCACCTTGCTGATGTCGCCACCGGATCGTTCAAAGATTTCCGTGCGCGTGGCGCCAGGGAGTACGGCTTGGACATAGACGCCCTTTGACGTGACTTCGGCAGCAAGGCTCTGTGACAGCGTCATCACATAGGACTTTGTGGCTGCGTAGATACCGCGAATGTACTCAGGCTGAAGTGCCAGCACGGAAGCGATGTTGATGATTGCCCCGTTGCCGCGCTCGACCATACCGACGATGGCTGCGGACGCCAGCATCGTGGTTGCGACAACGTTAAGTCGCAGCAAGTGGGCCATCTTGGCAGGGTCAGCAGCGGCGAAGTCGCCGATTAGTCCTGTGCCGGCGTTGTTGACGAGGATGTCGATCTGAGGAGTAGAGCGGAGACGCTGCAGGACCGGTTCACTGGAGGTCGTCGACGAGATCCGCTGCAATGACTTCGATCGTAACGCCGTGTGCGTCACGCAGTTCTTCCGCAAGCGCCTTCAGCCGGTCGGCTGCCCGAGCGACGAGGACCAGACCATATCCACGTGCGGCCATGCGGCGCGCATAGACTGCACCGATGCCACTGGAAGCGCCGGTAATGAGTGCGGTCGTCATGAATGTTACTCCTGCGTTACCTTGCAACAATGCGTCCCTGGCGAGGGGACAGTCGTCTAGGCCTCGTTCGCCGCTTTTGCCTATCAGCTGGCTGAGCTGCCTGCCGCGATTTCGAGTGGAGCATGGTGTAATACTCGTGCCGCCATATGATCGTGGTGCGACGGCTGTCCTTGATTTCGAACATTCGTTCTTGCAAGCTCAATAATAGGAGGGCACTTTCGGCCAAACTGAAGGCCGTTGCGGCCACGACAAGCTTTGATCATCAAGCGCCTTGAACGATTCGAAAGTCACCCCCTTTGGGACCCAGGAAATCCGGGACAGCATGGCGGCATGCCAATGTCGGTCGTCTGCTCAACAACGCGGTACGTCGCTTCGAGGAGCGCGTCCTTGAACTCATGAGTGCAAGCGGCCATGCCGAGACCCGCATTGCACATGTCGGCTTGACCCGAAATCTCGATGTGGAAGGAACCCGCCTGACCGAACTCGCCCGGCGGGCCTCGATGAGCAAGCAGGCCATGGGCGAGTTGGTCGAC
Source organism: Bradyrhizobium sp. MI1.11 (assembly GCF_055811255.1). Lineage (NCBI taxonomy): Bacteria > Pseudomonadati > Pseudomonadota > Alphaproteobacteria > Hyphomicrobiales > Nitrobacteraceae > Bradyrhizobium > Bradyrhizobium sp. MI1.11. The sequence goes on from NZ_JBVVPM010000064.1 coordinate 30,000, forward strand.
CAGTGTGCCGAGCTAGGACTGGTTGAACGTACTGCAGATCCGAGCGACCGGCGCGCACGGATCGTGAGGTTCACGTCCGCCGGTCTGGTTTGGCTGGACTCCTTCCGGGATGCCGTCGACGTCGCGGAGCGCGAAATGCGTGCTGAGCTGGGTAAATCGAACATGGACGCAATCGTCAAAGGGCTTGCGGTGTATGGCGCGAAGTTCGACACCCTCGCGGATTAGAAATAGTCAGGCAGCTTGACGAAATGATCAGGCGTCCTTACCATGCAGAATAGTGCTTGGTAGGGAGTGGCGGCTTTGGAAACACGTCTGACGGCCTCTGTGCTCATCGCGGGCGGTGGGCCCTGCGGGCTCATGCTGGCCAATGAGCTTGGCCGGCGGGGCATATCCGCCGTTCTGGTCGATGAGAAACCTGGCACGGCATTCAATCCCCAGGCCAATGCGACCCAAGCCCGCTCGATGGAACACTATCGCCGGCTTGGATTTGCCGACGAAATCAGGCAGGTGGGGTTGCCCACCGACTATCCAACCGACGTCGCTTACTTCACCCGATACACCGGCTACGAGTTGGCGCGGTTTCAATTGCCGTCTTCGGCGCGTGCAACCGAGCTGATCAAGGGAATGTCCGGCTCCTGGAGCGCTGCCGAACTGCCCCATCGCGTGTCGCAGAAATACGTCGAAGCGGTGCTACGCCGGCACGCAGAGCAGCTGCCCGGGATTCGGCTTCACTACGGCCACCGTCTCATCAACTATTCTGAGCGCGATAACGGCGTCGTTGCAGAAATTGAATGCCTCGACGATGGTCGCCGCTTTCAGATTCACGCCGACTTTCTCGTGGGCGCTGACGGCCCGCGCTCGACAGTCCGGCAGTCGCTCGGCATTTCATACGGCGGCTCGACCGGCACGCAACGTGATTTCATGGGCGGCCGGATGCTAGCCGTCTATCTCCGCTCGGCGGACTTTTACACGAGCGTCCCGCACGCCAAGGCGTGGATGTACAACTGCTTCAACGGCGACCGCCGGGCCTTCATGGCGTCCGTGAACGGGCGCGACGAATTTGCCTTCCACACCCAGCTTCGAGCTGGCGAGGATGAGAGCGCGATCACCGTCAACGCGGCGAAAGCTGCCTTCCAGCGGGCATGCGGTGCGCCGCTCGAATGCGAAGTGCTCTCCTTTCTCACCTGGACGGCGGGTCATGCACTGGTCGCCGATGGCATGCAGCGGGGCAGGGTCTTTCTCGGCGGAGATGCGGCGCATCTGTTCACGCCAACCGGTGGGCTCGGCTACAACACCGCCATCGAAGATGCCGTCAATCTTGGCTGGAAGCTGGCTAGCGTCGTCAAGGGCGTGAGCCCTGCGTCGCTCCTCGACAGCTACGCGATCGAACGTCGTCCGGTGGCGCTCCGTAACACGGATTACGCGCGCCGATTCGCCGATTCGCTTGGTCTCTTTGCTCCCGCGCCGGAGATCGAGGACGCTACGGAAGCGGGCGGCGAAGCAAGACGTGCGGCAGGCGCCTATCTCGAGCAGCACGCCCGGGCCGAATTCAACATTCCTGGCGTAACTTTCGGCGGACGTTACGACGGGTCGCCGATCATCGTGTCCGATGGCAGCCTGCCGCCGCCGGATGCTGCAAATATCTACGTGCCGAGCGCCTGTCCCGGAGGCCGTGCACCGCATGCCTGGCTGGAGGACGGCGTATCTCTCTACGATCTGTTCGGCTTTGAATGGACGCTGCTCCAGTTCGACGACGTCGCATCCGCCAGCGATCAGTTGATCGAAGTGGCGCAAAGGCTGGGGGCCGAACTGAAGCTCGTTACCCTGCCCAGACGACTTCGCGATCTCTACGAGGCGGATCTCGCCCTTATTCGTCCCGATCAGATAGTGGCTTGGCGCGGTAGCGCGTCACAGGCGGGGCTGCTCGGGCGCGTGCTTGCCCGCGCGCTTGGGCACACGGAGAGCGATCAGGCACGTCTGGCGAGCTGATCGACGTCTGAATTCGACGCACCCAAGGTGCGGTCGCAAATAACAAGAAACGATAATCGCAACATGAGGAGGATAACGTGACCACCAGGGCACTAGAGAATTACGAAGACCGTACAGCCGCCGTCATCCAATCTCATCAGACGCCGAGTGCGCGCCGCCGCATTCTGATCGCCGGTGCCATCGGAACCGCGATCGAATGGTACGATTTCTTCATCTACGGCCTGATTGCGCCGCTGGTCTTCGATCAGCTCTTCTTCCCGAAATTCGATCAACTCGCCGCCACGATTGCCGTCTTTGCGACCTTTGCGGTTGGATTCCTGGCACGCCCGCTTGGGGGCCTTGTGTTTGGTCATTTCGGCGACCGCCTGGGTCGCAAGTCCGTGTTGTTGTGCACGCTGCTGATCATGGGTCTGGCGACAATGGCGATCGGACTATTGCCGACCTACGGCAGTGTGGGAGCAATCGCTACCGTTGCGCTTGTCGTGCTGCGCTTCATTCAAGGTTTTGCGCTCGGTGGCGAGTCGACTGCGGCGAGCCTGATGGCGCTTGAAACGTCTCCTCAGGGCCAGCGCGGTTTCTCGGCTGCCGTCATCCAGGCTGCGGGCCCGGTTGGCGTTGTCCTCGCTTCGTTTGCAGCGCTGGCAATTTCGCGCCTGCCGGAAGCGGACCTGCTGTCCTGGGGATGGCGTGTCCCGTTCCTGGTCAGTGCCGTCCTCGTCGCGCTTGGCCTTTACATGCGGCTGCGCATCGAAGAGAGCACGACGTTCCGTGAAGCGCCGGAAGTTACAGCAGCACCGGCCGTCGAGGCACTCAGGACGCACTGGCGCTCTATCATCATCGTTTTCTTCGCGGAGATGGCGCAGACATCGTATTTCTATCTGACAGCAATTTTCACCATCTCATTCGCGACGCGCCAGCTCGGTGTGCCGAAGGATGTCGTTACCCAGGCCGTCCTCTTAGCGAATCTCGTCGGCCTGATTGCAATGCCCCTGTTCGGCGCCTGGTCCGACCGGATCGGGCGGAAACGCCTCTTCCTGGCTGGTGTCGTGCTCGCGAGCATCTCGATGTTTGCGTTCTACAACGCAATCGCCAGCCGCGACCCGTTACTGCTGACGGCTGCGGTGGTGCTTGCCGCAGGCGTAATTCATCCGCTCATGTTCAGCACTGAAGGGAGTTACTTCCCGGAGCTGTTTCCGACACGGGTCCGCTTTAGCGGTGTCTCGATCGGAAAGCAGTTCGGAACCGTGCTTGGTGGCGGGATTGCGCCGCTCGTCGCCACGAGCCTGTTTGCCCAGACGGGCACGACATATGCGATTGCCGGGTACTACTTCGTGCTCGCGGTTGCCGCCGTGATCGCGCTGAGCTTCGCGCGGGAAACCGGCAAATCGCAATTGCTCAGCTAAGTCAATTCGCAATACCAAGGGAGATTCATCATGGACGTCAGTCTTCTCATCAACGGACACGATCAGGCCGCAGCCAACGGCAAAGTCTTTGAGCGGCGCAATCCGCTGTCGCGGGAGATTGCCAGCAGGGCGGCAGCCGGGACGGTTTCGGATGCCGATGCCGCGGTGGCGGCGGCTTCGGCCGCACTGCCGGACTGGTCGGCGCGCGGCCCCAACGCGCGGCGGGACCTGTTGCTGAAAGCCGCCGAAGTGATCGAGGCCAAGCGCGACGCCTTCATCGCGATCATGATGGCTGAGATCGGTACGACCGCGGTTTGGTCGGCTTTCAACGTGAAGCTCGCAACCGGCATGCTGCGCGAAGCGGCCTCCCTGACCACGCAGATCGTCGGCGAAGTCATTCCTTCTGACAAGCCGGGATGCCTTGCCATGGCCGTTCGTCAGCCGGCTGGCGTGTGCCTGGGCATTGCGCCGTGGAATGCTCCCATCATCCTGGGTGTGCGCGCGGTGGCAGCGCCGCTCGCATGCGGCAATACGGTCGTACTCAAAGCGTCCGAAATCTGTCCAGGAACGCACCGGCTGATCGGCGAGGTGTTCAGAGACGCCGGTTTCCCGCCCGGCGTTGTGAACGTCGTGACCAACGCGCCGGCTGACGCGCCCGTTGTCGTGGAGCGTCTCATCGCCAATCCGGCGGTCAGGCGGATCAACTTCACCGGCTCGACCCGGGTCGGCCGTGTGATCGCGGAGCTGGCTGGACGGCACCTTAAGCCTGTGCTGCTCGAGCTTGGCGGCAAGGCGCCTCTCATCGTGCTCGACGATGCCGACCTCGATGCCGCAGTGGCTGCCGTAGCGTTTGGCGCCTTCATAAACCAAGGGCAGGTCTGCATGTCGACCGAGCGTGTGATCGTTGACGAGGCGGTGGCCGATCAGTTCGTTGAGAAGCTTGCCAAGAAGTCAAGCTCGCTGCCCGCGGGCGATCCTCGTTCCGGTCCGGTGGTCATCGGCTCGATGATTGACGAGACACCGGCCAAGCATGTTGTCGATCTCATTGAGGAGGCAGTCCGAAAGGGGGCCGTCAAGCTCTCGGGGGGCGAGCGCGCGGGCACGATCGTCCCGGCAACGGTGCTCGACCGCGTCATGCCCGGCATGCGGATCTACACCGAAGAAAGCTTTGGTCCCGTCGTCTCGGTCATCCGCGCGCGGAGCGTGGATGAGGCGGTGCGCCTTGCGAACGATACGGAGTATGGGCTCTCGGCTGCCGTATTCGGTCGGGATGTCGCGCGCGCGCTCACGGTGGCACAACGCATCGAAAGCGGCATCTGTCACGTCAATGGACCGACGGTGCATGACGAGGCCCAGATGCCGTTCGGCGGCATGAAGGGATCTGGCTACGGGCGCTTCGGTGGCCAGGCCGGGATCGCCGAGTTCACCGATCTGCGCTGGATCACGATCGAGACGCAGCCTCAGCACTATCCCTTCTGATGGCCGTCGATTCGAACTGGAAAGCCAGCCCAGGAAAGCACGACATGACTTCAAAAAGCCTAACGGTCAGGGAAGCGACGCTGGGTGTGCTTCGCTCGTTTGGTGTAGACCGCGTCTTCGGCAATCCCGGCTCGACGGAGCTCGCGTTTCTACACGATTGGCCCGCCGATATCGATTACGTTCTCGGACTGCAGGAAGCCTGTGTTGTCGGCATGGCGGATGGTTATGCTCAAGCCACTGGGCGTCCCTCCTTCGTCAACCTGCACTCGGCAGCGGGGCTCGGCCACGCGCTCGGTAACTTGTTTACGGCTTTCCGCAACAAGACCCCGATGGTGGTGACAGCCGGTCAGCAGGCGCGAAGCCTACTGCGGATGCGACCCTATCTCTTCGCTGAGGACGCCGAGCAATTCCCCAAGCCCTACGTGAAGTGGAGTTCAGAGCCTGCCCGAGCAGAGGATGTACCCGCAGCCATTGCGCAGGCCTTTCTCACCGCGATGCAACATCCGCGCGGCCCGGCATTTGTGTCCGTCCCATCGGACGATTGGGCGCGTCCCGCCGCGCTTCCGCCGTTCCGCCGGATCGCAACCGAATTTGCGCCGGATCCGGCCGCAATCGTTCGGCTCGCTGCGGCGATCGTGACGGCTAGAAGGCCTGCTTTCGTGATAGGCCCAGATATCGATCGCAGCGGCTGTGTCGACCAGATGGTCTCCGTCGCCGAACAAGCGAGGGCAGTTGTCTGGGCGAGCCCGATGTCTAGCCGGTCGAGCTTCCCCGAGCGGCATCCGCAATTCGCAGGCTTCCTTCCGGCAGCACCTAGCGGGCTCGCGCACGCATTGCGTGGTGCGGACCTTGTCATCGTCTTCGGGGCGCCGATTTTCACCTTCCATGTCGAGGGGCAATGCGACGTACTCGAGGATGGCACACCCGTCTGGCAGATCACGAACGATGCGACCGAGGCCGCTTCCGCAGCCGTCGGAGAGACCATCATTGGAACGCTTCCCAAAGCGCTCGTTGCGCTGGCGTCAACCCTGCCAAAGACCACACGGCCCTACCTGTCTGCCGCACGCGCCACGCCCGCTGTGCCGGTGGCAGCCAGTCCAATTCCTCCGGCTTACGCGCTCAGCCGGCTATCGGCAATGCTGCCGCAAGATGCCATCGTGGTGGAGGAGGCGCCTTCGCATCGGCCCGCAATCCAGCAATTCCTGCCAATGCGGGGCGCTGACAGCTTCTACACCATGGCGAGTGGCGGGCTTGGCTACAGCCTGCCGGCCTCGGTCGGCGTCGCCCTGGCGCGGCCGGGACGCCGCATCGTGTGTCTGATCGGTGATGGATCGGCAATGTATTGCATTCAGGCGATCTGGACCGCCGCACAACGCGGCCTGCCCATCACATTCCTAGTGATGAACAATTCGGGCTATGGCGCGATGCGCGCATTCAGCCAGATTATGCAGGCGCATCGCCCGCCGGGGATTGATCTGCCCGGGCTCGACTTCGTGGCTCTTGCAAAAGGACTTGGTTGTCCTGGAAAGCGGGTCACGGATGTGGCCGACCTTGACGGGACTCTCGGCGAGGCGCTTGCAGCGCAGGGGCCCGTGCTGGTCGACATCGCCGTCGACGAGAAGGTAGGGGACCTCTTTGTATCTGATTCACGCAGTTGATCGAAAGCTGATCGATTTGCCCCGCACCGAAGTGTGATTTCACCTTGCGATTGGAAGACCAGCAGGTCTGAGAGCAGCGTATTGGACCGCCACGATTCTGGGCGATCTCCAGGATCGGTTTCCTTCCTTTGACCGGCACACTTTCATGATCAGCGGCGTCTCCGGCGGCTCTCTCGGAGCAGGCGTGTACCGGGCTCTTCTTCAGCACGCGCGACTTGGCAAGCCGGTCGAGTGCCGAAACCGTGCGGGAGAGACGATCACAGGCTATCGACTCTGCGGGCAAGCCATCCTGGACCACGACTTTACGGGTCCGGTGCTGGCCGCGCTTCTCTTCCGCGACCTTCTGCCCCTGCCTTGGGTACCGGACCGATCGGCCGTTCTCGAGGAAGCGTGGGAGGCCGCGTGGCGGAACACGATGCTCGATGCCGGAGAAGGACTCTCCCGACGGTTCGATCGGATCGACGCGAACTCCCGCTTTCCTGTACTCGTTCTTAATGGAGTCTCCGCGTTGACCGGGCAGCGGATAGTGGCCGCCGGTCTTACCGAAAACGAGCAACTGCTGAACGTCGCAAAGGTCCGACCGCTGCCTCTGTCGGCCGCGATCGGAATCAGCACGCGTTTTCCATTCATCGAGCCGGCGGGCTCCGTGTACGACAGGACCGGCCGCTTCTACGACGCCGTAGTGGACGGCGGGTACGTCGAGAACTTCGGATCGAACTCGGCACTGGAGGTACTCCGCGAGATCGGCAATCTCATTCAGGACGACCGTGAACCCCATCCTCCCGGCACTCGCCGGTTCGTTCGGACCACCGTTTTCGTGCAGGTCAGCAGCGATCCCACATTGGATGGCGGATCGAATCTTCTCTTCAGCGACGGTCTCAGTTCGATCTCCGTACTACCGATCGGCTCGGCAGATTCGCCGGGCGAGGTGCCCAATCTGAAGCAGATCTGGTTGCCCTTTTTCGCGCTCCTGCGTGGCCAGTCGACACAGAGCACCTTCACGGCGAGCCTCGTGTCCACCTACGTGGCCTCGATCAACGGAGTGTTCAGTCACTTCCGTCTTGCCGACCGCTACGCTCATGCGCCGGTCCTCGGATGGACGCTATCGAAACGATCGCAAGTTCAGATCGACGGCGAGCGCATGCTGATGGGTGGCCGGATAATCGCGCGCCTGCAGCGGCTCCTTTCCGGTTCTTGACTGTGCCCCTATTGTGCCCCAGCTTTTCTGGGGCACATCTCCGGGGAATCAATTCGTTAAACCATTGATTACAAAGGATTAATGGTGGGCGCACAAGGGATCGAACCTTGGACCTCTCCCGTGTGAAGGGAACGCTCTCCCGCTGAGCTATGCACCCGAAACCATCATGCAGGCGACCCGAGTTTCGGCCGCCGACGCTTTGGAGCCCGCGATTTAGAAGTGCGGGCCGAAGGTGTCAAGTTTCGAGGCGCTGCCGGACCGGAAAACCTTCTCCCCGGACCCGCAATTCAGCGGTCAGACTGTATTGGGGCGGCTTACGCGCCCTGCTGGCGGGCGCGGGAGGCGTGGGCCTGGAGCGCGCGGATGCGTTCGGCCAGTGTTCCGCCGCCTTCGGGCAGGGTGCCGGCGGCCGTGCCGTTGGTCGGGGCGTCATTGGCCGGGCGCGGCGCCGGCCTCGGCGGCTGGCCGGCCTCCGCCGCAAGCAGGGCCTCGATCGGCGAGTTCGGTCCTTCGAGCTGCATCGCGAGCTTGGCCACCTCGGCGGCGATGTCGTTGATGCGTTCGCGCAGCAGCGCGTTCTCCATCCGCTCGGTCGCCCAGGAGCTCTCGGCCTGTTGCTGGATCGCGTTGATGTCGCGCTGGAGCTTGGCGCGCTCGTCGCGGGCGGTGCGGAGCTGCTCCTCCAGCGCGGTCTTTTCGGCGCGGATCGATTCCATCGCGGCCGACGATTTACCGCCGCTCAAGGCCGCGATCTCGACGCGCAGCTCCTTGATGGTGCGCTCGTTGCCCTCGTTGGCCTGGCGGAGCTGGTTGTTCTCATAGTCGCGCTCGGCGAGCAGCTTGCCCTGCGTGGCAAGGCGGCCTTCGAGGTCGCCGACGCGGCCCGACAGCATCTCGGCCTCCTTCACCTGCACGATGAGCTGACGATCGAGATCGGTGACGCGCTGGCTCAGATTCTCGACGCGGCCGCGGGCGTCGCCGAGCTCGCGCGAGGCGGTCTCGGATTCGGTGCGCTCCTGCGCCAGCCGCGCCTGCGTCGCGGCAAATTCCTTTTCGGCGTCGCCGACGCGGTTCTTCAGCTCCTCGATCTGCGCACGGACCACAACCAGCTCGACCTGACGGCTCTCCGCCATCATCGAGCGGTCGGACAGTTCGGAATTGATCTTTGCGAGCTCGCCCTGCTTGTCGGTCAGCGCGAGCTCGGCGGCACGCAGGGCTGCGGTCTTGGTGTTGAATTCCTCTTCGGTGGCGCGGAGCTGCTCCTTCACCGCCTTCTCGCGCGCCTCCAGCGCGAAGATCGTGGCGTTCTTCTCGCCGAGCTCGATCTTCATGCGGTTGATGGCGTCGCTCTTCTTGCCGAGCTCGGCGAGCTGGCTCGTGGTCTTGTTCTTGAGCTGGTCGACGCTCATCTCCAGCCGTCGCGCCGACATGGCGAATTCGGCGCGGAGCTGGTCCTTGTCGGCCTGGATCTCGGCCATCGACAACGGCGTGGCGGCCTCGAGCCGGCGCGTGGTCAGGCGCACGGCGCGGTTATGCACCAGCGGCACGATCGCAAGCCCGCACAGCATCGAGAGCAGGAAACCGATCGCCAGGTACATGATCGGTTCGACCATGGGCCAGAACTCCCAAAGCTAAGGAAAAATTTACCAAGGACATTGCATGCGGGGCCGGCAAAAAGCCAGCCCCGACATGTCGTTAACCTTGATCCGTCGCCGGAGGGGAAAGCAGAACGTTAGAACGGGTTCCAGGTCGCGCGCGGGGTGAATTTCAAATAGCCGATATTGGCTCCCAGCCGCAGGCCGAGGCCCGAGCGGATCGGCACCAGCACGATGTTGTTGGCGGTGAGCGCCGTCATGCCGAAGCCGCCGATGATATAGGCCGAGCCGTCGAGGCCGGCGAAGCGCTGGTAGATCGCGTTGGTGGCGGGCAAATTATAGACCAGCGTCATGGTGCGCGCGCCGTCGCCACCCCAGTCGAAGCCGAGCGAGGGACCCTGCCAGTAGACCCTGAGGTCGCCGGCGTTCTTGGTGTAGAGCGTGCCTTCGCCGTAGCGCAGGCCGGCGACGAAAGCGCCGGATCCTTCCTCACCGAGGATATAGCCGTTGGGCAGGCCCCATTGGCTGACCGCCTTCTCGATGATCGAGGCGAGGCCGCGCGAGACGTTGCCGAAGAAGCGGTGGCCGGCGTTCACAAGTTCGTCCGGCCCATAGGTGCTGGGCGTCTGGGTCCGCTGCGGCGGCGGCAAATCGGGCGGCGGCGGCTGCTGGGCGGAAGCCGGAATGATCCACCCGACCATCGCGGCAAGCGCGACTGCGGCAAGGCGTGATGCGAAAGTCATAAAAGAACCCCTGGTATCGAATCCGGTCGCTTCCTTAACCTGACGCCAACAGGCACGGCTCTAGGTTGCGCCGGATGTCCCCTCGACTCGGATGTTATCCGCAGCAACTATGACGGCAGAACGGCAGGAAGCCAGCCCTTTGCGCCCCGGAATTGCCTTGATCGGCCTTCTGGTCTGCATGCTGTCGGGCATTTGGATCCTCTGCGCGGGGTTGCCGGCGCAGGCGGCCACCACCGAGCGGATCGTCGTCAACCGCTTCAGCGGCGTGGCGATCGAGGGCTTCGACCCCGTGGCCTATTTCGTCGATGGCGCGGCCGTGCAGGGGACCGCCGAGTTCGAGGCGAACCTGTGGGGCGCAGTCTGGCGCTTTCGGAACGAGGGCAACCGGGCCTCTTTCCTGGCCCATCCCGAAGTCTACGGGCCGCAATTCGGCGGCTACGATCCGGTTGATATCGCCCGCGGCGTCACCATCGCCGGCAACCCCCGTTTCTTCGCGATCGCGGCGCAGCGGCTCTATCTGTTCAGCCGGGAAGCCAATCGCGACGCCTTCGCCGCCAATGCCGAGCGCTTCCTCTACGAAGTGGGCAAGCGCTGGCCGGCCCTCGAGGACAAGCTCAGCCAGTAGCGTCTTTACGATTTCAGAGTCTTGCCGCCTGCGGGTCACCCCAGGCGATGAACTCCGGGATGATGAAGCCGGCATCGTGCCGCTCGCCGAAGCGGAGCGCGCCGCCCGTGCCGTCGGTCACGCTGCCGCCGGCGGCGGTCACGACCGCGTAGCCGGCCCCGACGTCCCATTCGCAAGTGGGCCCGAAGCGGGGATAGATGTCGGCACTGCCTTCCGCGATCCGGCCGAATTTCACGGCCGAGCCGACCGTCTTCCTGACGACGTTGGGGCGGTGATCGATGAAGGCCTCGGTTCTGGGATCGCCATGCGAGCGGCTAACCGCCGCGATCCAGGACTCGCCCAGGGGCGGCAGCTTGCGGGTATGGATCGGCTCGGCAGCGCCGATGGTCGCGCCGTCAAACCTGACCCGCTCGGCGCCGCGGCCGACGATGCCGCGCCAGAGCAGCCCGAGTGCGGGCGCGCTGACGATGCCCAGCAGCGGCACGCCCGATGTCACGAGGGCAAGGTTGACGGTGAACTCGTCGCGCCCGGCCACGAACTCCTTGGTGCCGTCGAGCGGGTCGATCAGGAAGAAGCTGTCGCGGAACGGCGGCGAGGCGAGCTGGGTCCGCTCTTCCGAGAGCGTCGGGATGTCGCCCGCAAGCTGCGCCAGCCCGTCCGCGATGATGCGGTCGGCGGCAAGGTCGGCCTCGGTTACCGGCGAGCCGTCCTGCTTGCCGTCGACCCGCATCGCCGTGCGGTTGACCGCGAGGATGGCTTCGCCGGCCTTCACCACCAGCGCGGTGAGCGGCTCCATCAGGTGGGAGGCGGCCGCGCCGTCAATGATCCGCTTCACCTGCATGCCTCATTCATCGGTAATTCCATCCCTACGCGAGTGATTCGCCGCGGCATTAGGGCCGCTTCGAACCGATCGCAAGCTAGCTGCCACGGGGTTGCGAATGTTAGAACCTGCGGCATTCGTCAAGCATGCTTGATTCGCCGCGTCCGCGCCGTGCAATTCCAGGAACCCTTTATGTCTGACGCTTCGTCACCCGCTACCGTCGCCGCTCCAGATGCGCTCGAACTCGCTGCGCTGCTGTGCTCGCGGGTCTGCCACGATCTCATCAGCCCTGTCGGCGCCATCGTCAATGGGCTCGAAGTGCTCGACGACGATCCCAAGCCCGACGACCGCGAGTTCGCACTCGACTTGATACGCAAGAGCGCGAAAACCGCCTCCGCCCGCCTCCAGTTCTGCCGCCTCGCCTTTGGTGCGGCCGGCTCGTCCGGCGCGCAGATCGATCTCGGCGATGCCCAGACCATGGCGCGCGGCCACATCGAGGACGGCAAGTGCTCGATTACCTGGAATCTGCCGCGGATCTTGCTGCCGAAGAATCGCGTCAAGCTGCTGCTCAACATGCTGGTCGTTTCGCAGCACACGATCCCGCGCGGCGGCACGCTGACGATCGATCCGATCGGCGAGGGCGAGACGATGAGCTTCCGCATCACCGCGATCGGACATAATGCGCGCCTGCCGCAGAACATCTCCGAACTCCTGAGCGGCGAGCGCGGCCCGGCCGCGGATGCGCACGCGATCCAGCCTTATTATACGCGGCTGTTGGCAGAGGCTTGCGGGCTGACCGTGAGGCTCGCGCACGAAGGCGAGGCCATCACCATCATCGCGTCGTAGACACGAAGCCGCTCTCAAACGTTAATCGAATCTTTACAAGGCGCTTCGGCTTGTCCGGAGCGCCTTATCTCTTTGTTGATTCCGTTCTTTTCCACATACTCAACCAATATTAAACGCTTTGCGGTGAAGCTGGCCCCATTCCGAATTGGCGCATCACGTCTTGTGTGCGCGCCCTCCCTGTATGAAGGCCTGTTTTCATGGATGATCTGTTGCGGGAGTTTTTGACGGAAACCAGTGAGAGCCTGGACACCGTGGACAATCAGCTGGTGAAGTTCGAGCAGGAGCCGAACAACGCCAAGATCCTGGATAACAT
>NZ_JBVVPM010000065.1:0-28148 GCF_055811255.1 Bradyrhizobium sp. MI1.11
CCCCGGTGCACGCGGGCCCCACCCCCATAAAACCCCCATTTCCCCCCCCCCCTACACAAATCCAGAGTCTTTCCGCGGCGGGATTCTGGATTGCTTCGCTGCGCTCGCAATGACGATGTGGAGAGAACGTGCGCCACACTCCGCTCTCGTGCCCCGGACTCAGCGCAGCAGCGCGTGCGGGACACGCGCGAGTCAACGACCGCGCTTCATCTCATCACCATCCGCCACCTCCGGCGCCATCGCCTCCCACGCGCTCGAGGCGAATTGCCGCCGCCAGGTCACGATCACCACGGCTGCCGTGGTGACGAACAACACCCAGGGGCTGACGAACCAGCCGAGATAGCCGAGTGCGAAGAAGAAGGCGCGCTGGCCGCGGTTGAAATGGCGGCCGGCGGATTCGAACAGGCGCGAGGTACGGATCACATGAGCTTCGGCCTCCGGCGTGTCACGCTGCGAGGCCGCCGGCATGCCGCCGAACAGGATCGCGACATAGTTGAACAGGCGGTACGACCAAGCGAATTTGAAGAAGGCATAGACGCAGATCAGGACAAGGCCGACGCATTTCAGCTCCCACATGGCGGGCGAGGTGCTGAGATCGATCGGCAGCTTGCTCAAGATCGTGATCGCGTCGTTGGTCGCGTGCAGCAGCGCCAGCGCGCCGCCGAGCGCGATCAGGCTGGTGGAGGCAAAGAAGGCGGTGCCGTTCTGCAGCGAGGCCATGATCTGCATGTCGACCATGCGCGCGTCGCGGTCGAGCAGCCGGCGCACCCACACCTCGCGGTAGCGGTTCATGCGCGCCGACAGGCTGTCGCGGCCGTAGGCCGAATGCTCCAGCGTCAGGGCGTAGACCAGCCATTCGATGATGAAGAAGCCGACGGCTGTGATGTCGACCCAATGCCTGCTCATGTCAGTCTCCTGGAGAGGATCGCAACGCTTGCCACGCATGGCGAGGTGCAGCAACGATTGATTGGCGGCAGGCGATGGCGTTAAAAGCGGCTCGCTTCAAGGCGTATCGGGAAGGACTGATGACATGGCTGCGCTGAAACTCGCAATCGGCAACAAGAATTACTCGTCATGGTCGATGCGGCCCTGGCTCGCGCTCCGCGCCAACGACATCCCGTTCGTGGAGACTCTTATCCCGCTCTACACCGACAATCCCGCGGACAAGGAGCAGATCATCTCGTTCAGCCGCGCCGGAAAGGTCCCGGTGCTGGTCGACGGCGACATCACGGTGTGGGATTCACTCAGCATCATCGAATATATCGCCGAGCGCTATCCGGAAGTGAAGCTGTGGCCGGACGCCGCCGCCGCCCGCGCCCATGCCCGTTCGGTGTGCGCCGAGATGCATTCCGGCTTCATGGCCCTTCGCAACGAATGCGGCATGAACCTGCACCGCCCGGTGCGCCCCGTGACGCTGTCGGCCGACGCCGAGGCCAATATCGCGCGCGTGCAGGAGATCTGGCGCGAATGCCGGGCCCGGTATGGCGCCAACGGACCGTTCCTGTTCGGGCGCTTCGGCGCAGCGGATGCGATGTATGCCCCGGTCGTGCACCGCTTCCGCACCTACGCAATCGAGGTCACGCCGGAGACCAAGGCCTACATGGACACGATGCTGGCGCTGCCGGCGTTCCAGGAATGGACCCGGGACGCGCTCGCCGAAACGCTTGTCATCGAAAAGTTCGAGAACTTGTAGTCGCGAATGTGATTGAGCGCGGCTTGACGGCACGGCACATGGCGGCGCTCAATCGCGGCGGAGCTGCGGGCAAGGAGAGGGGACATCATGGGAATCCTGGACTCGCTGGAGAACAATCCGGCGCTGCGGAACGCGCTCGGCCAGCTCGGGGCAGCCGTGTTGCCGGCTGTGCTGAGCGAGGTGCTCGGCAGCAACAATCAGGGCGGCCTCGGCGCGATCGTCGCAAAGCTCCAGCAGGCGGGGTTCGGTGACCAGGTCAAATCCTGGCTCGGCAACGGCCAGAACCTGCCGATCTCAGCCGACCAACTCCGCACCGTGCTCGGCAGCGATACCGTCCGCCAATTGGCTGCGCGCTACAACATCCCGGTGGACCAGCTGGGCCAGATTCTGGCCCTGGAACTGCCCAAAGCCGTGGATCACGCAAGCCCCGACGGCCATTTGCCCCATAGCGCCTGAGGAACCGGTTCCAGCGGTATCACCGGCTGGCAGCATCACTCTGAAATAACTGCAAAATTTGCACGTTTGCCATGTCGCATACTGCTGGCCAAAAAAGCCCGCCGCATGCTATATAGCGGCCGGGTTTCCGGCCGGCCGACGCAGTGGGACCACGGGCGTGGCAGGCGTTGTTTGAGTGATGGAGAGGGTGTTGAAGCACAAATTCCCTATTGGATCGCGCGTGTTGTTCACGGCCAGCAATGTCGCACGCCCTGCTGCCAGCGGCTCGTATGAGATCATCCGCTTGCTGCCGACGGATGGTGACGACTGCCAGTACCGGATCAAGAGCTCGACCGAGGCTTTTGAACGCGTCGCCAAGGAAAGCCAGCTCGCGCTGTCCTGAAGACCGACGCTACCCGCGCATTGGCGCGTCCCCGGGAATTTGTATTCTGCCGCCGTCAAAAGGCCCGCTTCACCTTCAAAAGGTGGGCCGGGGGCAGCTGCCGACTCTCGGTGCTCGCTTTGACCATTCGCTCTCTGCTCGCGTGAGGGGACGTCGCGCATGAACTGGGCATGGGCCTCGTCGCTCGACCAAATCTGGCGCTCGCCGGCCTTTCCAATGTGGATGATGCTGGCGGCTGCCGGCTTCTTCGGACTGATCCTCCTGGTCACGCTGCAGCGCGCCGAGCGGTCGGTCGCCAACGGCGCGCTGACCGTTGTTACGCTACTCGCCATCACCATCGCGATGGCTGCTGTTGTGCGCGTCGATGGACCGGCAGGGCAGACCACCCCGACCGAGGCGCGCGCGCAGGCCGCGATGACCGCGAGCCTGCCGGCGTTGTCCTGTCTCGACGATCTCGCCGGCGATGCCGTGGCCATCGGCTGCGAGAAGGCGCTGTTCGGCGCGCCGGACGTGGCCGCTGCGGCCGTCTCCACGACCGCGGCCAGGATCGACCGGCTGATGGCGCTCGGCGATGCCGCGACCGCCGAGAAGAGCCTGACGCCCGACATCAAGGTGCTGCGCAAATCGCTGGAACGTGATCGCTATGGCTTGGTCGCGCAGGTGCTGGTCGTGCGCGACGGTTGCACGCAGTTCGACTGTGCGGCCTTCCGCTCGCTGACCGACCAGCAGCAGGTCGCCGCCAACATGGATTCCCATCTCTACGACACGCTGGTCGCGCGCTACGCCCCGACCTGGAATGCGCCTGCAGCAGCGCAATCGTTGCCCGCCACTGCCGCCCTTGCCGGACTGCCGCCGTCGATGCCGACGGGCAAGCCGACCAGTGCGGAGTTCCCGAGTGCCTCGTCGACGCCGCCGGTCAGCATCATGAATCCGGAGCCGTCGACGCGTCAGGCGGCGCCCACCGCGAACGCGGCGGCTCCGCGCCCCCCGGCAGCGGCCTCGGCACAGGCCGCAGCTCCCGCCGCGAAGAAGCCGCCTGCGCCGAAGGCTGCGCGGGCACCAGCGGCAGCACCGGTTCCGCTCACGCCGCCGGCCGCGGCTCCCCCGGCTGCGGATAACGAGTAGATCGGCATTCCAAATGCGCGGCTGCCCGGCTAATGCTGGGGCATGCCACTACATCTGATCAAGCTCGCCGTCGGCTGCGAATCCGTCAAGGAATTGAAGGAGTGGACGGCCGAACGGATGCAGACCGCCAAGAAGAAGGGTCTGCCGCAACATCACATCCACATCACCCGCATGGTGCCCAAGCGCGACGCCGAGATCCTGTCGGGGGGCTCGCTCTATTGGGTGATCAAGGGCGAGGTCGCCGCGCGCGAAAAGATCATCGGCATCGAGCCGTTCCGCGACAAGGACGGCATCGGACGCTGCCGGATCGTGATGCAGCCGAAGGTGATTCCGGTGTCGCCGCGGCCGATGCGCCCGTTCCAGGGCTGGCGCTACCTTGCCGACGATTCCGTGCCGCCCGATCTCGGCAAGTCCGCCGCCGGCTCGATCGCGGCGATGCCGGAGCCGATGCGGCGCGAGCTGCGCGATCTCGGGCTGCTCTAAACCGCGATATTGTCGATCAGCCGGGTCGTGCCGAGCTTGGCCGCGACCAGGATGCGCAACGGCCCGTCCTTGCGCGAGGCGACAGGCGCCAAAGTCGCTGCATGGCGGACCTCGAAATAGTCGAGCTCAAAGCCGGCCGCGGTGATCATCGCGGCTCCGCGCGCCATTGCGGCTGCGACCGCTTGGCCGGCGCGGATGCGCCCGGCGCTCTCCTTCATGGCGCGGTACAGCGTCGTTGCGGTCTGCCGCTCCCGTGGCGACAAATAGACGTTGCGCGAGGACATCGCGAGCCCGTCGCGCTCGCGCACGGTGCGGGAACCGATCACTTTGACGCCGAGGTCGAGGTCGCGGGCCATCTGCGCCACCACCCGCAACTGCTGAAAATCCTTCTCGCCGAAGATCGCGACATCCGGCCAGCACTGCGTGAACAGCTTGCCGACGACGGTGGCGACGCCGCCGAAGAAATGCGGGCGGAAGCGGTCCTCGAGGCCGGCCAGCGCCGGTCCCTCCGGTACGATGCGGGTGGCAAAGCCCTGCGGATACATGGCCTCGGCGCCGGGGTGCCAGACGATGTCGACGTCCTCGGCGGCGAGCTTGGCGATGTCGGATTTCCAGGTGCGCGGGTAGGCGCCAAAGTCCTCGGTCGGGGCGAACTGGGTGGGATTGACGAAGATCGACACCACGACGCGGCTCGCGCGCCGCTTGGCCAGGCGCACCAGCGACACATGACCGTCATGGAGCGCTCCCATGGTCGGGACCAGCGCGATCGTGGCCTTTCGCTTGCGAAGATTGTCGACGGCGCGTCGCAAGGTGGGGACCGTGCGGGCGATCAAGGGGCTGCGTGACATCAGAACTCGACGGGGTTGGGAATCGGCGAGCGCGTCCCGGCGCCCGGCAGGCTAACCTTAACAAGCGGCGACCATGGACGCCACGCATCCGGATGCGGCACAGCATCCCGCGCAAAGCCGCGCAAGAGGTCGCGACATTGTGGGCTGGATCACAGACGCGAAGCGGCGCGGCGATTCATGACGAAGGACGGCGCGCCGCGATTTGTATTGCCTGTCACGCATTTCACTTGACCGCAGACGCGGCCAACTCGAAGATATTCGTTAGGGGTGTTGAGGATCGCGATGCTTGTGCAAGCTAGCCAAGGCCAGTCCGGCTCGGCGCATGTGGTCGTGCTCGGCAACGAGAAGGGCGGCTCCGGCAAGTCGACCACCGCCCTGCACATCGCAGTCGCGCTTCTGAAAGCCGGCCAGCGCGTCGCCACCATCGACCTCGACTGCCGTCAGCAGAGCTTTACTCACTACATCAACAACCGTTCCGCCTGGGCGCGTCGCACCAAGCTCGACCTCGAACTGCCGCTGCATCGCTGCATCAAGCTCGGCGAGACCATGCAGGTCGCCGAGAACGAGAATTCGGAGTTCCTTCAGTTCATGGAGGCGGTCTCGGCGGTCGAGAGCAGTTTCGACTTCATCGTCATCGATACGCCCGGCACCGACAGCTATTTGATGCGGCTTGCGCACTCGATGGCCGACACGCTGGTGACCCCGATCAACGACAGCTTCCTCGATTTCGATGTGCTCGGCACCGTCGATCCCGCCAATTACGCGGTGACAGGCGAAAGCCACTACGCCGAGATGGTGCGGGATGTCAGGCGCAAGCGCCGCCAGCTCGACGGCGCGACCACCGACTGGATCGTGGTGCGCAACCGGCTGTCGATGCTCGGCTCCCGCAACAAGCAGCTCGTTGCCGAGGGGTTGAAGGATTTGTCGCTACGGCTCGGCTTCCGCTACGTCGACGGCTTCGCCGAACGCGTCGTCTATCGCGAGTTCTTCCCGCGCGGCCTGACCGCGCTGGACGAGATCGACGAGGCGACGCTGGGCATGCGGCCCAATCTCGGCCATCTCACCGCACGGGAGGAGGTGACGAGCCTGCTCCGCCAGCTCAAGCTTCCGCTCGACGAGCGCGGACGCCGCCGCGCGGCCAACCGCGCTGAGTGGTTCAATCAGGTCGACAAGCCGCTCGAGGTCCACGACATCCTCGGCGCCTAGGCGTCGGTATATAGCTACTTCCAGTCGATCCAGCGGCCGGTTCCCACGGGAACCGAGCCCGCACTCAACCGTTTTCACCCCGCGTTTACTGCAAAATTGAACCCGATCGAGACAGGTTGCGTCGGAAGGTGACGTGCACCCTGACGTAGCCGTATGAGAACCGGGTGCCCAAGAAACGTGTGCGCCGCACAATGAAAGGGCTGATGGTTCACAATATTTAGCCTTCCTGTCACGCGGCTGTGACATATATTAGGGAATAGGCGACTAGGGGCCGAAGAGCTCCGGAAGAACACGATTTTCAACAGGGATTCAGGCCGCAAGAGCCTGAGGCTGAGGACGAAAATGAAGCGTGGAATTGCCGTTCTGGTTTCGGTCAGTGCCCTCTGTGGCGTCGCCTATTTCACGGCGAGCAAGTGGGCAATCAGGCACGAGACCATCACCTTCTACGATGCCTCGCGCGACAACCGTGCGGTGCCCGTCGATATCGCGATCCGTCGTGACAAGGAAATGCAGGCTAATGCCGGCATGATCACGATGCCGGTCGCCGTGATCAACCACGGCAACACCGTCAAGAACACCGAGTACGGCTTCCTCGCCAACATTTTCGCCGCGCGCGGCTACCTCGTCGTCAGCCCGCAGCATGATTTGCCGACCGATCCTCCGATGGTGACCAAGCCCGGTGAGATCTATGTTGGCCGGCTGCCGCAGATCCTGCGCGGCGTCGCCAACATCCATCTCGCCATGCAGGAGATGAAGAAGGTTCAGCCCAACGCCGACTACGAAAAGGTGACGATGGTCGGCCACTCCATGGGCGGCGACATCACGATGTATTTCGCCAAGCAGTATCCGGATGAGGTCAAGAAGGTCGTCACGCTCGACAATCTTCGCGTGCCCTTCGTCACCGCCGGCAAGTTCAAGATCCTGTCGTTCCGCTCCACCGATCCGCAGTTCAAGGCCGATGCGGGCGTGATCCCGACCGACGAGGAATGCGAGAAGGCCGGCATCCAGGTCGTGAAGACCGAATTCCAGCACAACGACATGCGCGACACCGGTCCGGACGCGGCCAAGAACTCGATCCAGGGCATGCTCGACAAGTTCCTGAGCGCGACCGACAGCGAAGTGGCGCCGGTCGATACGCAATCGTCCCCGCCCAAGATTCTCGAGCCCGGGCCGGTCGCTTTGATGGCGCCTGCCAAGAGCTGACGCCTTCCTCGTCGTCGATAGCGATTTTCAAAGCCTCCGCCGGCTGCCGCCTGCGGGAGCTTTGCACATTGACCTGGCTGCATGCGCTGACCACATTAGCCGCTCACGCAAGGGTCAAGGAATGTCCGGCGAGCCCATCAAACCGCGCGGCCGCGATGCCGTCTCGGCACAACCAGATGGCGCTGTGCCGCAGGCGGGGACCTCGACATCTGAGGACATTGCCGCCTTCGTCGCCAACGCGCGCGCGCTGTCACCGCATGCGCCCGGTGCGAAAGGGCGGCTGATCTTCGCACTGGATGCGACGATGAGCCGGCAGCCGACCTGGGACATGGCCTGCGCGCTTCAGGCCGACATGTTCCGTGAGACCGCCGCGCTCGGCAGTCTCGACATCCGGCTCGTCTACTATCGCGGCTTCAACGAGTGCCGCGCCACGGGATGGATCTCCGACAGCGCCAGGCTTGCGACGCTGATGGGCAAGATCGATTGCCGTGGCGGCGACACCCAGATCGGCAAGGTGCTGAGCGAGTCGCGGCGCGAGGCGGTCGCATCCGGCGTGCGCGCCGTTGTCTTCGTCGGCGACGCCATGGAGGAGAACGTCGACGAGCTCTGCGCCAAGGCAGGCGAGCTCGGCATGCTCAAGGTGCCTGTGTTCGTATTTCAGGAAGGCCATGACTCAGTGGCCGAGCAGGCCTTTCGCGAGATCGCGCGTCTGACAGGTGGTGCCTGGTGCCGGTTCGATCCGGGCGCGGCGGCGCAGTTGCGCGAGCTGTTGCGCGCAGCCGCCGCCTACGCGGCCGGCGGACGCGAGGCGCTGTTGCAATTGGCGAAGACCGCAAGTGGCGCGGCCAGGCTGATCGGCCAGATGAAGTAGCGCTGGCGCGCGGTCGGCGGGGGCGCAAGGACACGATGCTTTTTGGCGGTAGGCCGACTATATTCCGGCCATGACCCTGATTGCCGGCGCTATCGCTGTTATTACCCTTTATCTGCTGCTCCAGATGTTCCGTTCGGCCAACCCAGCGGTGCTGGCACGCGCGATCAGGTTCGGTGGCGGCGTGGTCGCGCTGGCTGTCGCAGCGTTCACTGGCTTGAAGGGCGAGCTGGTGGTGGCGATCCCGCTCGGGATATTCGGTGCCGGGCTCCTGGGTTGGACACCGATGGCAAACGCCGGCTTCGGCAATATCGGCGGGCTGTTCGGCGGGGGCGCGACGCGCCCGGCCGGTCAGGCCTCGCGCGTGCGCTCGCAATTCCTGGATATGCGGCTCGATCACGATTCCGGCCAGCTCGGAGGCCGGATCGTCGCCGGGCCTCACGCCGGGCGCGATCTCGATGAGTTCGATCTCGCGGCCCTGCTGGCAATGGTCCCGGCGTTCGACGCCGAGAGCGTGGCCCTACTTGAAAGCTATCTGGACCGCCGGTTTCCCGCTTGGCGTCAGAACGCGCAGGGCGACGCGGCAGGGGGGCAGCGCCGCACGGTGGCGACCGGCAAAATGACGACGGAGGAGGCCTATCAGATCCTTGGCCTGCAGCCGGGGGCGGGGCGTGACGACATCAGCCGGGCTCACAAGTCCCTGATGAAGAAACTGCATCCCGACCAGGGGGGCTCGACGTATCTCGCTGCCCGTGTAAACGAGGCCAAGGATACTCTGCTTCGCACGCATAACGGCTAACTCCGGCACCACGCTACAAACGCTCGTCCCGTGTGAGCTCTGCTTGCTCTGTTTGCCGTCGCCCCGATGCCCGCCATTGTCGGCGTGGTCGATCCCTTGCGTAAAGTTTTAACCGTAAATCCTTGACGAGAGGTTGTCGTGGAACAGCCTCGTCGGCCACCGCGTCCCGAAAATGAAAATGCCCGCGCAAGGCGCGGGCATTTTCATTGGAGCGGTGCGAAAGATCAGTTGCGGACGGTCATGCAGGAGATATCGGCGCGCTTCAGGGTGCGGCAGACGGCTTCGGCCTGGTCGCGGTCGAGCCCGGCGAAGCGGGCGCGGTAGAGCTTGCGATTGTCTTTCGCGACGACCGGCTCGGTGAACGGGTCGGCCTTGCTGAGCAGGCCACGGGCCGAGCTGCGCGCCGCGTCGATGCGCTGCTGGGCTTCGTTCTCGCTCTCGAGCGCGCCGACCTGGACGATCCAGCCGCTGTGGGTGACGACCGGCTTCGTGGTGGCGCTCATGATCGGCTGCAGCGCCGGGTCGGCTGACGCGAGCTTCGCAGCAGCCGGGGCGGGTGCGGCGGCGGTTGCGGCCGGTAAGACGCCGAGGACGCCGTTGCCGGTGCCGAAGCCCGCTGGCTGCCGCGGTAGCACGGTACGGGCGATCTCGGCCCTCGGAGCTTCCGGTTGGCTGGCGACCTCGGGCTTGTTGATGAGGTCTGCCCGGGCCACGACGGCGCCGGAGGTTTCGGCGACGTCGGAACGGGACGCGATCGTGCTCGTGACCTGCGGTGCGATCTGAGCCGGGGCGGCGGAGGCGACCTTCACGGCGCCGGCCTTGACCTGGACGGTCTTGACCCTGACCGGCTTCATCGGCTCGGACGAGCCGGGGATGATCGAGAGCGGCTGGCTCGAGATCACGCCATTCGTGAGCGGCGCAGGCTCGATCCTGGATTCTGTCGGCCGAACTTCAGGCCTGTTGGCTTCAGATCTGGGCAGAGCCGGCGGCACCGCGGCAGTCGCAGCCGCAAGCGTCGACAGGCGCGCGGCGAGACGCGACGGGGCTGCTTCGGGGGCAGCCGCAGCCTGGACCTGCGGAGCGGAGCGGGTCGGGGTATCCGACACATCGGCGACTTCGGCAGCGGCATCGGAACCGTTGCGCTCGGTGACCGCGGCGACGGTGTGGGTGGTCGCGGCCTTATCGAGGTTCTCCGCGAGCAGGTTGCGCATGATGGCGTCGCGCGAGCCGCCGCTGCGGCCGCCCAGCACCACGCCGATCAGGTGGCGGTTGCCGCGGCGCATCGAGGTCACGAGATTGAAGCCGGAGGCGCGAGTATAGCCGGTCTTGATGCCGTCCACGCCCTCGACATTCCCGAGCAGATGATTGTGGTTCCGGATCGACTGTCCGCGCCAGTTGAAGGTCGAGGTCGCGAAATAGCGATAGTAGCGCGGAAAGCGCTCCTGGATGGCGCGGCCGAGCGTGGCCTGGTCGCGCGCGGTCGTGACCTGCTCGTCGTTGGGAAGGCCGTTGGCGTTGCGGTAAACCGTCCTGGACATGCCGAGCGAACGCGCCTTGCGCGTCATCATCTGGGCGAAGTCGTCCTCGTCGCCGCCAATCGCTTCCGCGATCACAACGGCTGCGTCGTTGGCGGAGCGGGTGACGAGACCCTTGATCGCGTCCTCGACGCGGATGGTCTGGCCGGCACGCAGGTTCAGCTTGGTCGGATCCTGATCGGCGGCGTGCTGTGAGACCGGCATCTCGGTGTCGAGCTTCATCTTCCCGGACTCGAGACGCTCGAACAGCAGATAGAGCGTCATGATCTTGGTCAGCGAGGCCGGATGGCGGATCCCGTCGGGGCTCGTTGCCTGAAGCACGGAGCCGGAATTGCCGTCGACGATGATCGATGCGAATTTCGGGCTGGAACTTTCGGACACATCGCGCTGCACGCGGTGTTGCGCATAGTGACGCCGGTGGCGCCGCGCCTCGGCAGCATCTGTGGTGAAGATGACCGCACTGGTAACCGCAAGAAGCCCAAAAACGCCAACCCGCGCCAAGCGCGAGGAAGACAAGTTTTTACGAAGCATGAAACCCCGTCCCCGTTTCTGACTTGATCACCGGCTCGTGAGGCGAAATTGTGCCCATGGGACCCTGGAGCATTACCTGCTCAGGCTGTCCTCCGCAGGTGTTGGCCGCGGGTGACGTTGGGCCTGAGCCGCTGTTCTGGCTAAGGTGATGTTCTTCAACGGCTTTTGGCCGCTTGTGAAGTAGAACACGTCCAGGGAATCAAGGTAGGGCGCTGCGGTTTCCAAAAGCTTAAGGAACCATTGCGGGAAACCCCGGGAATCGCGGCGAATTTTGTATGTAATTTGTGCGACGCACAAAATTCTTGACTTTTTTGTGCGTTGCACTAATTGTGAGCAGAGTCAGGGAGCCGGGGCTTCCCGACGAGAGCTAGGGAAAAGGATTCCGAATGTTCAAGGTTGAAGACTTTCAAGGCTACGGGAAAGAGCACTTCGAGCAGTACGTCGCCTCTGCGACCTCGATGCAGCACGGCCTTCAGGCGATCGCCAGCGCCTACGGCGACTACACCAAGAAGTCGTTCGAAGACACCAAGTCCTTCGTCGAGAAGCTTTCCGGCGTGAAGTCGCTGGACAAGGCCGTCGAAGCGCAGACCGAATTCGCCCGTTCCGCCTACGAGTCCTTCGTCGCGGAATCGCAGAAGATCGCAGGCCTTTACAGCGACCTCGCCAAGCAGGCGTTCAAGCCGGTCGAGACCATTGTGTCGAAGTTCACTCCGGCCGCCAGCTAACGTTTCCTGACGTCCTGGAATCAAAAGCCCGGCTGCAACAGCCGGGCTTTTTTTGTGTCGCGGCGTGTCGATCTCAGCGCGCCACGCGCAGCTTGGACAGCGACGTGCCGATGTCTTTGAACACCGAGACGGTCTGATCTGCCTTCGTCACCAGATAGAACTTGTCGGTGCCGCTCGCGCAATATTGCAGTACGCTGGACGTCGGATCGCTCCCGGTGTTCACTTGCACCGTATAGATCGTGATGTTCGCCGCCTTGGCGTTGTCGCACAGTTTCTTCTGCCGCGCGTCGATTTGCCAAGCGTTGCCGTACCAGCGGTTCTGCGTGTTGAGACCGTCGGAGAGCAGCACGATCGCGTCCTTGTAGGTGTAGTTGGCGTCTTTGGCCGGCGCGTTCATGGGATCGCCGGTCGACAGCGTCATCTAGCCCCAGGCGAGGCCAATGCCCTGGTTGGTGTTACCGGTGGGCTTCATGGCGTCGATCCGGCTCTTGAGTGAACTCCAGTCGTAGCTCAGCGGCATGATTGGCTGCAGATAGGACGAACTGCCGGTGTCGCAGTAGGAATACTGTTCAGCCGGGAACTGCGTTCCCGCGTTGCCGCCCGTGGGCGTCGTGTTCTTGGTGTCGTAGCTGGTCGCGGTCGACCACGCATCCCGTCCATGTGTTGTGGTTGGCGGACCTGGTACCGCGGGCCGCGTCCCAATCGGTGAAATCGACCCAGTACTTGCTGTAGTTGCTGGCACCGACGTTGACGTCCTTGGCAAACGGAACAATCGAGATGTAGACGTCGCCATCGGTCTTAGCGAGCGGGCTGAGCTGGTCGACGAGGCTCTTCGCGGCGGTCTGCATCGCCGCCATCTTGCCGTCGTCCGCCATCGACCCCGTGTTGTCGAGCACCAAGGCCACGCGCATGCGCACCAGACCCCAGGCGCTGGTGGAATCGGCGCCGACGTCGAGTGTCGGGAAACCTGCGACCTTCATGAAGGTGGTCGTGTAGGTGCCGGTGCCGGTGACCTGGATGGTTGAGCCCATGCTGGTGCTTGCGGTGTAAGTGGCCGCGATGCTGACCGACGGCAGGGCGTTGGTGGCGGTGAACAGGGCGTTGAAATAAGCCTGCGCTTTGGTGCTGATCTGCGACGCTGTGATGGTGCCGGACGACAGATCCTTGGAGACCATCAGCGAGGTCGAATCGAGGGCCGCCTGCATTGCGGAACGAGCCTGGGCCGCGCGACTGTAATCGATTGCAGCTCCGACGAAGCCTAGAACCGGGAGCAGCGCGATAGCGAAGATCACGGCGATATTGCCTTGTTCGGCCGCTGCAAACCGGGAGAGGTGTCGACCAACAATACGGCTGACAAGGGGCAGGCGAGACATGACGATTCCCGGAAATCTGTGACTTTGCCCGTTTTCGCGCCACGCCATTGAAGGCAGGGTAAATGGATCCGTAGAAAACCGGAGATAACCCGCGCGAAGCCGCCGCAGCCGCGTTACCGGCCGGGTTCCTGGTCAACATCTTCTAAACGGGCGGGGCGGAAGCTTTTGTCAAATCAGTCCGGATTGATTAACCTTGGTGAGGATCGCCCGGACCGGGAATCGGGACCGCCATGGCCGCATCGGCCGAGCTGTCGCACGCTTGCGGCGAGCCGGGGGCAGGCCCATATTCGGTGAAGCCGATCCGGCTTGGACCGGACCGGCTGGAAGCGGCGACCCAACAAGGCGGTGCGCCTGTGCGAAGCTCCGAAGGCCGGGGCTGCGCGGCGAACCGCCATACGCTTCCGTGGGGAATTTGAACGCCTGAGCCATGCCGCAACTGTCTTCCAGACCAGATCCGTCCGCGGCCGCCGCCGCCCACGCTCCGCTGATGAGCAACGACGAGAACCGTTCGGGCGGTCCCTCCGCGCCAAACACGTCCGTCATCACCAAGGTCAAGCCGAAGACGAAGCGGCCGAACCTGTACCGTGTGCTGATCCTGAACGACGACTACACGCCGATGGAATTCGTCGTTCATGTGCTGGAGAAATTCTTCCAGAAGGACGCCGAGGCCGCAACCAAGATCATGCTGCACGTACATCATCACGGGATCGGGGAGTGTGGCGTGTTCACCTACGAGATCGCCGAGACCAAGGTGACGCAGGTGATGGATTTCGCTCGCAAGCACCAGCATCCGCTGCAATGCGTGATGGAAAAGAAGTAAGACACGGCGCGTTTGAAGCCGGTTCTTGTGCATGTCGCAGTGTGATTGCCGCGTGATGTCTGCGAGCGATGTTCGTTGCAGACGGCAAAACTACGGAATTTCGGACCGGTGCCGATCGTGCCAAACCGGAACGGGTTTTGCATCGAAAAATACCGCAGCTGTGCAGCCGCCTGAGTCGCGGAACCGGTCTTTCGCCGCGATCTTGTATAACTATATGTGACAAAGGTTGTTGTTGCCTGACCGGGCGATGGCGATCATGATGGTGGGGGCCATAGAGGACGCGAATGCCGACTTTTTCCCAAAGCCTTGAACAATCCCTGCATCGTGCACTGGCGATCGCAAACGAGCGTCATCACCAATACGCGACGCTCGAGCATCTTTTGCTCTCCCTGATCGACGACTCCGATGCAGCCGCCGTCATGCGCGCCTGTAGCGTCGACCTCGACAAGCTCCGTACGAGCCTCGTCAATTATCTTGAGACCGAATTCGAGAACCTGGTGACGGACGGCGCCGACGACGCCAAGCCGACCGCAGGTTTCCAGCGCGTGATCCAGCGCGCGGTAATCCACGTGCAGTCGTCCGGTCGCGAAGAGGTGACCGGCGCCAACGTGCTGATCGCGATCTTTGCCGAGCGCGAGAGTCATGCCGCGTATTTCCTGCAAGAGCAGGACATGACGCGCTACGACGCCGTCAACTACATCAGCCACGGCATCGCGAAGCGACCGGGCGTCTCCGAGGCACGCCCCGTGCGCGGCGTCGACGAAGAGACCGAGACCAAGGGCAGCGACGACGCCAAGAAGAAGGGCGAGGCGCTCGAGACCTATTGCGTCAACCTCAACAAGAAGGCGCGCGACGGCAAGATCGATCCGGTGATCGGACGCAATTCCGAGATCAACCGCGCGATCCAGGTGTTGTGCCGCCGGCAGAAGAACAATCCGCTGTTCGTGGGCGAGGCCGGCGTCGGCAAGACCGCGATCGCGGAGGGCCTGGCCAAGCGCATCGTCGACAGCGAAGTGCCGGAGGTGCTGGCGGCTGCGACCGTGTTCTCGCTCGACATGGGCACGCTGCTCGCCGGTACGCGCTATCGCGGCGACTTCGAGGAACGCCTGAAGCAGGTGCTGAAGGAACTCGAGGCGCATCCCAACGCCATCCTGTTCATCGATGAGATCCACACCGTGATCGGTGCGGGCGCGACGTCGGGCGGGGCGATGGATGCCTCGAACCTGCTCAAGCCCGCGCTCGCTTCCGGCACCATCCGCTGCATGGGCTCGACCACTTACAAGGAATACCGCCAGCACTTCGAGAAGGACCGCGCGCTGGTGCGGCGCTTCCAGAAGATCGACGTCAACGAGCCGACGGTCGAGGACGCAATCGCAATCCTCAAGGGACTCAAGCCGTACTTCGAAGATTACCACCGGCTGAAATACACCAATGAGGCGATCGAGGCTGCGGTGCAGCTCTCTTCGCGCTACATCCACGACCGCAAGCTGCCGGACAAGGCGATCGACGTGATCGACGAATCCGGCGCGGCGCAGATGCTGGTCGCCGAGAACAAGCGCAAGAAGACCATCGGCATCAAGGAGATCGAGACCACGATCGCTTCGATGGCGCGGATCCCGCCGAAGAGCGTGTCGAAGGACGATGCCGAGGTGCTCAAGCATCTCGAGCAGACCCTGAAGCGCACCGTGTTCGGTCAGGACAAGGCGATCGAATCGCTCGCCGCTTCGATCAAGCTGGCGCGAGCCGGCCTGCGCGAGCCGGAGAAGCCGATCGGCTGCTATCTGTTCTCGGGTCCGACCGGCGTCGGCAAGACCGAGGTCGCAAAGCAACTCGCGGCGTCGCTCGGCGTCGAGCTGTTGCGCTTCGACATGTCCGAATACATGGAGCGGCACACCGTGTCGCGCCTGATCGGCGCGCCTCCCGGCTATGTCGGTTTCGATCAGGGCGGCCTGCTCACCGACGGCGTCGACCAGCATCCGCATTGCGTGGTGCTGCTCGACGAGATCGAGAAGGCGCATCCCGATCTCTATAACGTGCTGCTCCAGATCATGGATCACGGCCGGCTCACCGACCACAACGGCAAGCAGGTCAACTTCCGCAACGTGATCCTGATCATGACCACGAATGCGGGCGCGTCCGATCTCGCCAAGCAGGCGTTCGGCTTCACGCGTTCGAAGCGGGAAGGCGACGACCACGAGGCGATCAACCGGCAGTTTGCTCCGGAATTCCGCAACCGTCTCGATGCCGTCGTGTCGTTCGGCCATCTCAGCGTCGAGGTGATCGGTACGGTGGTCGAGAAGTTCGTGCTTCAGCTCGAAGCGCAACTCGGCGATCGCGACGTCACCATCGAGCTGTCCGAGCCCGCCAAGACCTGGCTGGTGAAGCATGGTTACGACGAGCAGATGGGCGCACGTCCCATGGCTCGCGTGATCCAGGAGCACATCAAGAAGCCGCTGGCCGACGAGGTGCTGTTCGGCAAGCTCAAGGGTGGCGGCCATGTCCGCGTCGTTCTGATCAAGGACGAGGCCGACGAGAGCAAGGACAAGATCGGCTTCGAGTTCGTCGAGGGTCCGGTCACGCCGAAGCAGGAGAAGCTCCCGGGTGCCCGCAAGCGCCCGCCGGGCAAGTCCAAGCCCGGTGGCCCCGGCGGCTCGAAGGGGCCGACCAAGAGCCCGCTGGTCAAGGTTTGATCTGCACGCGATGAATTGAAAAGGCCGGCTGAGAAGCCGGCCTTTTGTTTGGCGCTGGATGTTGCCTCGTGGCGGGGCCGGGCAGGAACTAGGCTCAGGTAGCCGATCCCGTCGTGCCGACCTTACGTCCCAGCCTCCGGCGCGCGGGGCGGCCGCGGCTTTTTCGGAGCGCGCGGCGCTGCGTGCGGGACAGAGGGCTGCATGGTTACGATAACCGGATTCGGCTTGTGATCGGTTGCCGCCCCGGTCGCTGCATCGACGCCCATGCCGACGACGCCGCCGAGCAAGAGATTGCCCGCAAAGCCGGCGGCTCCGCCGGTCTGTATGTCTCGGCTGAGCGGAACGACCTGCGGTTCATAGCCTTCCTTCTGGAAGGCAATCGAGATGTCGGCGCTGCGTTTGACGACCACTGAGCAGGGCGTGGTGCAGGTGGTTGGAACTTCCATTCCGCTGACAATTGCTTCCACGCCTGACGGTGTTGATGAGATGCTGATATTTTCGGTCGTACCGCGCGTGACAGACGCGCAGCCGCCCAGCATGACGCTGAGCGCCACAATTCCAAATGATCGCATGAAGTGCCCCTTATTCCCCGACGCCGTGAAGCGCAACCACAGCGGGAGGGCAATACGTCATTGGTTCAGATAGTTAAGCTACGCACCGGTTGTGTATAGGAAGGGTGGTAGCGTGCGCGTGGGCTCGGCTAGTCACCGCGCAGGCGCTGGTCGTCCTGCACACGAACATGCTCGGCGCCGCGCGCGCCCGCGGGCGACAGCCGCAACATGCTCAGCGCCGCGCCGCAGAGCGCGAAGCCGACGCCGGTCAGCAACGCGATCCTGGTTCCCTCGATCGGATAGCGGCCGAGGAACAGCGCGACCAGCGCTGCGCCGGTGGTCTGCCCAAGCAGCCGCGCCGTCCCCAGCATGCCGCTGGCGCCGCCGGCACGCTCGCGCGGGGCGGCTGCGATCATGGTGCGGTTGTTGGGGGTCTGGAACAGGCCGAAGCCGGCGCCGGCCAGCGCCATCCGCCAGATCACATCGAGCGGCGTGGGCGCCGCCGGCAGCAAGGCGAGCGCAGCGAGGCCGCAGGCGAACAGCGTGAGGCCGATGCCGCCGAGCAGGCCTGCCGGGTAATGCTCGACCAGGCGACCGGCGAGGGGTGCTGCGAACGCGACCGCGATCGGCCAAGGCGTGATCAGGAGCCCCATATGCACCGCCGAATAGCCGAAGCGGCTTTGGAGGTAGAAGGGGATCGCGACGAAGGCCAGCATTTGCCCGCAGAACGAGGCGATCGAGGTTGCAATCGACAGCGCGAACACCGGGATGCGCAACAGGTCGATCGGCAGCAGCGGCGAGGCCATGTGGGTCTCGCGGTAGATCAGCAGTGCGCCGGCGACGAGCGCGATGGCGAACTGCACGAGGCAGGTGATCGCCGCTTCGCCATGACCGACGCTATCGACGGCCGCGATGCCGACGCCGAAAGTGATCGCGGACAGCCCCGCGCTCTGCCAGTCGAAGGAATGGCTCGCAGGCCTGGTGTGCGGCAGGCTGCGCAAGCCCAGCACCAGTGTCACCACGCCGAGCGGGACGTTGATGGCGAACAGCCAGGGCCAGCTGCCGAACGCCAGGATGCCGGCCGCGAGCGTCGGGCCGACCGCGGCCGAGAAGGCGACGACGAGGGCGTTGAGCCCGATGCCGCGGCCGAGCTGGCTGCGGGGGTAGGTGAAGCGCACCAGCGCCGCGTTGACGCTCATGATGCCGGCCGCGCCGAACCCCTGCACGATGCGTGCAATCGTGAGGAGCGGCAGCGTGTGCGCCAGCGCGCAGAATGCGGAGGCAAGCGTGAACAGCACCAGCCCGACCAGATAGACGCGGCGATAGCCGACGATCTCGCCGAGCGAAGCCAGCGGCAGCAGCGAGATCGTGATCGCGAGCTGGTAGCCGTTGACGATCCAGATCGAGAACGCCGGGCTTGCATCGAGGTCGGCCGCGATCGTCGGCAGCGCGACGTTGGCGATGGCGCTGTCGACCACTGCCATGATGATGCCGAGCGCAATCGTCAGGACCGCCTGGCCACGCTGCGGCTGCGGCAGGCCGTCGGCGTGCTCCATGGGGGCTGGCGACATGATGGCGGCGGGCTTGATTCGAGCCGTGGTTCGTCTCCGGACTAGGAAATTGCGAGATGCATCGCAACCCGGCAGGATACGGGCGGTTCCTGCGCCCGGCGCGGGTCTCCCGGCACCGCGGGCATGGGTCGGAACGGCCTTCGCGGGCTCACCAGCGCGAGGTCGACTTACCGAACACATAGAGCGCGACGAGCCCAACCGTCACGGCGGTCGAGGCGATCAGGATGATGCGGTCCCAATCGATCCCGCTCCGCTCGGCGCGGTTGAGATTGAGAGCGGTGAACAGGGCCTTCATGGCAAATCGGCGCATCGGGCGGCCTCGCGGGAGCGCACGATGCCACTGTCGGCGCGGGCCGGATTGATGCAGCTCAAGCCGGACTGCGCCGCGCGCGCGCGGTCGCTACACCGGCGGCGGGTTGCGGTCGGTGAAGGCCGTGCGCTGGTGCCAGTAAGGATAGGGCAGCGTCACCTTGCTCGCCGTATCGAGCTTGGCGATCTGGTCCTTGGTCAACGACCAGCCGACCGCGCCGAGATTTTCGCGCAGCTGCCCGTGCGTCAATGCCGCGACTGGCTCTGCCGGAAATCGCGCGGTGACATCCCGAAATGCTCGCGGAAGACGCGGCCAAAATGCGAGAGGTCGTTGAAGCCCCATGCGAAGGCGATCTCGCTGATGTGGCGGTGAGCGAGCACGGGGGAGACGAGATCGCGTCTGCATTGAGCGAGGCGCTCACCGAGGACGTAGCGCTGGAACGAGGTTTCCTCGTCGGCGAGGAGATCGTTGACATAGCGGGACGAAATGCCGAGCGCCGCTGCGGTCTCGGACAGCGAGAGGTCGGGATCGGCAAGATGAGCCCGGATATGCGCCTTCAATCGGTAGAGCAGGGCGGAGCGATGGGTCGAGGACGGCAGCGGCGTCTTGCCTAGCCGCTCGCCCAGCGCCATCGCCAGGACATCGACGGCCTGTTCCGACAGCGCGGCGGCGTGGTGCGGATCGATCTGATCCGCGCTCTGGCAAAGCCGGTAGATGAAATCGTAGGCGATCCTCTGCAGTGCCGAGTCTGGTCCGAAAGCGCTGGCGGTTAGGGTTTCGGTCGCGCTGAGCCGGCGCTGCAGCATCTCGCGCGGCACCTTGAAGATGGTCTGCGTGAAGATGCCGTCGAATTTCAGCTCGTAGGGCCGGGTGGTGTCATAGAGCGCAAACTCTCCCGGGTGCACCACGGCCTCGCGGCCGTCCTGCACCACGCCGCCGGTGCCGCGATTGCCGAGCGCGATCAGGATGAAATCCTGATCCGAGCGCGCGATGCGCGAGGGCGTGCGCAACACGTGCTGACGGTCGGAACAGACCTCGGAGCATTCCGCCTTGCCCAGTGGCGCCCGGGTGACCGAGCCGCGAAAGGCGTTGCCAAGATCGGACTTGCAGTCGAGCCCGACAAAGACGTCGCAGACAATATCCTGCCAGAGCGCAAGGCGGCGGTGGCCTGGGCTGTCGTCTGTGGTGAACTGGATCGGCATCTGCAAAGCCTCCCTTTCACATCCCGCAATATCGCGTGTCGGCGCAGGTCCCGCCTGAAAGGCAAATCCCGTACCGGGTCGGCGAATCCCGTCCGGTCGAGTTTTTGTTCCGCCGCGGTCGAGCGCCCGCCGTCCCGGCTTGGTCAAATAGACTGCATCGGACCTGGCTTCCGATCAACCGGCAAGGGAGGTGGGAATGGGCATCGAACATCCGAAATACAAGGTCGCGGTGGTGCAGGCGGCGCCTGCCTGGCTCGATCTCGACGCCTCGATCGACAAGTCGATCGCCCTGATCAGGGACGCCGCCGAGAAGGGCGCAAAGCTGATCGCCTTTCCGGAAGCCTTCATCCCCGGCTACCCCTGGCACATCTGGATGGATTCCCCGGCCTGGGCGATCGGCCGCGGCTTCGTGCAGCGCTATTTCGAC
This sequence comes from Bradyrhizobium sp. MI1.11, assembly GCF_055811255.1. Lineage (NCBI taxonomy): Bacteria > Pseudomonadati > Pseudomonadota > Alphaproteobacteria > Hyphomicrobiales > Nitrobacteraceae > Bradyrhizobium > Bradyrhizobium sp. MI1.11. The sequence goes on from NZ_JBVVPM010000065.1 coordinate 20,799, forward strand.
AATTCGTTGTCTTATGACAGTCCGCAGGCCGAGCGGCTGCGCGACGCCGTGCACAAGGCCAAGCTCACTGCCGTGCTCGGCCTGTCCGAGCGCGACGGCGGCAGTCTTTATCTGGCGCAATGGCTGATCGGGCCGGATGGCGAGACCATCGCAAAGCGCCGCAAGCTGCGGCCGACCCATGCCGAGCGCACGGTCTATGGCGAGGGCGACGGCAGCGATCTCGCCGTGCATGCGCGGCCCGACATCGGCCGCATCGGCGCACTGTGCTGCTGGGAGCATCTCCAGCCGCTGTCGAAATACGCGATGTATGCCCAGAACGAGCAGGTCCATGTCGCGGCCTGGCCGAGCTTTTCGCTCTACGATCCGTTCGCGCCGGCGCTCGGCGCCGAGGTGAATAACGCCGCCTCGCGCGTCTATGCCGTGGAGGGCTCCTGCTTCGTGCTTGCCCCTTGCGCAACGGTCTCGCAAGCGATGATCGACGAGCTGTGTGATCGACCGGACAAGCATGCGCTGTTGCATGCCGGCGGTGGCTTCGCTGCGATCTATGGTCCCGACGGCAGCCAGATCGGCGATAAGCTCGCGCCGGACCAGGAGGGCCTCTTGATCGCCGAGATCGATCTTGGCGCCATCGGTGTCGCCAAGAACGCCGCTGATCCAGCCGGGCATTATTCGCGCCCCGACGTGACGCGGCTCCTGCTCAACAAGAAGCGCTACCAGCGCGTCGAGCAGTTTGCGCTGCCGGTCGACACCGTCGAGCCCACGGACATCGCCGCGGCGGCGAGCTGATCGCCGGAATCGAGGGAGGCACGCTCATGGAATCCGCAATTCCTCTGCATCTCGAGACCCCGCGCACGCGCCACAAGCGCGTGCCGGACGATTACCAGCCGCCATACCCGTCCTTCGTGGCGCGCTATAAGCCTGCGGTGAACCGGGTCGTGATGGCCTATTTCGGCCTTCAATATCGCGGCACGGCGCCGGCGGCTGCGACCGACGCGCTCGCCGACATCGCGGAACGGTTTGCCGCGGAAGGCGGGCCCTCGCATTGGGACCGCGCGCAATACGTTGATCAGGCCGGTTACGAGAACGTCGTCTCGGTGGCCTATTGGGACGACATTGCGCGGTTCGACAAATGGTTTGCACCGGCGCGCGAGGCCTGGACCGGAACGCAGCGCGAGGGCATCGGCACTTTCATCGAGGTGCTGCGCCCCACGGTGGCGCGGCACGAGACGCTGTTTTCCTCGCTCGGCCGGCCGGAGGGCGTCGCCGCTATCGCCGGCGGCATGAGCGGCGAGGTGCAGGAGCACGCCTATTGGGGCGGCATGCGTGATCGCATCCCGCTGTCGCAGACTGATCCAATGTCGCCGGGCGGCAATCCCGAATTGATCCGCGACGGCGCGCGGCTGCGCGTGCAGGCGCACGACAATCTCTGCCTGATCCGATCAGGCCAGGATTGGAGCGATACCGAGACCTCGGAGCGAAAGCTCTATCTCGACGACGTCGAACCGGTGTTGCGCGAGGGCATGGATTTCCTGCGCGATGAGGGCCTCGGCATCGGCTGCTACGCCAACCGTTACATGGGCGTGCTGGCAGCCGACGGGAGCGCGAGTGAAAAGTCCTATGGTCAAAGCTGGTGGAAGAGCCTGGCAGCGCTGGAGCGGTGGGCGGAATCGCATCCGACCCACGTCAGGATATTCGGCGCCGCGATGAAGTACCTGTCGACGCTCGGCCCTTCAGCAAAACTGCGGCTCTATCACGAGGTCACTGTGGCGGCTGCAGACGAGCAGTTCTTCGAGTATCTGAACTGTCACGCCAGGACCGGCATGCTGGCGGCGATAGAGACCGTCAGCGCTTGATCGGCTAGATCACGCAATGACCGAGCAGCTCCGAATGCGCGGCGCAGATGTGATGCGCGCCGGCGTCCCGCAGCTCGGCCTCGCTGCCGTAGCCATAGAGCACGCCGATCGCGGTCATGCCGTTGGTGCGGGCGCCGACCACGTCATGGCTGCGGTCGCCGATCATGATCGCGCTGGCGGGATCGACCCTGGCTTCGTCGAGCGCGTAGCGCAGCAGGTCGCGCTTGTCGACGCGCGTGCCGTCGAGCTCGGAACCGAACACGCGCTCGAAATACGGTTTCAGGCCAAAATGCTCGACGATACGGGTGGCGTAGACCGCGGGCTTGCTGGTCGCCACGAACATGCGCGGTGTTGTCGCGGCAAGCGTTGTCAGCGTGTCCACGATGCCTGCATAGGCTTCGTTCTCGAACAGGCCGACATCGCTGAAGCGCTCGCGATAGAGCAGCAGCGCCCGGTCGGCGAGTTCCGCGCTGCCCGTGAGCTTTTGCAGGCTGGCATGCAGCGGCGGGCCGATGCACCAGGTCAGCTCCTCCGCGCTCGGCACCGCGACGTTGAGCCGCTCCAGGGCGTACTGGATCGAGCGCGTGATCCCGGGCTTCGGGTCGGTCAGCGTGCCGTCGAGATCGAAATAGATTGTAACCATGTCGCCACGCCTGTGTTGATACCGCCGCCTATTGCTTGACCTAAACGAGGCCACGGACCAAGGCAAACGCGCAACCATTGTCAGGCCGAAAATCGCCTTCTTGATACCGCGTATCCCTTAAAGCTCGCTATTCGCGGGAGGGAAGCGTAGAGTCGCGCCATCACCGCCTTCCATTGGCATCGACCGGTGACTGAGGGTCACCAGCGCTCCCGCCGACTAAGCAGGAGCGTGTATGACTCGATTTCGTCTGGTCGACTGGATCCGCCGGAGAGCGCTTCTCGTCGCATTGATGCTTGCCATATTGATACTTGGCACACTGTCGCAAGGCGCTGTCGCGGCAGGGCCGGACTGCCGGGCGATCGAAAGCACGAGCGGACGTCTCGCCTGCTACGATGCTGCGTTTCCTCCAAAGGAAAGAAAGCCCGCTGCTGCGGAGAACGATGGGTCCCGTGCTGCCTACAAGGACCCGTTCGTTGCGGAAGAGGCCAGAACCGCAGCGAAGCTGAAGAACATCTGCCGCGGCTGTTGAGGGTTGCTCGTTCGCCGCGTCTTGTTAATGGCGAATCCGGACGAGAGATCGGGACGATTTTTTTCAGGAGAGGCCGGATGAGCGAGCGACTTGAAACTCTGAAGAAGGCCCGTGATCACATGATCGAGGACAGGGATGCGCATGCGAAAGTGCTGGCCGCTCCGTTTGTGCGCGACACGGCCGAGCGAGCGCGCAACAAGTTCATCGAGATCCAGGCGCTGATCGATGCCCTCGACCGCGCCATCCGGGGCGAAATCCCGGGTCCGGTCAAGAACTAGGGCGGTAGGCAGCGACACCGGCAGGACGTTGATTGCAGATTCCGCTACCGCTCCCTCATTGCTGTCTCGCCCATTCGACGATTGCGGTCGCCTCCGCGCCTGCCCGGGTTCCCCAGGCGGCGATCGCGTCCTTTGCTGCCTTCCGCAGCTCCGTGACAAGGAACGCGGGCGCCGGCTCGGCGATATGGACGCCATTGTCGCGCATGCGCGCATAGTTCTCGATGGTGCGGTGGGTCAGTAGCGCGAGCTGGCTCTGTTCTGTCTCGGCCGCCGCGGCCAGCACCTCGCGCTGCATCGGTTCGGACAGTTCGGCAAAGGCGTCGCTGCGGACGAAGGCGATCGAGATCGGCATCGCGTAGTTGATGGCCGTGAAATGCGGCAGAAAGTCCCACAATTTGCGCCCCGCACCGCCGTCGCCGGAGGTGAGGAAGGCATTCAGCCGGTGTTCCCTCAGTCCGGCGAGCGCCGCGTCCATCGGCAGGAATTGCGCGTTCGCGCCGGCCGCGCGCATGACCTCGGTGGAATTGGCATCATAGGTTCGCAAGTTCAGTTTCGGCAGGTCGTCGGCACCTTCGAGCCACCGTTCCGACCACAGGCCCGTGGCCGGCCAGATCGTCACATAGAGCAGCTTGAGGCCGCGCGCAGCGAGTGCTTTTTCGTAGAGCGGGCGCGCCCGCAGATTGGTGGCGCGGGCGATGTCGACCGATTGCACGAGAAAGGGCAGGGTGGACAATCCGAACACAGGGTCGAGGCCCGAGAGCGCGCCCGCGAAGGCATCGCCGCCCGCGATCCGGCCGTCCAGCGCCGCGCGCGGCATCTCGCCCGAGTTGATCTTGAGTTGGTTATCGAAGGCGTTCGTCACGGTCACGAAACCGTGGGTACGGTCGGAGACGCGGCTTGCGAAGGTCGCGAGTCCAATCCCGGAGATGTTATTCTCAGGGTATTCCGTGGTCATCCGCCAATTGACTTGAGAGGTGACTTGGGACGTCACCTGCGCGGCGGCTGGCGCGACGCCCAGGATGAATGCGGCGAGGACAAGGATCGCGCGGATCCGTTTGGCGGGGTAACGCATTGGGAGAAGCAGGTCAGGCAGCATATATTGGCAACTCGTCGAACCATGGCACGATGCCACAACATGGCAGATCACACTGTCGCATGCCGCGCCGAGGCGCGCCACCGTCATGCCTGCACGCGATGGGTGCAGATTGCGATGTGCATCATCCCCGCGCTGCTTGTCTCGGCGACACAGGTTGTTGCGTGGGACAGTTCGCCCGCCAAAACCGACGTCGCCGTCCCCAGCGTCGAAGAACTCGCTGTGCAGCCGGCGAAGCCCGCGGATGCGCGCGAGAGCGATACGCGGGAATCGATCTGCCTGATCGTCGAGGCCGCGGCGCGCGATGCCAATCTGCCGCTGGAGTTCTTCGCCCGCGTGATCTGGCAGGAGAGCCGCTTCCAGGCCGATGCGGTGGGGCCCATGACGCGCAGCGGCGAACACGCGCAGGGGATCGCGCAATTTATGCCGGGCACCGCGAGCGAGCGCGGGCTGCTCAATCCCTTCAATCCGGTGCAGGCGCTGCCGAAGTCGGCGGAATTCCTGAACGAGCTGCGCAACCAGTTCGGCAATCTCGGCCTGGCGGCGGCCGCCTACAATGCCGGGCCGCGCCGGGTGCAGGAATGGCTCGCCGGCACCGGCAGCATGCCGGAGCAGACCCGCAATTACGTTCTTGCCATCACTGGCACCAGCATCGATGCCTGGGCCAAGGCAGGCGCAACGGGCAAGGGTCCGCCGAGCGCGCCACCGACGAGCTGCCGCGATCTGATGGCGCTTTTGAAGCGCGCGCCAAATGCTTTCGTCGCCGAGCTCGAACAGCATGTGGAGCTGGCGGCCGCAAAAATCTGGGGCGTGCAGCTCGCCGCGGGCTTTGACCGCAACCGGGCACTGGCTATGTATTCCCGCGCGGTCACGCGGCTGGGCGCCGTGATCGGCGAACGTGATCCGAGCCTGCTGAGCTCAGTGATGCGCAGCCGAGGCACGCGCGCCTTCTACCAGGTGCGCATCGGCGCCGATACGCGGAGCGAGGCGGATGAACTCTGCGGTCGCATCCGCAAGGCGGGCGGGGCATGCTTCGTGCTGAAGAACCGCGGTGTGAGCGGGTAGGGGACGCGCCCCGAATGGCAACCACGCGTGCATGCCAGCCCCGCCGCGCGCTTTCTTGACGCCCGCCGCCGTATTGCCCGTTATGCAGGCACGATTCCTCACCCGGCCAAGACTCCCGTGGCGCTTCCTCCGCTCGATTCACCTCAATGGCAAAGTCCCTGGCGCGCCTTTGCGTGGGGACTGCGCTCGATCACGCAGACGATCCTCACCCTCGTCCTGTTCGCGACCTATCTCGGCATTGGCGCGCTCGCCCACGACACCCATTTCAGCCTGCTCTGGGCGCTCTGCTCGACGCTGTTCGTCTGGGCAGGTCCGGCGCAGATCATCCTGATCACCACGCTCGGCTCCGGCGCGACGGTCATCCAGTCGGCGATCGCGGTCACCGTCAGCGCCATTCGCCTGTTTCCGATGGTGGTCTCGGTGCTGCCGCTGATGCGCACGCCGACGACGAAACGGCGCGAGCTGTTTTTCGCGGCGCATCTCACTGCAGTGACACTGTGGGTCGAATGCCATCGCTTCCTGCCGCAGGTGCCGCGTGAACGCCGGATCGCCTTCGTCAACGGACTTGGCTTCGGTCTTGTCTCGGTGTGTCTCACCGCCAACACGGTCGGCTATTTCCTTGCTGCGAATCTGACCCAGACGCTTGGGGCGGCGATCCTTTTGCTGACGCCGCTGTCCTTCCTGTTCTCGACCGCACGCAACAGCCGCGAGGTCGCCGATGTCGTCGCACTTGCGCTAGGGGTTCTGCTGTATCCGCTGGCCGCGAAAATGAACTCCGGACTCGACATCCTCGTCAGCGGCCTCGTGGCCGGCACCATCGCCTATGGCGTGCATTGGTGGCGGGAGGTGCGTGCATGAGTTTTGCGCAGCTCATTGGCGACTGGCACGCGCTGGCGGTGCTGTTCGTCGCCGGCGTTGTTCCCAACCAGATATGGCGCATGCTGGGCCTGTGGTTCGGCGGCGGCATCGACGAAGGCTCCGAGCTTCTGGTCTGGGTACGGGCGGTCGCCACCGCGATCCTGGCCGGCGTCATCGCCCAGATCGTGGTCGAGCCGCCCGGTGCGCTTGCGAGCGTGCCGGACGCCTTGCGCTACGGTGCGGTCGGCGCCGGCCTCGTCGTCTTCCTGCTGACCCGCCGCTCGATCTTCGCGGGCGTGGTCGCGGGCGAAGTCTTCATGCTGGCCGGCAAGTGGTGGTTGGGCTAAAACTGCCGGCGAACAGCAGGGATTTGGAAATATGGTTCGCGAAAACGAGCTCCGCGAGGGTGAAGTCTCCATCGAGCTGCCGCCGACGCAGGATGCCGGCCTCGTCTTTATCGGCCGCATCCGCACGCCCTGGAGCTCGCGGCTGGAGACCCCGCGGCAGGGCCGGCATGACGGCCCGATATGCCGGCTCGAGGTCTTCGAGCCATTCGTGCCGGCGATCAAAGGTGTCGATTTCTACAGCAATCTCGAAGTGCTCTACTGGCTCGACAAGTCGCGCCGCGACATCGTCCTGCAAAGCCCGAAGAACAACGAAAAGACCCGCGGCACGTTTTCGCTGCGCTCGCCGGTGCGCCCCAATCCGATCGGGACGTCGATCGTGAAGCTGGTCGGCATCGAGGGCAACGCGATTCTGGTGCGCGGGCTCGATTGCCTCGACAACACGCCGCTGATCGACATCAAACCGGATCGCTGCGAGTTCACGCCACTGGCCGCGCCGCAGCCGGGGGATTTCCAGACGGAGTAAGAGGCGGTCATCGTAGCCCGCATGGAGCGAAGCGGAATGCGGGAACGGTCCCCGGGTTGGGGTGGGGGCCGCCCGGGGGCGGGGGGGGGGGCGCCAACCCCCGTGAACCCCCCGGGGAGCGGGGGGGGGGGGGGGTGGACCCCCATTGGGGCGTGCATTGG
>NZ_JBVVPM010000065.1:28158-42123 GCF_055811255.1 Bradyrhizobium sp. MI1.11
CGGCCCCCCCCCCCCCCGGGGCCCGCCCCGCGGGGGGGTTATACCCCCCCTTACACCCCGGCCCCCCCCCCCCCCCCTTGCTCCCCCGGGGCACGGGGGCAACGGTCCCGGATTGCGCTTCGCTCCATCCGGGCTACGGGAGCTGAGACTCAAACCGCCTTCAACGCCGCGATCAGCTTGGTCGCGTTCTCTTCCAGCACTTTGACGTCTTCCTTGCGGCTGGCGGGCGGAAGCATCGCCACGCCGTCGTGGCGCGGCATCACGTGCATGTGGAGATGAAACACCACCTGTCCGCCGGCCGCCTCGTTGAACTGCTGCACGGTGATGCCGTCGGCCTTGAACGCCGTCATCGCTGCGGCAGCGATCTTGTGCGCGCCGCGGGCGACATGGGCGTAGTCGTCCGGCTTGATGTCGAGGATGTTGCGGGCAGGTGCTTTTGGAATCACCAGCGTGTGGCCAGGTACCCGCGGCATGATGTCGAGGAACGCGAGCACGTGCTCATCCTCGTAAACCTTGTGGCAGGAGAATTCACCGCGCAGGATCTTTGCGAAAATGTTGTTGGGGTCGTAGGCGGTCATGGCGGCGGCTCCCTAGAATTTGCGCTTACTGTCACCAGCCGCAACGAACCGTCAAGGCGCCTCGTCGGCGCCTTTGCGGAACGGGCCGAGCTCGGCTAGCTCACGTCCGGCTTCCGCGACATAGGCGCGCTCGCGCTTGAGGTAATCGTCGATGGCGCGGCGCAAGCCCGGATCGGCGATGAAGTGAGCGGAGTGGGTGGTCCGCGGCAGGTAGCCGCGTGCGATCTTGTGCTCGCCCTGCGCACCGGCTTCGACATTCGCCAGCCCGCGTTTGATGGCGAAGTCGATCGCCTGATAATAGCAGACTTCGAAATGCAGGAAGGGATGATGCTCGACCGCACCCCAGTTGCGTCCGAACAGCGTGTCCGAGCCGATGAAGTTGATCGCGCCCGCGATCCAGCGATCGTTGCGACGGGCCATCACCAGCAGCACGTCATCGCTCATGGTCTCGCCGATCAGCGAGAAGAATTCCCGCGTCAGATAAGGCCGGCCCCATTTGCGCGAGCCGGTCTCCATGTAGAACATGAAAAACGCATCCCATGCGTCTTCCGTAATGTCCTTGCCCGTGAGCCAGTGGATCGTGACCCCGGCGGCCAGTGCATCGCGCCGCTCGCGCTTGATCGATTTGCGGTGGCGTGAGTTCAGCGTCGCCAGGAAATCGTCGAAACTCGCAAAACCTTCGTTGTGCCAATGGAACTGCTGGTCGGTGCGCTGGAGGAAGCCGTGCTTGGCGAGCAGCTTCCACTCCGCTTCGCGGGCGAAAGTGACGTGCACCGAGGAAGCCTTGCTGACGCCGCACAGCGCCACCAGCCCGCTCGCCAGTGCCTCCGTGATGCGCTCGTGGTCGACGCCTTCGCGAACCAGCAGCCGCGGTCCCGTGGCCGGCGTGAAGGGAACCGAAACCTGCAGCTTCGGATAGTACCGCCCGCCGGCGCGCTCATAGGCATCGGCCCAGCCGCGGTCGAAGACATATTCGCCTTGCGAGTGCGATTTCAGGTAGCAGGGCACGACGCCGGCGACGCGACCGTCGATCTTGGCCACGAGATGCCGCGGCCCCCAGCCGGTGCGGATCGTGGCCGAACCCGATTTCTCAACGGCCGATAAAAACGCGTGGGAGACGAAGGGGTTATAGGCAGGCTTTGAGAGGCCGAGAGAATCGCCTGGAAGCCCGGATGAGGTTCCCTTGCCATGCCCATTACAAGACTTGCCGGGACTAGCGCAGGCGTCCCAGTCGTCCGGCGATACTTCGCCAATGGAAGGTACGGCCTCAAGGGTGATTTCGGATGGTGCCATCATGCCCAAGATCGTGCATTGCAGCAGCGACTTCAAGAGTGGGAAACATCAAGCCTACGGTACGAAGCCCTCGAAGATCATCTGATCCGCATGTTGTGCGACCCGCGTCCGCTGCTCGGTCGTACGCACGGTCCAGCCGAGCAGGGCGCAGCCGAACACATTGCGGGCGATCCAGGGGGCGGGGGCGGGCAGGTCGTCGACCCTGAAGGCGACGAAATGCGGCTGGGTCTGGAAGCCGTGGCGCAGGTACAGCATGCTGTCGCGCTGCTCCCGGGTCAGGTAAGCCCAGTATTCGTCCTGATAGCTCCGCTGCGCGACGATGCCGCGGGGGCGGGAGGGCAACAGCTCGCGCAGCGCCAGCACCTGGTCCGGGTCGAAGGACATGCCGACGGCGGGGCCGTCATAGGATGCCAGCACCTCGGCCATCCGCTTCATCAGCTTGCGGTCGCCGTCAAAATGGCTCTTGACCTCGATCACCAGCGGCACGCGGCCGGCGACCAGGCCGCAGAGGTCGCTGAGCGACATCATCCGCTCGGCCGTGTCCTTGAACGTGAGCGCCTTCAGTTCAGTGGCGGTTTTCTCGACCAGCGGGCCGGTGGCCTCGGTAAGGCGGCCGAGCGCATGGTCGTGATGCACCATGGCCTCGCCGTCGGCGGAGAGCTGGATGTCGACCTCGATCGAGAAATTGCCCGCAATCGCAGCCTGCACCGCGCCCGGCATGTTCTCGACGATGCCGCGGGAAATGTCGTGCAGGCCGCGATGGGCGACCGGGCGGGCTGTCAACCAATCAGGAGCGCGCATTCGCCTCAGGCGACCTCGAACACGCCTTCGACCTCGACCGCCGCATCCGCGGGCAGGGAGGCGACGCCGACGGTGGTGCGGGCATGACGGCCCTTGTCACCGAAGGCGGCGACCATCAGATCGGAGGCGCCGTTGAGGACCTTCGGCCCGTCCAGGAAGTCCGGCGCCGAGTTGATGAAGCCGCCGAGGCGCACCACGCGAACGACCTTGTCGAGGTCGCCGAGCGCCGCCTTGACCTGGGCCAGCAGGTTGACGGCGCAGCCGCGGGCGGCCGCCGCGCCCTCTTCGATGGTCACGCCGGCGCCGAGCTTGCCCTTGGCGATCAGCTTGCCGGCGGGATCGAAGCAAACCTGGCCCGAGACGAACAGCAGATTACCGGTGCGCACGAACGGCACGTAATTGGCCACGGGGGTGGGAGCCTCGTGCAGCTTGATACCCTGTTCCGCCAGCTTCTGCTCGACCGTGCCCGCCATGTCCGACCTCGTTGTCCAAAAATCCATCCGCCGGGCAGATCCGTCGCAGCCCGGCGGGCCCTGTTTCGCCCATCGTGCCGCCACATGCAAGCAACCCTCGGGGGTGGCATTTTGTTGAGGCAGGGCAGGAGGTTCAACGCAAAGGCCGCAACTTTACGTGAAACGGCCTCAGTTGCGACGCAATGGAACGTTCATTAAAATGTCGAATCTGCGCTTTCCCCAGGGACCAGACATGCTGCACCTTTTCCGGACTTCGCTCGGTGTGACGGCGCTCGCGGCGGCCGCTCTCGGCCCCGGAGGCGGGGCGCTGGCCGCGAACGGTCCGTTCCTCGCGCATCAGGCGCTCTATGATTTGAGCCTGGTGAAATCGCGCTCCAATTCGATCAACAGCGCGCGCGGGCGCATCCTCTACAATTTCACCGGAAGTTCGTGCGAGGGCTACACCTCCGAATTCCGCCAGGTCTCCGAGCTCGACAGCGGCGAGGGCAAGGTCACGCTCAGCGACCTGCGCTCCAATTCCTGGGAGGACGCCGGCGGCAAAAGCTACCGCTTTAAGATCGAGACGCGGATGAACGAGGCGGATGCCGGCCGGGTCGACGGCTCGGCGGAGCGCGACGGCGACCACATCAACGTCAAGCTGAAGCTGCCGGCGCCGAAGAACTTTACGCTCGACGGCAAGATCGTGTTTCCGACCGAACAGATCCAGCGCATCATTGCCGCCGCAAAGGAGGGCAAGTCGCTGCTCGAGCTCTCCGTCTATGACGGCTCCGACGATGGCCAGAAGGTCTACAACACGCTGACCGTGATCGGCCAGCCGATCCCGGCCGAGCGCGAAGGTTCGCCCGATCCGTCGACGTCAGATGAGCACATGAAGTCGCTCAAGCGCTGGCCCGTCACCGTCAGCTATTTCGACCGCGAGGCCCAGCAGAAGGAAGGCGAGCAGACGCCGGTCTATGCGATGGCGTTCGAGCTCTACGAGAACGGCGTCTCGCGCCAGCTCGTGCTCGATTACAACGATTTTGTGATTTCGGGCGCGATGGGCAAGTTCGACGCGAAGGACAGCAAGCCCTGCAATTGAGGGCTGGCCTGCAACGCGGTCTCTGGCTAGGCTCCCTCCCAACCACAAACATCCGGGAGGCATCATGCCCAAGCTCGATCATCTCCGCCCCAGCGGCCTGCATCACAATCCCGCTTATTCGCATGTCGTCACTGCCACGGGGGCGCGGACGATCTACATCTCCGGCCAGGTATCGGTGGACGAGGAAGGGCGGATCGTCGGCGAGGGCGATCTCGCCGCGCAGACCACGCAGGTGATGCAGAATCTCGGGCACGCGCTGAAAGCAGCCGGCGCGAGCTACGCCAACATCGTGAAGATCACGACCTTCGTCGTGAACTACAAGCCGGAGCTGCGCCCGATCATCGGCAAGGCCCGCTCGGCGTTCTTCGAAGGCATGGAGCCGCCGGCCTCGACGCTCGTCGGCGTCTCGGCGCTCGCCGCGCCGGAATGGATGATCGAGATCGAGGCGGTGGCGGTCGCGGATTGAGATCTTTCCCGTAGCCCGGATGGAGCGAAGCGTAATCCGGGAAGCTGTGTCTGCAGATGCGTCGTCCCGGATTGCGCTGCGCTCCATCCGGGCTACGAGTGCGTAGCCTTGGATATATCTTGCAGAAGAACCATCGCGTCGTCTGCCCTGTCAGCCGGCACAAAAAGATGATCGTGGTGGAACGCCGAAACGGCGTTCACGCTGATGCCGGCTGCGGCGAGACGTGCCGTGATCGCCGCCAGGAAACCGACCGCATCGAGTGCGGAGTGAACCGTCAGGGTGATCAGGCACGATGCAAATGCGTGGCGTAGTCCCGCCGCTTCGGCCTGTTCGCGTGGGATCACGAGCGTCGTTCCTTCCTGCTCGCGGAACGTCAGCAAGGGGCTGAGCGCTGCGGGAATCGACTGGTCTGTCGGGATCGTGCAGAACACGAAGATTTCCGGCCGCATCTCCGGCTTCATGTCTCTCAACAGTGCGCCGAGATTGCGTTCGCCTGTCATCACTCCTGCGCCTTCTCCGGTCCCTCGTATGCGATGCCGCGGATCACCGCGGCGCTGCCGAATTTCTTGCGCAAGCTGTCCACCGCGCGCTCGGCGTGGGCGGCACGGCGGTCGAGCATGTCGGTGTCGTCGGCGACTGAACCCTCGCGTAGCGCGCTGACGCCGGCGCCCATCAGGCGGAAGGCGGTGCCGTCGATCTCTTTCGCCAGCATCTCGCGGCAGATCGAAAAGATCTTCGCGGCAAGCTGCGTCGGGGCCGTGATCGACTGCGAGCGGGTCCGCTGGCGGAAATCCGCGGTCTTCAGCTTCAGCGTGACGGTCAGGCCGGCGAGCTCGCTGCTCTTGAGGCGAGACGACGTCTTCTCGCAGAGGCGCCACAGTATCTTCTCCAGCGTCGCGAAATCGCGGATGTCGGTCTCGAACGTCGTCTCGCTCGAAATCGTCTTGGCGCCCCGATCGGGCTCGACGCGGCGGTCGTCGATGCCGCGCGCGAGCCGCCACAGCCTGCGGCCGTCGCTCGGAAACTGCCGCATCATCTCGATCTCGTCGGCCTTCTGCAGGTCGGCGATGATGCGGAAGCCGCGTTGCACCAGACGCTCCTGCGTCGCGGGTCCAACGCCGAAGATGAAACCGACGGGCTTCTCCGCAAGCATCAAGCGCGCTTCCTCCTGGTCGAGCGCGGCAAACCCGCGAGGCTTGTCGAGGTCGGAGGCGATCTTGGCCAGGAACTTGTTGCAGGAGAGGCCGACCGAGACGCTGATGCCGATGTCGCGCTCGATGTTGCGTGCGAACCGCGCCAGCACCTTGGCGGGGATCATGCCGTGCACCCGCTCGGTGCCGGAGAGATCGAGGAACGCCTCGTCGATCGAGAGCGGCTCGACCAGCGGCGTCAGCGCCTTCATGGCCTGGCGCACCTCGCGCCCGACCCGGACATATTTCGCCATGTCCGGCGGGATGACGGCCGCATGCGGGCAGGCTTCCAGCGCCTTGTACATCGGCATGGCCGAGCGCACGCCGTAGGTGCGCGCGATATAGCAGGCGGCCGACACCACGCCGCGCTTGCCCCCGCCGATGATGACGGGTCTGTCGGCGATGTCGGGGTTGTCGCGCTTCTCGACTGTCGCGTAGAAGGCGTCGCAGTCGATATGGGCGATGGTCAGGCTTGCGAGTGCGCGGTGGCGGGCGAGGCGGGGGGAACCGCAGGCGGAACAACGCCGAACGCCGATATCCAGATCGGCCGAACAATCCCGGCAGAAGCAGCGGGGCCCGGCCGTCTCCAGGGAGGTCACGGCACGTCGCGCTCCCAATTGGGGTCGCCGAGCGCGTCGCCGAGAACCTGCCGCGCTGCGGCAACGTTGGTCGGATGCAGTTCCGCAGCGCTGGCAAAGGCCTTCACGGTGGCGTCATCCCGCATCACGAAATCGAGCACGCTGAGCAGGAAATTGGGGTCCGAGGCGGCATTGCGCAGCGTCTCCGGGCCGACCCCTGTCTCGGCCAGGAACAGGCCCAGCCGCTCGGGTTCGCCCGCGACGAAAGACAGCGCCTGAAGCGCAACGATTTCAGCGACTTCGCGCGGGTTGTGAACAGGCTTTTTCACGTGGCCGGTTTGCCTTTCCGTTAACTTTCGGTGTCTACTTTGGGGTCACCATGCCCGAGTCTCGTTCCTGAGTCTTGTGACCCCCGACAAGCAACTGGAAACCACATCGCAGAAAGTCGGCCCTCGGGTTTAACGAAACTCAAGCGAATTCGAGGCTAGTTTGAATCCAGTTTTCGAAGCGCCGGCGACCGGCGCCTGAGGCGTCACATGCATCGGTCTGCGGACCAATCAGGAGGGCGGGATGGCTAAGACCGTCCTGATCGTGGAAGACAACGAGCTCAACATGAAGCTCTTCCGCGACCTGTTGGAGGCGCACGGCTACCAGACCACCGGCACCAGCAACGGCTACGAGGCGCTCGACCTCGTTCGCAAGATGCGGCCCGACCTCGTGCTGATGGATATCCAATTGCCGCAGGTCTCGGGCCTGGAGGTGACGCGCTGGATCAAGGACGATCCGGAGCTGCGCAGTATTCCCGTCGTCGCCGTCACGGCGTTCGCGATGAAGGGCGACGAAGAGCGCATCCGCGAGGGCGGCTGCGAAGCCTATTTGTCCAAGCCGATCTCGGTCGGCAAATTTATTGAGACGGTCCGACGTTTCATCGGATAGGAAGTGAGTTCACAGTGTCCGCGCGTATCCTCGTCGTCGATGACGTCCCTGCCAACGTCAAGCTGCTCGAAGCTCGCCTGTCCGCCGAATATTTCGACGTGATGACCGCCGCGAACGGCACCGAGGCGCTGGCGATCTGCGCCCGCGCCGAATGCGACATCATCCTGCTCGACGTCATGATGCCGGACATGGACGGTTTCGAGGTCTGCCGCCGCCTCAAGACCGATCCGGCCACGCACCACATTCCCGTCGTGATGGTCACCGCGCTCGACAGCCCGGCCGACCGCAACCGCGGGCTGGAAGCCGGCGCCGACGATTTCCTGACAAAACCCGTCTCCGATGTCGTGCTGATCGCGCGCGTGCGCTCGCTGACCCGGCTGAAGATGATGACCGACGAGCTGCGCATGCGCGCCATCACCTCGCTCGAGATCGGCATGCAGGCGCCAGAGCGCAGTGCAATCTCCGACACCGGCAAGGGCGGCCGCATCCTGCTGGTCGACGACCGCCAGTCCTCCTATGAGCGGCTGGCGACGATCCTCGCCGCCGAGCACACCATCGACGTCGAGCCGAACCCGACGGAAGCGCTGTTCCACGCCGCCGAGGGCAATTACGATCTGCTGATCGTCTCGCTCGACCTCAACGATTTCGACGGCCTTCGGCTGTGCAGCCAGGCGCGCTCGCTGGAGCGCACGCGGCATGTGCCGATCCTGGCGATCGCCGACCCCGAGAACGCCACGCGGCTGCTGCGTGGGCTCGAGATCGGGGTCAACGACTATCTGCTGCGTCCCATCGACAAGATCGAGCTGCTGGCGCGTGCCCGCACCCAGATCCGCCGCCGCCGTTACACCGACCATCTGCGCGACAACGTGCAGAACTCGATCGAGATGGCGATCACCGATGCGCTCACCGGGCTGCACAATCGCCGCTACATGGAGAGCCATCTCGCGACGCTCGCCGAACAGGCCGCGACCCGCGGCAAGCCGCTGGCGCTGATGATCCTGGACATCGACTACTTCAAGTCGATCAACGACAATTACGGCCACGACGCCGGCGACGACGTGCTGCGCGAATTCGCCGTGCGGGTGCGCAAGTCGATCCGCGGCATCGACCTTGCCTGTCGCTACGGCGGCGAGGAATTCGTCATCGTGATGCCGGAGACCGATCTCCACGTCGCCGGCATGGTCGCCGAGCGCCTGCGCCGCTCGATCGCCGGCGAGCCCTTTGCAATTCACAAGGGCACCAAGCGCATCGAGGTCACGATCTCGATCGGCCTGACCACGCTGGAGCAGAAGGGCGAGGCGGTTGGCGACGTCCTCAAGCGCGCCGACACTGCGCTGTACCGCGCCAAGCACGACGGCCGCAATCGTGTGGTGTCGCACGCGGCGTGAGGCCGCTCGCACAGGCCGGCGCAAAAAAAAACGCGAAAACAACCCCATGCACAGTAGCCGACGCTAGTCGGATCAATGGCTTACGTCGGCCGCAAAACGGCTGATGCTGGACCGCAATGCCGTTTGACTCGTCGGGCAAAACAGGAGCATGCTGCTAGCACTCCGAAAATCCCACGAACTCTGCTGTCATTCCCCGCGCAGGCGGGGAATCCAGTACGCCGCGGCGTCTCGGCTCAAGCGATGGAATCCATGTGGACCGAAAGTCCGGGTTACTTCTGATCGACGTTGCTGGTCCCCGAACCTGGCGTACCGATCGGCAAGCCGTTCGCCGCATGACCGACGCCAACGCCCGGCGCACTGACGGCTCCTGGAGTTTGATCTTGCGGAAGCGTCTTGATCCCCGTCCTTGCTTGCTCAGCGGGGCTCATCTGGTCCCTGTTATCGCTGTTGGCACCATTGGTCGCCGTGATGCCGGACCCGTCGCTCCCGTTTGGCGTGCCGGTCTGTGTCGATCCGGTCGCGGTGCTGCCCGCGCCCGAGCTGCCCGGTGCGGCCGGTGTGCTCGCGGTGTTGCCGTTCGGCGTCGGGGGCTGAACGTTCGGGTTGGTTGGAGAGTTATTGGTGTGAGCGCCGGTTGAGGTTGCGTTTGTGCCCATGCCGGATGGGGCCGAGGGACCTCCATTGGCGGCGCCAGACGTGCCAGTGCCTGCACCTGAGCTCGCGGATGATCCGGACGCGCCGCCGCTCGCGGCCGCGCCACCCGCGCCACCACCACCTCCGCCGCCTTGTGCGAGGACCGGTGCGGCAACAGCGAAGGACAGTGCGGCTGTAAGAAGAAGCGATTTTCGATTCATGACCTTCTCCGGTGTAAAGAAGGTCAACTACGCCGAAATGGCGATTGTTCCTTTCAGTTCGGTCATTCAGGTGACCGCTCCCGGATTTCCGAGAGAGGCTGTTTCATATGGCGCGTCAGGCAGCCTTTTCCTTGAGTTCGAAGTCCATGGTCCACGTCGATTTTCCCGGCCGCGTGCGGAATATCCATGTCGTCACGCTCGAACCGGGCGGGATGACGATGCTGTCCCTTAGTGCATCGTGAACTGCCGGATGTTGCTTTCGGTCGCCCAGATCGAATGAGAATAAACATCCTTGTCGCTGGTCTTTGTGCAGCTCAGAACTCCTCCGTTCATAACGGCGCGGGTGGCGGTCTGGCTGACGGACGAGTCCATGTGGATGGTAGTCATCGTGGCAATCTCCAAAAGATGAAAAAAACGCCAGATGCTCCCTTGGGTTGTCGTGACGTGTCAAGCATGCCGCAAAACGCTCGCACCACTCCTCTTGTGCTGCATCCACTCCCTTCAGGGCAGCTAGTTAGAGCAGCCCGTGCCGTTCTCTTGAACCGGCGGACAGGGAACGGTGCCGAAGGAACAGAACACGCAGCAGTCGCCGGGGAGCGGCTTCAGACGCTCGCCGCAGCGTTTGCAGTCATAAAAGAACTGGCAAGCGTCGGTCGGCATGACCTCGGCAGCAGCGTGACCGCACTTGGGACACGTGATCGTGGAGTTCAGGATCATTTACCAGGCGCGTGGCAGACACCGAGCAAGGATTGCCGGCGAGCCTTCTTCTGATCGGTCACCAGTTTTACCTTCTCTCTCAAAACGAGGATTTCGGAATATTCCTTTTTGGATCTCTCGGGGGCTGCGAAGTGCTTCAAGCTGCCGGGCGGTCAGTTTTAATATCGCGGCAATATGCGTACTCTGGATGTGGTGCATAGGATCAAATCCCTTCGTCGGGTCAGCGCTGGGAGAGGCTTTAGGGGGAAGCCCACCATCCGTCGGGGAATGGCTCCAGCAAAGTCTGATCGACTTGGTTGTCGTTGTCAGGGGGGCTGATAGCTCCTGCATTCCAGCTTGGTGGCGCGAGGCGACGGAGGCGGACAGACAGGGCGCCTGGTTTACGACTTCGAAGGCGGCGCGAAGCAGGATGTGTCAAGCGTAATGGAGGCACAGCGTGGGCGCTTCGCTCTGCTTCTTCGACCAGACCTCGAAGATATTCCAATTCTGAGAGCTGAGAAGTGAGTTCGCTAAGTTGTTGGGCATAAAGGATTGCGCGAGAGCTTCGCATGGATGTTCTCCCCAGCACAAAAAGAACTATCGGGAAAAAATGGCAATCTACCATAGGTAAACATCGGATTTCAATACGTCAGGCTCACTGCTTCAGGATCGCGGCTTCGGCCAGCGCGTCCATGACGCGCTGAAGAAGATCCGGCCAGGCGGGAGGCAATTGAGACAGCAAAAGGAACCCCAGCTTCAGGGCGGTGAAGCTGGGGCTGTTGAGCTGCCTTGGCGAAGCAGCTGCCCCCTTGGGGAGGGCCACGGGAAAACTTGGCAATCGGCAAGTCGTTCCTAGCCGAACAAAAATGAGCCCCAGCTCCGGGGGCAATGGGAAGAGCTGGGGCCCGACTGGACTGCATTACCGATATAGGAATGGGCGTCGGAAAAATTGGTGACCGGCGAGCCGTTTCAACTGCGGTGCAGCCGAAAAATGTTTAGCGGCCTCTGTCGTCCTTGCCGTTGGGGCTGCCATCGCCGCCGCCGTTACCCCAGCCATTGTTGCCGTGGTGGTGATGGACCGCGCTCGCACCCGATTTAGCAATTGCATCGGACGTGAGGGAGGTGGAGAGCAGCAGCGTTATAGTTGGAGGTGTCACGGCTGCGAACTTTCCGCAGGTCTTTAGAAATTCGCGGCGGTCGTCCTGGTCAGGCATGGGTTCTCTCCGGGGCTGGCGGAAATATTAAATACGATAAATCAAATTAAATCAATTTAACTATGTTAATAGGCTCGGTCACGAAGTGCGGCCATAAGTTGCGGCACCAGCTGTTCGCTCTTCGCTACTCCCTCAGGGATACCGGCGCGCTCCCTTCAAGAGATCGAAATCAAGCTCGGCCAACGGGTTGGCCGCTGGAGTGCGTGCTGGCCTGCCCGGCCTTCTTGCGGCGGGCGGATCGGGTTCTGATCTCGTAGCTACTTCAGGGATGCCGGGCCGGCCGTTTGCCTCGCTTCACCGCAGTCTCATCTCCCACATCCACCCCCGCATTTCGCAATAACACCGTCGCCGCCTCCTTCGCGGCACGCGCCATTGCGGGGTCGTCGCGGACGAGGTCCTGTGCGATGGAGCCGTCGACCAGCAGCACGAGCTGCGTTGCGAGCGCCTCCGCGTTCGCAACGCCAAGCTCGTTGAGGCGGTCGCGAAACCAGACGCGGCGGCTTTCCTTGAAGGCGATGGCGATCTTCTTCACGGCGCGGTCGGCCCGGCCAAGCTCGGCGACCGCATTCACGAACGGGCAGCCGCGAAAGTCTTTTGCGGCGAAGCGGCGCTGCAGCGAATCGAACGTGGCGAGGATCTGCTCGGCCGGGGGCTTGTCCGAGGGGCGGGGCTGCACGAAGCGGCGCTCCAGATAGGCCGCGATCAACGCGTCCTTGGAGGGGAAGTGGTTGTAGAGCGTGCGCTTGGAGATGCCGATCTCGGCCGCGATGGTGTCGACGCCGATGGCGCGAATGCCCTGCAGATAGAACAGCTTGTCGGCGGTCTCGAGGATCCGCTCTTTCATCGTCTGTGGGGCGGGCGGGGGAGCCATGCGGCGGTGAATGTCCTGTTGGCTTGACAGCGCGCGCTAACCATAGCCTAAGTACACAGGTCTGTGTAACCAAAATCAACCGATATTGCAGACGACGGCGCTCGCGCGGCGCCGATGAGGGAGACGAAAATGCCCCTGTTGCAGGTCCTGCGCCCGACATTGCCCATCCTGATCGGCGCCTCGATCATGCTGACGCTGAGCATGGGGCTGCGGCAGAGCCTCGGCATCTTCATGCAGCCGCTGACCCACGACATCCATCTGTCGATCTCCGACTTCACGCTGGCGCTGGCCGTGCAGAACCTCGCCTGGGGCTTTCTCCAGCCGCTCGCCGGCGCGATGACCACGCGCTACGGCTTCCGTCCGATCATGATCGTGGGCTCGTTCATGTACATCGCGGGCCTGGTGCTGATGGCAACCGCGAACGGTCTCGTCGCCATCATGATCGGCGCCGGAGTGCTGATCGGCACCTCGCTCGCCTGCACCGCCGCTGCGATCGCGATGTCGGTGGCGGCGCGCGCGGTGCCCGCAATGGTGCGTTCCACCGTGCTTGGCATCGTCTCGGGCGCGGGCTCGCTCGGCGCGCTGCTGTCGGCGCCAATCGGGCAGATGCTCAACGAGGGATTCGGGTGGCGCGTCGGGCTCGCCGGCTTCGTGGTGATGTCGGTGCTGATGATCCCCGCGGCCTGGTATGCCGGGCGTGTCGACGCGGTCCCGCTGCCGAAGCCCGCGACTGACGAGATCGTCGATGCCACGGCCATGATCGCGGCGAAGACCGCCTTCGGCAACGCCTCCTTCGTGGTGATGACCTGCGCCTATCTCGTCTGCGGCATGCAGCTCGTGTTCCTCACCACGCACTTGCCGTCCTATCTCGCGATCTGCGGCCTCGATCCGATGCTGAGCGCGCAGACGCTGGGCATGATCGGCGGCTTCAACGTGCTTGGCTCGCTGTTCTTCGGCTGGGCCGGCCAGCGCTGGAACAAGCTCGCACTGCTCGGCGGCATCTACGTCTTCCGCTCACTCGCGCTCGCCTGGTACTTTACGCTGCCGGCGACGCCTGCCTCGACCTTGCTGTTCGGCGCGATCATGGGCTTCCTGTGGATGGGTGTCGGCCCGCTGGTGGCGGGCGCGGTCGCCGAGATGTTCGGCCTGCGCTGGCAGGCGATGATCCAGGGCCTCGCCTTCATGAGCCACCAGATCGGCAGCTTCCTCGGCGCGTATGGGGGAGGGGTGCTCTACGACGCGCTCGGCTCGTATACGATGGCCTGGCGCATCGGCGTCGCGCTGGGGTTGGCCGGCGGCATCATCCAGATCGCGTTTGCGCTGATCCGGCCGTCGCAACCGCCGGCGCCGGTGTTGCGGACAGCGTAGGGGGGCGTGGGCTCATGAACGTCCGCTTTGGAGTTTACAGCGGACGCCGCGCTGCTTGGTCGTGATCGGTCGCTTGTGACCCGCATGTATGGTCCGGCCGCGCGTTGCAAGAGGTTTCGTCAACCTGGCAGATGCGGTCTTGCATCAATGTATCCGGCCTCTGATTGGAGCGTGTTGTGCT
>NZ_JBVVPM010000066.1:0-16287 GCF_055811255.1 Bradyrhizobium sp. MI1.11
GGCGGGCGCGCCGCCCCCCCCCCCCCGCCGCCGCCCCCCCCCCCCCCGGGGGGGGGGGGGGGCGCCCGGGGCGCCCCCCCCCCCCCCCCCCGGCGGGCCCCCCCCCCCCCCCCCCCTTTTGCTGGTCTGTGCGAAGTTTACTTCGTCACCTGACCGCGGATCTCGCCGCCTGGATTGGCCGCGGTGTGGATGTTGACGTAGAGCTTGCCGCCGAGCAGATCGGCGGCCTGCGCGTCGGTCAGTGTCGCCGAGCCCTCGGCCGGGCTGGTGGCAGCGCCGGGAATCGGGATCGCGACGCCGGCGTTCTTGCCGGGCTCGGCGGGTCCGTGGAAGTGCGCAGCGGTGGCGGGGCCGGACAGGCCGGAATAGGTGACTTTCCAGGACAGCTTCTTGCTGGCGGCGTCGTAGTCCAGATCAGCCGTTCCGGTGCCGCTGCTGGTCGTTGCGGGGACCTCGGACTTGGCGTCGAGCGTTGCTTTCAGCTTTTCCGCGCTGGCCGAACCCGCAAAAGCAACGGCGCCAAGCACTGACATGGCGATGACGATCTTGTTCATGGTTTTTCTCCCTGCTGAACCCGTTTGGGCTGCCAAACTTCCAACAGCCGGCATTTCAGTTTATTCCCGTTTCAGGCCGCGGTGGGCTAAATTCTTCGTGGCTGGAGCCGCGAGGGCATCGGTCATAAGCTTCGCCGCGACGACGAAAGGACCGCATGTTGCGACGAACAATCTCCGTGGCGCTGCTCGCCGCACTCGCTGCAGCGGGCGTCTATTGGTGGCTCAGCGCGCCGGTGGTGGCGGCCGCCGGCACCGCGCCTGCCCGCGTGCCTGATCTTGCCAATGGCCAGGTGATGTTCAACGCCGGCGGCTGCGCCTCATGCCATGCCGTCCCCGACCAGCCCGATCGTCTCAGGCTCGGCGGCGGCGTCGCGATCAAGTCGCCGTTCGGAACGTTCTACGCGCCGAATATCTCGTCCGATCCGACGGACGGCATCGGCAAATGGAGCGAGGCCGAATTCGTCAACGCGGTGATGCACGGGGTCGGGCCGGACGGGCGGCATTATTTTCCGGCCTTTCCCTACACGTCCTATCAGCACGCCAGGCGCGAGGACGTGCTCGATCTCTTTGCCTATCTGAAAACGCTGCCGGCCGTTGCAGGCAAGGTGCGCGACCACGACGTGCGCTTTCCGTTCAACATCCGGCGCAACGTCGGCATCTGGAAATTCTTATTTCTGGACGGCAAGCCCTTCGTCGCCAACAGCGCGAAGTCGCCGCAGTGGAATCGCGGCGCTTATCTCGTCAACAGTTTTGGCCATTGCGCGGAATGCCACAGCCCGCGCAATGCGCTTGGCGGCATCATCGCCGGACAACGCTTCGCTGGCGGTCCCAATCCGGAAGGCGAGGGATGGGTGCCCAACATCACCCAGAAGGGCCTCGGCGAGTGGAGCGCGAAGGATATTGCCTATTTCCTGAAGACCGGCGAATTGCCCGACGGCGACAGCGTCGGCGGCGCGATGACGCGGGTGATCAAGAACACCTCGCAATTGCCGGAGGACGATCTCGCGGCGATGGCGGATTATCTCAAATCGCTGCCGCCGGTGGACGGTCCGCCGCGTCCCAAGCGCAAGGAGGGCGGCGCCTGATCAGGCCCGCCCTTTTCCGGACGGTCAACTCGCGCCAAACGCCTTGAAGGTGATGATGGTGAGGGTGTCCTGGATGCCGGGCAGCACCTGCACCTTCTCGTTGACGAAGTGGCCGATATCGGTGTCGTTGTCGACGTAGAACTTCACCAGCAGGTCGTATTGACCGGCCGTGGAATAGATCTCGGAGGCGATCTCGGCTTCGGCAAGCGCATTGGCGACCACATAGGATTGGCCGAGCTTGCATTTGATCTGGACGAAAAAGGGAACCATCGCGGTCACTCCGAAAGCATATCTGGCGGCTAATAGGCCAAACCCGGCCGGATTTAGCAAGCGAACTTGCTGGGTTGAGGCAGGCGCGCTAGGACGGGCCATGGCTTCGAAAACGCGGAAAATCGCCCCATGACGACGCCCGTCGCGCTGACCATTGCCGGCTCCGATTCGAGCGGCGGCGCCGGCATCCAGGCCGACCTGAAGACCTTTGCTGCGCTTGGCGTCTTTGGCGCTTCCGCCATCACGGCGCTGACCGCGCAGAACACCCGCGGCGTCACCGGCATTCACGCGGTGCCCGCCGAATTCGTCACCGCGCAGATCGACGCGGTGTTTTCCGATCTCGAGGTCGGCGCGGTCAAGATCGGGATGGTGGCGCAAGCGGCCAGCATCGATGCGATCGCGGCCGCGCTGTCGCGCTGGGCACCCCGGCATGTCGTGCTCGATCCCGTGATGGTGGCGACATCGGGTGATCGCCTGCTCGCCTCCGAAGCCGTCGACGCGCTGCGCATCAAACTGATGCCGCTGGCCTCGGTGATCACACCCAATCTGCCCGAGGCCGCGGCTCTGCTCGACGAACCGGTCGCGGCCAGCGAGGCTGAGATCGAGAGCCAGGGGCGCCGACTGCTGGCGCTCGGTTGCCGGGCAGTCCTGATCAAGGGCGGGCACGGCGAGGGCGCCGAGAGCATCGACTATCTCGTCGATGCCAGCACCACGATCGCGCTCGCCGCGCCGCGCGTTGCCACTCGCAACACCCATGGCACCGGCTGCTCGCTGTCCTCGGCGGTCGCCGCCGGGCTCGCCAGGGGCGAGGATCTCGAGCACGCCGTGCGCAACGCCAAGACCTGGATCAGCGCGGCGATCGCGGCCGCCGACCGCTTCAGCGTCGGTCACGGCCACGGCCCGATCCATCATTTCCACAAATTTTACTGACGCCGCTCGCGAGCGCGCCGCAGTTCCGGGTTCTTGCGGAGGGCGCTGAGGCGCCATGTCGCCTGATTGTCGCATGCGACTGATATTCGCGGGGTGGGCGAGGCAAGCGCGATTCGTATCCGAAGGTGCCTCAAAGGTTCAATTGGTCATCCCCCTGTCACGGGACATTGTTACAGGCTGGCGCATGGGAAGTTACGATGTGAGTGACGAGAGCCCGGAGCGGCGCTTTCGCACGTTGTTCATCTCCGACGTTCATCTCGGAGCCCGCGGTTCTCAAGCCGACCTTCTGCTCGACTTCCTGCGTTTCCATGATGCCGACACGATCTATCTCGTCGGCGACATCGTCGACGGCTGGGCGCTGAAATCGAGCTGGCATTGGCCGCAATCGCATAACGACCTGGTCCAGAAGCTTTTGCGCAAGGCGCGCAAGGGCGCCAAGGTGATCTACATCCCCGGCAATCACGACGAGTTCCTGCGCAACTATTACGGCACGCATTTCGGCGGCATCGACGTGGTCGAGAACACCGTCCACACCGGTGCGGACGGCAAGCGCTATCTCGTCATCCACGGCGACATCTTCGACCTCGTGGTGCAGAACGCACGCTGGCTCGCCCATCTCGGCGACAAGGCCTACGACTTCGCGATCCAGCTCAATCGCTTTGTCAACTTCTTCCGGCGCATGTTCAAGGTGCCCTATTGGTCGCTGTCGCAATGGGCGAAGCAGAAAGTCAAGAACGCCGTCAACTATATCGGCGCGTTCGAGCAGGCGCTCGCCGCCGAGGCGCGGCGCCACGATGCCGACGGCGTGATCTGCGGCCACATCCATTACGCGGTGATCCGCGACGAGGGCGGTATCCGCTACATGAACTGCGGTGACTGGGTCGAGAGCTGCACGGCGCTGGTCGAGCACGACGACGGCCATTTCGAGATCATCACCTGGGCGGACCAGGCCGAGAAGCCGGCACAGGTCCCGCAGGTTGCAGCCAGAGCTGCATGACAAGGGCAGCCTGATGCGCATCCTGGTCGCGACCGACGCCTGGCACCCGCAAGTCAACGGTGTGGTTCGGACGCTGACCAAGCTTGCCGACGCCGCCAAAAGTCTCGACGTCGAATTCTCGTTCCTGACGCCGCAATCGTTCCGCACCTTTGCGATGCCGAGCTATCGTGACGTGCGGCTGGCCATGCCGCGCCCGGGCAGAATCGCGAAGCTGATCGAAGAGGCGCATCCGGACAGCATCCACATCGCGACCGAGGGGCCGATCGGCCTGATGGTCCGCCGCTATTGCCGCCAGCGCAAGCTACCCTTCACGACCAGCTTCCACACCCGCTTTCCCGAATATGTCCGCGCCCGCGTGCCGGTGCCGGGCTCGCTGATCTGGCGGGCGCTGCGCCGATTCCACAGCCCCAGCCGCGCCGTGATGGCGGCAACGCCGGCGCTTGCCTGCGAGCTGACCGAGCGCGGCTTCGACAACGTCGTGCTGTGGCCGCGCGGCGTCGACACCCATTTGTTCCATCCCCGCGCGATTGATCTGTGCCTGCCGGCACCGGTGTTCCTCTCGGTCGGCAGGGTGGCGGTGGAGAAGAATCTCGAGGCGTTCCTCGATCTCGACCTGCCCGGCACCAAGGTAATCGTCGGCGATGGTCCGGCGCGTGTCGCGCTGGAAGAGGCCTATCCGGACGCGATCTTTCTCGGCGAAAAGCACGGCGAGGAGCTGGCGGACATCTACGCGGCCGCCGATGTCTTCGTGTTTCCGAGCAAGACCGACACGTTCGGCCTGGTCCTGCTCGAAGCGCTGGCGAGCGGCCTGCCGGTTGCGGCGTTTCCGGTGAAGGGGCCCCGCGACGTGATCGGCGATGCGCCGGTCGGCGCGCTCGATCACGATCTGCGCAGCGCCTGCTTTGCCGCGCTGGACATCTCCCGGCAGGACTGCGTGGAATTCGCCGCCAACTACACCTGGGAGGCCTCGGCCCGGGCTTTTATCGACAGCATTTTGGCGGTCGGCGCGGTGCTGCCGGGCCGGAACGGGGCGGAGCCGGCGCGATTCGTCGCCTGAGGCCCCAGAATGCTCGCGCGGAGATGCCTTGCCCGCGCCTCATCCGCCGCGATAACATCGGGCATGACAGAACAGCTCCTCCCGATCGGCCCTGCCGATATCGATGCCGCAGCCCGCGTGATCGCACCCTTCGCCGTCCGCACCCCGCTGTTGTCCTTTCCCGTGCTCAACGAACGCGTCGGCGCAAAGGTCTATCTCAAGCCGGAGATGCTCCAGCGCACCGGCTCGTTCAAGTTCCGCGGTGCCTTCAACAAGGTCGCCTCGATCCCGCAGGACAAGCGCGCCGGCGGCGTGGTCGCGTTCTCCTCTGGAAACCATGCCCAGGGCGTGGCGGCGGCGGCCAAGATCCTCGACATGCAGGCGACCATCGTGATGCCCGCGGATGCGCCGTTGTCGAAGCGCGAGCGCACCAAATCCTACGGTGCCGAGGTCGTGCTGTACGACCGCGACCGCGACGACCGCGAGGCGATCTCGCGCGGCATCGCCGAGAAGCGCGGCGCGACGCTGGTCAGGCCCTATGACGATCCCTTCGTGATCGCCGGCCAAGGCACCGCCGGCCGCGAGATCGCCGAGGACATGGCGGCGCTCGGCCTCGCGCCTGACATCGTGGTGGCGCCGGCCTCCGGCGGCGGCCTGATCGCGGGCGTCGCGACGGCCGTGAAGGCGCGCTATCCGCTGGCGCAAATCGTCGTCGCCGAACCCGAGGCTTTCGACGATCACGGCCTGTCCCTGACCGCAGGTCATCGCGAGCCGCACGGGCCGGCAGGCCGCACCATCTGCGATGCGCTGATGGCCCTGATCCCCGGCGAGATGACGTTCGCGATCAACAGCAAGCTGCTCGCGCGCGGCGTGACCGCGTCGGACAAGGAAGTCGGCGCGGCCGTCGCGTTTGCCTATCGCGAGCTGAAGCTCGTGGTCGAACCGGGCGGAGCGGTCGGCCTGGCCGCGCTGCTTGCGGGGCGACTTGATGTTGCCGGCAAGAATGTCGTCATCGTGCTCTCCGGCGGCAATGTCGACGCTGATTTGTTTGCGGAGCTGGTGGCCTGATACTCTAAATCTTCTGACATGAAGAAGGGCAGAGCGTCACCGCTCTGCCCTTTGTCGTGTGTGGCCGACCGCGATCAGTGCATGAAGCCGCGGTGGTTGTTGCCGCCGTTGCCACCCTGGCTCTGGTTCATCGACTGCCGAAAGTTGTTGCCGCCATTGTTGACCATGCGATTGGTCTCGTTGAACTGCGGGTGGTTGTTGTTCTGCACCTGCACCTTGTTCACGGGGTTGTCGCTGATCTTGGCGCCGTTGTTGATGCGGATCGGGTTGTTCTGCGTCTGAACGTTGACGGGCTTCGTGTCGATGGTCGTGCCGCCCTTGCCGACATTCACCGGCATGCTCACGATCTTGCCTGGATTGCCACTGATTGTGCCGTTGCCAGTACCGTTCGGCGTCTTGTTGGTCGCAGGCAGCGTCACGATCTTGCCGATGCCGCCATTGTTGTTGGTGGTGTTGGTCGGCGCGGGCAGGGTGACGATCTTGCCCGGGGTCTGCGACGGCGTGCCGTTCTGCTGGTTGGGCTGGTTGTTGCCCGCCGGCAGGTTGACGATCTGGCCGCCATTGCCGAGCTTGCCGATGCCGTTGTTGTCGCCCGACTTCTGCACGATCGGCAAATTGCCGTTCACTTGCGCACCGCCATTACCCTGCTGCAGCGGCATGTATTTGGGCTGGCCGAGATTGCCAATCTTGAAGGTCGGGGCGATATTCTGCGGCGCCAGGAACTTGGTCGCCTGCATCAAGGGGATCTGCTTCGGCTGCATCTGGAGCTTGAGCGCGACCTGCGCATAGGGCGTGTTGCCGTAGCTGTCGTAGAAATTCTTGTATCCGAGCGGCGAGTTCGCGAGCACCGCCTTGTGCCAGGCCTGCGTGAGCAGCAGGTTGTTGAGCAGCCAGCGGACGTGGTCGCACAGCGGGTCGTGCGGATACATCGTGATGAACTCCTGATAGTACTCGGGCCGAGCTTCCGACACGACGTAGTCATAGGCCTGGCGGGTCGAGCGGCTCGGCAGGTTGGAGGCCATCTGCACGACAGGCGCATTCACGGGCGCGCGGTTGGCGGCGACAGCGGTGTCGCCGAAGAAGGTGAAGTCCGACGTCAGCGACGAGCTCTCCCACGGGATCTGCGCGCCGCTGGTGGTCTGGTTCACTTCGAGGCGCACGCGCTTGAACAGTTGCTCGATCGGCACGTTGGGCTCGCGCGCGACGTTCAGGAAGGCCTGCGTGTAGGGGCTGTGACCGCCGGTGCCGTCCTGCGCTTCCGCGCCCGGCGCGGTCGAGTAACCGACGATCGAACCGTTCGGCGCATCGACGATCGCCAAGCCGCGGCCGGCATCGTTCACGTTCGGAAACGGGTTGTTGCGGCAGGCATCGAGGATGACGATGCGCATGCGGCTCGGGATCGTCTCCAGCGTCGACATCACGTCGACCAGACGGACGGAGTTGTTGACGAGCTCGGTCTGGCTCGAGACCTTGGCGTCGACGGGAACGAGGTAGTTCTCGCCGGCGAGCTGCACGCCGTGACCGGCGTAGTAGACCATCGCCACCGTGTTCGGACCGCGCGCCGACACTTTGGCGGAGAAATCCTGCACCACGCGAAGCATGTCGTTCTGGGTCAGGTCGGTCGCGGCGACCACTTCGAACCCGGCCGAATTCAGGAACTTCGCCATCGAGTCCGCGTCATTGTCGGGGTTGGCGAGCTGCGGCGCGTTCTGGTAGTTCGAATTGCCGATCACCAACGCGACGCGCTGTTCCGGGCCTTGCAGCGCGGTGGGGGCCGGCTCGACCGGGGCGACTTGCGCGGAAACAGGGCCGGAGGCGAAGCCGAACAGGCTTCCCAAAAGGCCTGCAGTCATTAGGAAAGATTTTAGGCGGAACATGGCGTGCTCCTTTGGCACTGATCTCGATACGAGATTGGTTGCCGGCAAGCTTGGCCGCGTTCGACTTTGAGGTCCGTGATCGCCATCACCATGGTAGGCTGCGTGATCTGAATCACGCTTGGAACCCGCCAAGGTGGGTGCACGATGGGAGGACAGTCCGTCACATGCTGAAATCGATCGATCCGATCCTCACGCCAGATCTGCTCTGGCTGCTGGCGTCCATGGGCCATGGCGACGATCTCGCTTTCGTCGATGCCAATCACCCCTCTGCGCGCATCGCGCAGAGCACGCATTCGCAGCGCCTGATCCAGTTGCCGGGCATCAGCATGCAGACCGCGATTCGCGCCATCATGTCGGTCTATCCGCTCGACGATTTCGATCCCGATCCGGTCCGCGTGATGATGCCGGTCGACGATCCCAGCCGCGTCCCCGACGTGCAGCGCACGGTGCTCGCGGAGATCGAGCGTGCCGCCGACCGGCCCGTCACGCCCGGAAAACTCTCGCGGCCGGATTTTTATCGCGCGGCGGCGGCGAGCTTTGGCGTCGTACAGGTCGGCGACAGCAGCAGTTACGGATGCTTCCTGATCAGGAAGGGTGTGATCAGCTAGCAGCGCGCGATCGAATGATGCGGGACGGCGTCACGCGTGCTCGAATGGTCCGACCTCGCGGATCACCTTGCAGATCTGCAGGAAGCCGCTGGCGTAGAACTCGGCATGTCCCCGCTTCATCGTCTCGACATGTTCGGGGTGAGTGCGCCAGGCTTCGAGCGCTTCCTCCGAGGCAAAACGGAACACGGTGAGCTCCTCGCCGTCGTCGGCCTTAAACGACTTGACCGACACAAAGCCGGGAAGACGGCTGACGATGTCGTACATGCGCGCGCCGAGCCGGTCGTGTTCGTCGACAGAGGCGCCGTCACGCAATTGCAGATCGCCAATGACAATCACTTCGCCAATCATGTTTCCTTGACCCTCGGTGATGGATTTCCGTTCCCGATCTCTTCGGTTTCGCGATGGGCTTTGTTACATCGCCCACCCGAATTTTGAATGGCCTGCCGGCATCCGACTGTCTATGGTCGGTCCATGTCGCGCTTTATGTGTCTATCTGTCGCTATCGTCCTATCGCTGCTGCCGGCTGTCGCGCCGGCTGCTTCAATCCAAAAGCGTCCCAAGCAAGCCTGGCATGGCTACGGCTTCCTGCCGGGCTATCGCCAGCCGCTGAGCAACAGCATTCCGCTCTATAAGCAGAAGGAAGCGATGCGGCGGATGTCGCCTAGCGACCGACGCCATTGGTACATCGATCCAGTTCCGCAATATTACGGCTGGGATGGTGAGTGGCGCTATTTCGGCCGGCCCGGCTTCGGCGGCGGCCGCTACAATGGCGGCAGTTTTGGCCCGTGCTGGACGCGGACGCCGATTGGCGCGGTGTGGAATTGCGGATGAGGGGCTGAGCGCGCAGCGGCTAGGGGAAGCTGCGGACGACCTCGATCAGGCCGACGATTGCGGTATTGAAGGCATCGAGGTCCTCGGCCGGAATCCAGTACTCCAGATGTGAGCGGCCGCCCGCCTCCTGCACGTCGTACTTCGCGATGAAGCTGCGCTCGACCTCGAAACGTGTCACAAAGCCGAGCCGCTCGCCGGGACATTCCAATTGCGCGCGATCTTGATGGCGTAGTCTTCCGTCAGCACCGGATAGTAGATCGGCTGGTCCGGCAGGCGCGGCGGAAACGCGCGCATGCCGGATTGCTGGATCAGCTCCAGGTCTTTCGGTCCGACGGGACGCCAGAGGGTGAGGGTGTCTTCCACGGAGGACATAGCTGCGCCGCCTTACGAGAAGAACGCGATCTTCTCGGCCTGGGTCATGCGGCGGATTGGCGCCATGGGGTCGTTTGCGGCGGCGCGGGGCTTTTGCAGGATGCCGCTGGCGAGGATGGTGGCGCCAAGTGAGGCTTCCGGAACCGGCGACGTCATCGGCAGCGTCGTGGCCTGCGCCGCGCCGAATGTCGCGGTGGCCGCCATGACCGGCGCCGGCTGCTCCATCACTTCGGCGGCGGCTTCCGCAATGGCGTTGGTGAGGCGCGCCAGCGATTCCATCGCGATCGGCGCTTCCTCCACCGGCTCCTCCACCACCGCTGCGGCGGAGACTGGCTCGGCTGCGGCCGGCTCCGGTGCGATCGGCTCCGGTATCTCGGCTGCGATGGGCGCTGCGGCCTCCGCAACCACCGGTTCCGGAACGGTCGCTTCCATCTCGACCGGTTCGATGATCTCGTCGAATTCCGGATCGGGTGCGGCCATCTCCAGGGCGATCGCGTCGAGTATGGCTTCGTCCTCGGCTTCCGCTGCGGCATCGAGCGAAAATTCGTCCGTCACCTCCACGAAGGCCTCAGTGGCCGGCTCTTCAAAAGCGGCGGCTTCAGGTGCGATCAGGTTCTCGCCGACGGTCTCCGGCTTGAGCGCGGCGTCCATCGCCTGCTCCGCAACCGAGAATGCCTCGGCGACGCCGGCCGCTTCCACGGCGGCTTCGGGCTTGATCGCCTCTGCGATGTCCTGCGGCGCCTCCGTAAAAGCCACGGCTGCTTCGCTGGCCATCGCCGCAGGCGCGGCCTCCGCCAGCGGAGCTTCCGCAACAGGCGACGGTGTCTCCTGCACCGGAGCCGGCGAGGGGCGCGCGGCCTGCGGCGTTGCGTCAGCGTCGGTCTGGTCGATCCGGTCCTTGAGCAGGTCGAATGCGGCCTTGAGGTCGGCGCGGGGGTCGATGGTCGAAACCTGCGCGCAGGCCGCCTCGATGGAGGCGAGCTGCGAATCAATCAGGTCGCAGATTCGCCCGTCGGCGCCGATCTCGCGCCAGCGCCAGGAGATCTCCTTGATGATGCGCAGGCCGCGCGGGATCGGTGCGAGGCTCGCCTCGATCGCCCCCGGATCGAACGCCGCGATTGCGATCGTCTCGGCTTCGCGGATCGCGTGCCGGATCGCGACCAGCGCCTCGGGCAGCCGGTCCTCGACGACGGGTTGGCGCTGTGCCGCAAGGGTTTCTTCGATTTTCGCGACAGCGTCGAGCACCATGCGGGTGTCGGCATTGCGGTTGCGCTTGGCGTATTCACCAAGGAACCAGCGGCCGCGCGCGGTCTCCAGGAAGGCTTCGCGGATCGCGTCGTAATCCTGCTCGTTCGGCTCGGCCGCACGGGCAGACATAGGCGAGAGGGCGAATGCTTCGTTGGCCATGTCAATCTCGTCGCGCAAATCACCGCGCGTTACAGTAACGATCACCACGATATCGACCGAATCGCAATTGGTTTGATGGCAGGCGAATCACAAATCCCCATCGCAGCAGCTCGGAAGCGGCGATTCGCCATGAGCCTCGCGCTGTTCTACTCGGCCGTGTTCGCGGTCTCGGGGACGCATCTGCCGTTCTTTCCGGTCTGGCTGAAGGCGATCGGCATCGACGCGGCCTGGATCGGCCTCATCAACGCGCTGCCGGCGATCACGCGCTTCACCACGCTGCCGCAGATCACCGCCTTTGCCGAAAAGCGACATGCGATTCGCGCCGGCATGATGATCTCCGTGCTGGCGACGGCGATCGGGTTCACGGCGGTCGGCTTGCAGCAGCAGCCGTTGGCGCTGTTCCTGATCTATGCGCTGACCTGCATGATGTGGACGCCGACCATGCCGCTGACCGACGCCTATGCGCTGCGTGGCGTCGCCCGCTACGGGCTCGATTACGGGCCGGTGCGGCTGTGGGGTTCGGCAGCCTTCGCGGCCGGCTCGCTCGCCTGCGGCTATCTCGTAGACCACATCGCGGCGCGCGATCTGATCTGGATCATCGTCGCCTGGGCCGTGATTGCGGTCGCCGCCGGCATGCTGCTCCAGCCGCTCGACGATGTCAGGCGAAGGACGACAGCGGCGCACGCTGGCAAGGCGCTGCTGCGCGATGCCGGCTTCTGGGCCATCATCGTTTCGGCTGCGCTGATCCAGGGCAGTCACGTCGCGTATTATACATTCTCGGCCATCAACTGGCAGGCCCAGGGCCTCGGCGGGCTGACGATCGCGGGCCTCTGGACGTTAGGGGTGATCGCCGAGATTGTCATCTTTGCGCTGTCGCCGCGCTTCTCGCTGCATCCGTCCTCGCTGATGGCGATCGGGGGCGCGAGCGCGGTCGTGCGCTGGGTCGTCACCGCGCACGATCCGCCGCTCGCGCTATTGGCGATCGTGCAGCTCGGCCACGGCCTGAGCTTCGGGATGACCATTCTCGGCACGATGAGTCTGCTGGTGCAGCGCGTGCCGTCGCATCAGATCGCGCGGGGGCAGGGCTACTACGCCGCGTGCAACGGCCTGTTGGGTGCGACCACCTCGATCGCGTCAGGCGCGATCTACGCCCGCATCGGCGATGGCCTCTATTACGTGATGGCCGCGATGGCCGCTGCCGGCGCGCTTCTGATCTGGTCGACGCGGCACCGGCTGAAAGCTCATCCCCACAGCGAGGCATCAGGCGGATAGATCAGGCTGTCGTCGTAACGAAGGCCATGATCGCGATCGTGCGCCAGCAGCAGCGGACCGTCGAGATCGACGAAGCGCGCCTGCGGCGTCACCAGCATCGCCGGGGCCATCGAGAGCGAGGTCGCGACCATGCAGCCGATCATGATTTCGAAGCCGAGCGCCTGAGCGGCATCGGCCATCGCCAGCGCCTCGGTGAGGCCACCGGTCTTGTCGAGCTTGATGTTCACGGCATCGTAGCGCTCGCGCAAGGGAGCGAGCGAGTTGCGGTCGTGCACGCTCTCGTCGGCGCAGACCACGAGCGGCCGCTTGATCCGCGCCAGTGCGTCGTCTTTGCCCGCGGGCAGCGGTTGCTCGACCAGGGTGACGCCGACAGCCTCACAGGCCGCAAGATTGTGCTCCAGATTGGCCTCGGTCCAGGCCTCGTTGGCATCGACGATCAGTTCGGATTCGGGAGCGGCCTTGCGCACCGCGGCGATCCGCTCCCCGTCGCCGTTGCCGCCGAGCTTGATCTTGAGCAGCGGCCGGTGCGCCGCTTTGGCGGTCGCCGCCGCCATGGCCTCGGGCGTTCCCAGCGAGATCGTGTAGGCCGTGGTGCGCTCGCCCGGCAACGGGCGGTCGAGCAGGCTCCAGGCCCGCAAGCCCGCCGCCTTGGCTTCCAGATCGATCAGGGCACAATCCAGGGCGTTGCGGGCCGCCCCGGGCGGCATGGCGGCTTGCAGGGCCTGGCGGGTGAGGCCGCGGGCCACGGCCTCCTGCATGGCCTGGATGGCGGCAAGGGTCGCCTCGGGCGTCTCGCCATAGCGGGAATAGGGCACGCATTCGCCGCGGCCCGTCAGGGCGTCCCGGCTGACCTCGGCCACGACGGTGACGGCCTCGGTTTTGGCGCCCCGGCTGATGGTGAAACTGCCTGCGATGGGAAAGCGCTCGATTCGCGCGCCGAGAACCGGAACTTTGCTGGAAGTCATTTTGAACTCTGGCGAAATCTGAACCTGCTGGTTACCTCTAGCAACTAAGGTTAACCAGTTGGGGATACCTTCTCCGGGTAAGGGCGCGTGCGCAACCATCTGATTTTAACCGTTTCTCGCGCCCCGGCACGGGAGCGGACGTCTTGAACGGCGATCCGAAGCTGGAACGGATTGCGAAGGGCAATGCGCTGGCACTCTGCGCCACCGGAACCTGGACCGCGAGCTTCGCGCCGGTCCTGGAGCGGATGGTGGCTGACGCCGAGAAGCTTGCCGGCGGCCCGCAAAGCATCTTCATCGACGTGTCCGAGGTCACCAAGCTCGACACCTTCGGCGCCTGGCTGATCGAGCGGCTGCGCCGCAGCCTGACGCAGGGCGCCGTCGAGGCGCAGATCGCCGGCCTTTCCGCCAATTATTCGAGCCTCGTGGACGAGGTGCGACGGGTCAGGGCGACGCCCGTCGTCGACACCAGCACGATCACCATCACCGGCATGCTGGAGCAGATCGGCCGGACCGTGGCCGGGGTTGCCGGCACCGTCGCAGGCCTGATCGATATGCTCGGCGCGGTGCTCGCGGCGGTCGCGCGCACCCTGATTCACCCGCGCTCGTTCCGCCTGACCTCGACCGTGCACCATCTCGAGCAGGTCTGCTGGCGCGCGGTGCCGATCGTGGTGCTGATCACCTTCCTGATCGGCTGCATCATCGCCCAGCAGGGCATTTTCCATTTCCGCAGGTTCGGCGCCGACATCTTCGTCGTCGACATGCTCGGGGTGCTGGTGTTGCGCGAGATCGGCGTGCTGCTGGTCGCGATCATGGTCGCCGGCCGCTCGGGCAGCGCCTACACGGCCGAGCTCGGCTCGATGAAGATGCGCGAGGAGATCGACGCGCTGCGCACCATGGGGTTCGATCCCATCGAGGTGTTGGTGCTGCCGCGCATGCTGGCGCTGGTGCTAGCGCTGCCGATCCTGGCGTTCCTCGGCGCGATGGCCGCGCTCTATGGCGGCGGTCTCGTCGCTTGGCTCTACGGCGGCGTCGATCCCGAAGCCTTCCTGCTGCGCCTGCGCGACGCCATCTCGATCGACCATTTCATCGTCGGCATCGTCAAGGCGCCGGTGATGGCCGCGGTGATCGGCATCGTCGCCTGCGTCGAGGGCCTCGCCGTGCAGGGCAGTGCGGAATCGCTCGGACAACACACGACGGCCTCGGTGGTGAAGGGCATCTTCTTCGTCATCGTCATGGATGGCGTGTTCGCCATCTTCTTCGCCTCGATCGGGATGTGACGATGGCAGGCGAGATCCAGAACCCCATCATCCGCGTCCGCGACATCACCGTGCAGTTCGGCGCGACGCGCGTGCTCGACGGGCTCGACCTCGATGTCAAGCGCGGCGAGATTTTGGGCTTCGTCGGTCCTTCCGGCGCGGGCAAGTCCGTGCTGACACGCACCATCATCGGCCTCGTGCCCAAGGTCGCAGGCAGCATCGAGGTGTTCGGCGTCGATCTGGATGCCTCCAATACGTCGCAGCGTCGCAACGTGGAGCGGCGCTGGGGCGTGCTGTTTCAGCAGGGCGCGCTGTTCTCCTCGCTCACGGTGCGGCAGAACATCCAGTTTCCGATGCGCGAATATCTGCGGGTGTCGCAGCGGCTGATGGACGAGATCACCATCGCCAAGCTCACCATGGTGGGTCTCAAGCCCGAAGTGGCCGATCGCTTTCCCTCGGAACTATCGGGCGGCATGGTCAAGCGCGTGGCGCTGGCGCGCGCGCTGTCTCTCGACCCGGATCTCGTCTTCCTGGACGAGCCGACCTCGGGCCTGGATCCGATCGGCGCCGGCGACTTCGACGAGCTGGTCAGGACGTTGCAGCGGACTTTGGGGCTGACCGTTTTCATGGTAACCCACGACCTCGATAGCCTTTACACAGCATGTGACCGCATCGCCGTTTTAGGCAACGGTAAGATCATTGCGGCAGGGTCGATCGCCGACATGCAGGCCTCGCAGCATCCCTGGCTGAGGCAATATTTCCATGGCAAGCGCGCTCGCGCGGTGATGGGCTGAGGTGCCGGAGTAGCTGATGGAAACGCGCGCAAATTACGTGCTGATCGGGTCGTTCACGCTGGCGGTGATCGCCGCCGCGATCGGCTTCGTGCTGTGGTTTCAGTCGCTGCACACCACCAAGCAGCGCAGCCCCCTGCG
This sequence comes from Bradyrhizobium sp. MI1.11, assembly GCF_055811255.1. NCBI lineage: Bacteria > Pseudomonadati > Pseudomonadota > Alphaproteobacteria > Hyphomicrobiales > Nitrobacteraceae > Bradyrhizobium > Bradyrhizobium sp. MI1.11. The sequence continues at coordinate 15,461 of NZ_JBVVPM010000066.1, forward strand.
CGTCGTGTTCGAGGGCCCGGCCGCGGGCCTGCGCAACGGTGGCAGCGTCAATTTTAACGGTATCAGGGTGGGCGAGGTGGTCTCGGTGAAGCTCGACAACCCGCGGCGGGTTGTCGCACTCGCCATGGTCGAGAACAACGCCCCGATCCGCAAGGACACCCTGGTCGGCCTCGAATTCCAGGGCCTGACCGGCGTCGCCGCGATCTCGCTCAAGGGCGGCGAGGAGGCAGCGCCTGCGCCGCCGCTCGACGAGGACGGCATCCCCACGCTGACGGCCGATCCCAACAAGCTCCAGGACGTCACCGAGGCGATCCGCGGCACGCTGCAGAACATCAACAAGATCGTCGCCGACAATCAGGAATCGGTGAAGAACTCGCTGAAGAATCTCGAGACCTTCACCAACTCGCTCGCCCGCAACTCGGAGAAGATCGACGGCGTGATGGCCAAGGTCGACGGCGTCATGCTCAAGGCCGACAGCCTCATGCTCGGCCTCAACACGCTCGCCGGCGGCAAGGACGGCGGCGAGCTGTTTCTGGCGGTGAAGTCGATCCGCGAACTGGCCGACGATTTCGACAAGCGCTCCGGCGCATTGATGATCGACGGCCGCCGCACGCTCGGCGACATCAGCCGCGCGGTCAACAATTTCGACCGCAACCCGACCCGCGTCCTGTTCGGCGCCAGCAACAGCGCGCCGCGGGGGGGGGGGGCCCCCCCCCCCCCCCCCCCCCCCCCCCCCCGGGCGGGGGGGCGGGGGGGGGGGGGGGGCCCCCGGGGGGGGGGGGGGGGGGCCGGCCCGGCGCGGGGGGGGGCGGCGCGGGGGAGGGGGG
>NZ_JBVVPM010000066.1:16297-41783 GCF_055811255.1 Bradyrhizobium sp. MI1.11
CCTATTTCATCACCCCCGGCCCCCCCCCGCGCGCCCACACCCCCGGGGGGTAAAAAAACCCCCCCCCAACCCCCCCCCGCGCCGCGCGCCGCCCCCCCCCCCCCGCGCCCCGGGGGGCGGCCCCCCCGCCGCCCGAGCCGCCGAAGCCCGCTGTGCCGGAGCGCAGGCGGCAGTAGGCGTCCCAGATGTCGTCCTGGCGAAAGCCAGGACCCATACCGCGAGGTCCATCGATTGCGGTCGATGGCAGTACCGTACGACTGGTCTTCGCCAAACTCCTCCCTGGGATAATGGGTCCTGGCGTTCGCCAGGACGACACCGAGTGCTTGGTCGAACGCGTCGTTCCTAATGACGCCCAAACCTAATGACGCCCAAAACAAAACGGAGGCCGTGAGGCCTCCGTTTTCATTCGTCATGCGTCTTGGCGACTGACCGCTTATCCCAGCCGGCCCGCTGCGTGAGCAAGCAGCGTGTACACCAGGCCCGTCTCGGAGGTCAGGTGGTTGCGCAGCTCCTGCGGGCCGCGGCCGTCGCGGGCGACTTCGTCGAGCAGGCGTTCGAACTCGGCGACATAGCGGTCGACCGTCGCCTTGAAGTTGCGGTCGGATCGATACTTGCGGGCGACCTCGTCAAAGGCCTTCTGGCCCGCGGGCGTGTAGAGGCGCTTGGTGAAGGCCTTGTTCTCGCCGCGCTGGTAGCGGTCCCACATCTCGGACGCGAGGTTGCGGTCCATCAGCCGGCCGATGTCGAGCGACAAGGATTCCAGCGGATTGCCGCCACCTTGCGGGGCCTGCGGCTGCGGCGCCGGTGCAGCCTGGCGGCCGCGCTGGGGCTCACGTCCGGTGGGCGCACCCTGGTTGGCGTCCGTGCGGCTCAAGAGGTTCGACAGCCAGCCGTCACGGCCCTGGTCGTTGCCGGCCGGTGCAACCGGCGGCGCTTCGGTGCGGCGCGAGGAGGCGGGCATGCCGAGGTCCGGCGGCGGCAGCGTCGAGGCGCTGGCGCTCTCGCGCATGCGCGTCTCGGTGCTGCGCGCGCCGACGGCCGCCAGCATCGGCTCTTCCTGGCGCTGCACGCTGGCGCGGCCCGTCGTGGAGACGTCGAGGCCACGGCCGTGCTGGGCCACGATGCGGTTGAGCTCGGCGAGGGCCTCGATCTGGTCGACGATCACCTTGCGCATCTGCGCAGTGCTCTCGGCGGCCTCCTGCGGCATCTCGAGCACGCCGCGGCGCAGCTCGTTGCGGGTGGCTTCGAGCTCGTTGTGCATCTCGAACGCCATCTGCTTCATGCTGGAGACGAGGTTGGTGAACTTCTCCGTCGACTGCTTGAACATCGCATCCGCCTCGTCGGTGGTCTGGCGGTAGATGTCATGCATGGCCTCGACGGTCTGCCGGTGCTCCTCTTCGGAGGCCGACCGCACCGCTTCGAACTGGCGGGTGATCGCGGCGGAACCGGCGCCGGCGGTCTCCGCGACGACGCGGGCGATGTCGCGGGCACGCTCTTCGGCGGCCGCCAGCGATTCGTCGAGCAGGCCGGTGAAGCGCGACAGGCGCTGGTCGAGATCGGCGGTGCGCAGGTCGATCGTGGTGACGAGCGATTCCAGCGCCTCCTTGCGTTCGGCGAGCGAGGCGGTGGTATTCTTGTTGCTCTGCTCGACGACCTGCGCGGCCTCGACCAGTGCCTTGCCGTGCGCGTCGAACTGGGTCGACAGCTCGCCGAGATCCTGGAGCGCCCGCGTGGTCTTGCTGTTGAAGACGTTGAGCTGGTCTTCCAGGTTCTGCGTCGCAGCGCCGTTGCGCGAGGTGACGTCGTTCATCGCCGAGACGAAGTCGGCGACGCGCGTCACCAGCGCCCGCTCGAGCGAGTTGAGGTTGTCGTGCGCACCGGTCAGCACCTCCTGGAGCAGGATGTTGCCTTCGCGCAGGCGCTCGAACAGGGCGACCGTGTCGGTTCGCAGGATCTTGCTGGTCTCCTGCATCTCGGTGACAGCCGCGATCGAGACCTGGCGCGACTGGTCGATTGCCGCGCGGGAGGCCTGCTCGAGGTCCTTGAGCGACTTGTTGACGGCACCCGTCGCCATCTCGCTCGCCGAGTTGATGGTTCGCGCCACTTCGGAGCCGTTGCCCATCATGGTCTGCGAGAACGCGTGGCCGCGCGTTTCGATCGACTTCAGCGCGTCGGACGTGACGCGGTCGATGTCGAGCGTGAGCTGGCTGGTCTTCGAGCCGATCGCGTCCACGAGCGAGCCGCGCTTGGCGTCGATCATGTTGGCGAGACGGTCGGACTGCTGCTGCACATAGGTGACGATCTCGTCGGTCTTGCCGGTCATGGCCTGGCCGAAGCTGCTGCTGGCGGCGAGCACCGAGCGCTCGACGTCCGCCGAGCTCGATTTCACCCGCGAGCTCGCCTCGTTGGAGGCGTTGATCAACGCGTTCTGGGCGTTGAGCGCGCTGGTCTGGATGTCGTTGGTCGCGTTCGCGGTGGCCGTGCTCAGCGTACGCTCGATCTCGCTCGAGATCGTGCGGATCTGGCTTGCGGCATCCGCCGAGGTCGAGGTCAGCGAGGTCTGCGCCTCACGCGCGCTGTTGAGGATGGTCGAGGCGGTGTCGGCGCCGACCGAGGTCAGCGTGCGCTCGATGTCTATGGTCAGCGACTTGATCTGGCCTGCTGCGTCCGTCGAGGCGGAGATCAGCGTGCCCTGGGCTTCGCGCACGCCGCTGGTGAGCGCCTCGATGGTGGCGCCGCCGGCGGTCGCCAGCGCGCGCTGCATCTCGGCCGCCAGCGAACGAACCTGGCCGGTCTGTTCGGCGGAGACCGCCAGCAGGGTGCTCTGGGCATCGCGGGCGCTGGTCGTGATCGTCTCGGCGGTCGATTGGCCGACCTGCGAGAGCGAGCGATGCACTTCGGCGGCAAGGGACTTGACCTGGCTCGCCGCATCCGAGGACGCGTTGACGAGCGTGCTCTGAGCTTCGCGGGCGCCGGTCATGATGGTCTCTGCCGTCGCGGTTCCCGCCATCGAGAGCGAGCGCTGCACGTCGGAGGACAGCGCCTTGATCTGGTTGGCGGTCTCGCTCGAGGCCGCGATCAGCGCGCTCTGCGCATCGCGGGCGCCGGCGGTGATCGATTCCGCCGTGGTCGTGCCGGCCATCGACAGCGAGCGCTGCACGTCGGCGGTGAGGGTCTTGACGTGGTTGGCCGCGTCCGAGGACGCCGTGACAAGCGTGGTCTGCACCTCGCGGGCACCGGCCAGGATCGAGGCGGCGGTCGCCGAGCCTGCCGACGACAGCGTGCGTTCGACGTCGGCCGCGAGCCCCTTGATCTGGTTGGAGGCATCGCCGGATGCCGCGACCAGCGTCGACTGCGCTTCGCGGGCGCTGGTCAGGATGGAGTTCGCTGCACCGGTGCCGACAGCGGTCAGCGCGCGCTCGACCTCGGCGGAGGTCATCTTGAGCTGGGCGTTGACGTCGGAGGAAACCGTCATCAGCGACTGCTGCGCGGTGCGCGCACCGGTCTGGATGGTCTCGCTGGTGTTGACGACGAGGTTGGTGAGCGAGCGCTCGGCGTCCTCGACGTGCGAGCGGATCGCGGTCGAGATCATCTCGGCGCGGGACATCATGTCCTCGCTGGCCTGGCGTCCGCTGCTCTCGATGCGGCCGGCGACGGCCTCGACGCGTGAGCCGAGCAGGTCCTCGAACTGCGCCACGCGCACGTCGATGTCGCTAGCGACCGAGCCGACCTTGGTCTCGATGGCCTGCTGGATGTCCTGGAAGCGCGCCGTGACCGTGTCGGTCAGGTGCATGCTGCGGCCGTCGATGATCTCGGTGACGCCGGTGATGCGGCGGTCGACCGCCTCGATCGCCTGCGCGGTGCCGTCGGTGAGCGTCGAGGTCAGGAGGGTGAGACGGGTATCGATCGACTGCACCGCCTGCGAGGCGCCGTTCGTCACCGCGGTGGTCAGGTAGGTGAGGCGCGTGTCGATTGATTCGAGCGCCTGCGACGCGCCGCCGGTGAGGGTGGTCGTCAGATGCGTGAGGCGCGTGTCGATCGTCTGGATGGTCTGCGATGCGCCATCCGTCAGCGAGGTCGTGAGGTGGTTGAGACGGTTGTCGATCGTCTCGATCGCCTGCGATGCGCCATCGGTCAGCGACGTCGTGAGATGGGTGAGGCGGGAGTCGATCGACTGGATCGCCTGCGCGGCACCGTCAGTCAGCGACGAGGCGAGCGTGTTGAGCCGTCCGTCGATGGTCTCGGTGACCGACTTCGCACGGGTATCGAACGACTGTTCGAGCGCGGCGACGCGGCCGACGAGCTGCTCGTCGAAGGTCTTGATGTGACCATCGATCGTCGAGTCGAGACCCGAGATCTTGCCGTTCAGCGAGGCGTCGAGGTTGCTGACGCGCTCGCCAACCGTGGTCTCGAACTGCACCAGGCGCTGGTCGAGCACAGCCGTGATCGCGCCGCCGTTGGAGGTGAAGCGGGTGTCGAAATTGTCGACATAGGTCTTCAGCGATTCATGGATGTCCTGGGTGCGCTGGCCCATCCGATCGACGATCTCGCCGCCGAAGGTTTTCACGGTGCGGTCGAACTCGGAGATGTGGCGGGTGATCAGGGCGCCCAGCGTGCCGGAGTCGCGTGCGAACTTCTCGACCAGCTCGGTGCCTTGATTCTTCACCAGCTCGTCGAAGGCGCTCATCTGCAGCGACAGCGAGTCGTGCGCGGTCTCGGTCTGACTGACGACCTTGGCGACCAGCGTGTTGACGGTGGCGTCGAGCGCTTCGCTCGCCTTGTCGCCGGAGGTCATGATGTGGCCGGCGAGGCGGTTGCCGGCGTCGTCGATCTTGGCGGAGAGGTCGTTGGAACGCAGCTCGAGCTCGAGCAGCAGCGAGTCCGACGAATTCTTCAGGCTGTCATGCACCTGCTCGGTTCGCTCGGAGATACCGTCGACGATCGCGGCGGAGCGCTGCTCGAACTCGCCTGTGATGCGGTCGATGCGCTCGTTCAGCATTTCGTGGACGCGGTCGGCGAGGTCGACGAACTCGTCGTGGACATGGCCGGTCTTGAAATTGAGGCTGGTGGTCAGTCGCTCGCTGGCGTCGAGCACGGCGCGCGTGGTCTCGTTGCTGGCCTCCTCGAGGCGGTCGAGCAGGTCGCCGCCGCGCTCGCCGAGGGCGAGGATCATGTTGTCGCCGGCGTTGCTGAGCGCACCGGTGATGTGGGCGCCGCGCTCTTCGAGCGCGCCGGTGATGGACTTGGCGACCTCGTCGACGCGCGAGGCGATCGCGTCCGAAATCAGCGCGATGTCGTGGCGCAAATCGATCTGCACGCCGGAGATGGCGCTGCGGACCTGCTCGGCCTGGCCGACCAGATTGTCACGCTGATGCGCGATGTCCTGGAGCAGGGCGCGGATGCGCACTTCGTTGTCGGAATAGGCGCGTTCGAGAGCTGCGACCTCGTTGGCAACCAGCGTCTCGAGTTCGCCGGCGCGCGCGATGGCGCGCTCGATGCCGTCGCCCATCGCCGCGACCTCGCGGCGGATGGCCTGGCCGACGGTCACCATCGAATCCGAAGCCGAGCCTTCCGGCTCGGAGAAGCGGATCGCAACCTGGGCCATCGCCTGCGCGACCGAGCTCATTTGCTGGCCGCGCCAGACGAGGCTCGCCAGGAAGAAGAACAGCATGATCGGCGCGAAGAACATCGTGACGAGGCCGGCAATGGCCAACACGCCGCCGCTCTGGCCCATCGCCGCCTGGATCGAAGGCAGGAAACCGACCGTCAGCGCGGCGCAGGCCGCCAGCCAGATGACGGTGAAGATGGTCGCGCCGGTGTAGATGTTGCGGGCCGGGCGTCCCGTCTGCAACGTCTGCAAGAGCTGGCCGATGGTCGCACGGTCGTCATTGGCGGCGCGGCGCGAGGAGCGCGGCTCCTCGATCTGGTCGAACATCGCGCGTTCGTTCGCGGCAGGACGCGCGTCGAAGCTCGGTTCGTCGAACATCGGGGGAGCCGGTGGCGCGACCGGAGGCGGCGTTTCGCTGCGCATCGAGGCGTTGCGGCTGGTGTCCGCAGCCGTGTCGCTGATGTTCAGGGCTTCCTGGATTGCAGAAAGCGCATCTTCTGTGGGGTCTTTGACCTTTTTCGGAGTGTTTGCCATGTTCAGTCCGAGCCCTCGTTACTTGTACGCGTCCCCCCGCGAGCTCTGCGCGCTACGCAAGCCCACAGTCCGGATCATGCCGCTTGCGCGGATCTCCGAGCCATCCCCACCCGGACGGCTTGTCCGCCAATTTCTCCAACATCCTATTGGCAGAGCGTCGCGAATGAAATGCCCGCGATTAAGACATTCTTAATCATCGTTAACAGGATCGCGCCGTAAGGCCTTATCAATAAATGCAATTCTCCACTGGACTCGCCGGATTGCGGCAACTTTTCGTCAATAAGCAGGCAGATTTGCGCAAAACGGCCGGAACATTTCGTTAACCATTTCCATGCTTGGGTGGATGGAACTTGACCGCCGGACCGGCGGACATCGCGCGATGCCGGGGCCTGCGCCATGACTCCTGAACTGCAACGGATGGACTGGATGCCCTCGCCCCCGCTTGCACCCATCGACAGCCCGCTCGACCTCGATCATCTCTCCCGCATGACGCTCGGCGATTCCGAGCTGGAACAGGAAGTGCTGGCGATGTTTGCCGAGCAAGCGGTGCGCCTGATCGCGGCGATGGCAGCGCTGCCGGCCGAGGCGGGCGCACTCGCCCACAAGCTCAAGGGATCGGCGCGCGGGATCGGCGCCTTTGCGGTGGCGGATGCCGCCGCCAGCCTGGAGACCGCGATCCAGACCGGCCAGGGCCGGCTTCACGCCTTTGCCGCGCTGAAAGAGGCGGTGACCGAGGCTCGCGCCGCCATCGAGGCGATCCTCAACCCTTAGGCCGACAGGGCCAGAACCGTCCTCTAGTCTTTTGTTTTGACGGGTTTTCTTCCCGCGAAACGGTATTCACGACTTATCAAAACGCTATGGCGCCGGGCTGACCGACCCGTTATAGGACAGCCCGGACCCTCCTTCATTCCCTAGATCGCGGCAGCACGAGCACACATGGCCAAAATTCACTTTGTCGATCACAAGGGCGAAACCCGTACGGTGGACGTCGAGAACGGCGCGACTGTGATGGAAGCCGCCATCCGCAACAGCATTCCCGGCATCGAGGCCGAATGCGGCGGCGCCTGCGCCTGCGCCACCTGCCATGTCTATGTCGACGAAGCGTGGCGTGAGAAGGTCGGCAGCCCGACGCCGATGGAAGAGGACATGCTCGACTTCGGCTTCGACGTGCGCCCGAACTCGCGCCTGTCCTGCCAGATCAAGGTCTCCGACGATCTCGACGGCCTCGTGGTGGCGACGCCGGAACGCCAGGCCTAACGCTGTTAGCTATCCATGTGCTCGGCGGCGCGACCTCAATGCCGCGCTTGTGCCAGGGCCTGAGCTTCTCGAGCACTTCCGCGATCAGTGGCGTTGGCCGGCGCGACGCTTCGTCGATCATCACGGCGACCGATGTCGCCGATGCAATGCACTTCCCTTCCGAAAACACCACCTGCTCGAACGTCACCGACGTTCGTCCAAGCTTCGCGACGCCGAGGCCGAGCTCGATCGTGTTCGGCCAGTGCAACTCGGCGCGGAAATGGATGTCGAGCCGTACCATGATCCAGGCAAGTCCCGGCGGCGTCAGGCCGTATTCCGGAAGCTTCATCAGCGTGACACGGCCGGTCTCGAAATAGGTGGCGTAGACCGCGTTGTTGACGTGCTGGTTAGGGTCGAGATCGCCGAAGCGGACATTGTCGCTGAGGCGAAAAGGGTAGTCCTCCAGGCGCGGCGTCGTATCGAGGCGGCTTGGTGCGTTCACCGATTGATCTCCGTCATATCGTTGCCCGTTACAGCCCAGCTAGCCTGACCCGGCAAGTGGGCGCGGCTGCGGGGCGCTCCCGCTTTTATGCCTTCCCTGATCCATCCCCGTTGGCTAGACAGGCAGGGACACCTCGGCCCACAGGGCGCCGTCCCACCGAACGACCGATAAAGAGACGACATGAGCGACGCGATCAAAACCGATGTGCTGATTATTGGCGCCGGCCCCTGCGGTCTGTTCGCCGCTTTCGAGCTGGGCCTTCTCGACATGAAGACGCATTTCGTCGACATCCTCGACAAGGTCGGCGGCCAGTGCGCAGAACTCTATCCGGAAAAGCCGATCTACGACATTCCCGGCATTCCGCAGGTTTCGGGGCAGGGCCTCACCGACGCGCTGATGGAGCAGATCAAGCCGTTCCATCCGACTTTCCATCTCGGCGAGATGATCGAGACCGTGGAGAAGATCGGCGATCCCCTGTTCCGCTGCACGACGGACGCTGGCAAGGTGTTCGAATGCAAGGTGCTGGTGATCGCTGCCGGCGGCGGCTCGTTCCAGCCCAAGCGTCCACCGGTGCCGGGGATCGAAGCCTATGAAGGAAGTTCGGTGCACTACGCCGTGCGCAAGATGGAGACGTTCCGCGACAAGAACGTGCTGATCGTGGGCGGCGGCGATTCCGCGCTCGACTGGACGCTCAATCTGCATCCGATCGCCAAGCGCATCACGCTCTTGCACCGTCGCGACGATTTTCGCGCCGCCCCCCACAGCGTCGAGCAGATGCGCGCGCTGGTCGCGGCCGGCAAGATGGATCTGCGCCTCGGCCAGGTCACCGCGCTGTCAGGCAACGAGGGCAGGCTGAGCGGCGCCACTGTCAAGGCTAACGACAACAGCGTCAGCGAAATTACCTGCGACACCATGCTGCCGTTCTTCGGGCTGACCATGAAGCTCGGTCCGGTCGCGAACTGGGGCATCGCGCTGGAGAACAATCTGGTGCCGGTCGAGACATCCGCGTTCGAGACCAACGTGCCAGGCATCTTCGCGATCGGCGACATCAACACCTATCCCGGCAAGATCAAGCTGATCCTGTGCGGTTTCCACGAGGGCGCGCTGATGTCGCAAAAAGCCCATCGCTACGTCTATCCGGAGAAGCGGCTCGTGTTCCAGTACACGACCTCGTCCTCCAGCCTGCAAAAGAAGCTCGGCGTCAACTGACGGCGGCGGGCGATGCCCCATGTTTCTGGTGCTGGAACAGTTCGCGAAATCGCCGTAGTCTGCGGCCATTGCAGTTGGCGGCTTAGCAAGGCGATTGGCTCAGCAAGGTGATGATAATGCGGACTCTCTTTTCCAGCTTTCGGCTGTTCTCGATCCTCGCGCTCGCGATGTCGCTCGGTGCGGTGAGCCCGGTTGCGGCGCAAGTGCAGCAGCCGACCGCCGCGGGTCTCTGGCAGAAGGTCGAGGACGGCAAGACGGTGGGATGGTTTCTCTTCATCGACCACGGCGGCATCTTCGAAGGCGTTATCGCAAAAACCTTTCCGCGGCCTGGCGACGACCCGAACGAGATCTGCGCGAAATGCACGGACGATCGCAAGAACGCGCCGGTGCTCGGGCTTTCCTTTATCCGCGACATGAAGCGCGACGGTTTGAAGTATGACGGCGGCAACGTGGTCAATCCGCGCGACGGCAACATCTGGAAGGCCAAGATGACGGTCAGCCCGGATGGGCAGACGCTGACGATGCGCGGTTTCCTCGGCATCTCTCTGTTCGGCAAGGACGAGACTTGGACGCGTCTTCCCGACGCCAATATTGCGCAGGTCGATCCCGCCATCGTCGCGAAATATCTCCCGGCGCAAGCGACCGCCGCGACCAAACCCGCGCCCGTGCCCGCGGCGAAGAAGGGCGGCGCGATGATGGCGCCGGCGCCGAAGCAGTAGGGTCTACGTCGGGGCGCCATGGCGCCCGAACTTCCATAGCTCCACACAGCGCTGTCATTGCCCGCCAAGGCGGGGACTCCGGTACGCCGCAGCCTCTCCGCGTTCTTGCGCGGTGTCACCGTGCGCAATCGCGCATGCGGCCGGCTGAGACAGCGGAGATCTTGGCGCGCGAGTAGCGGTCATACCCCTCGAAAGACGAACGCCTGCCGGACCCGCGCCAGTAGTTCCCCGGAATGCGCGGTGGCGCCGGATTTGCATAGCTATCCGCAAAGCTGCTGGGGGAATGAGTCGCCGTCCCTGACGCCTTCGCCGAGTCGCGGAAGGCGAACGGCAACTATCGCCCCGCGGCGATGACCTCGATCCGCGGAGACGACATGAGACGTGCAATATCGTGTGCCGCCATGCTGCTGGTCCTGACCGTGCTGCTGACCGCCCCGACGATGGCGCGTGACGACGGCCGCTACGCCAACTCGCCGTTAAAGCTCTGGTTCGAGAGCCTGCACAGCGAATACGGCCAATGCTGCTCGGATGCCGACGGCTACGTGGTCGCCGATGTCGACTGGGAATCCGACAAAGGCCGCTATCGCGTGCATCTCGAGGGCGAATGGGTGGTCGTGCCCGACGGCGCCGTCATCACCGAGCCGAATAAGATCGGCCGCACCATGGTGTGGAAGCACTATATCGACGGCCATCCGCGCGTGCGCTGTTTCATGCCGGGCAGCATGACCTAGACTGAAGCGTCATCCCGGGCGACGCGTGGCGTCGAAACGAGACTCTCGCACCAATACATCCGCGCGGCGAGGCAGCGTCCGCGCGCGGCGCTCAGGTCACCGGCGCCGGATTGAACAGCGTCAAATCGTTGTGGATGCCCCAGCGATCCGACCAGGGTTGCGTGCGGCCGCTGGCGACGTCGAGGATCAGGCGGAACAGGTCCCAGCCGGTCTCCTCAATGGTCTTCTCGCCGGTCGCGATGCCGCCGGCATCGAAATCGATCAGGTCCTTCCAGCGTCGCGCGAGCTCGCTGCGGGTCGCGACCTTGATCACGGGCGCAGCCGCAAGGCCGTAAGGCGTGCCGCGGCCGGTGGTGAACACTTGCAGCGTCATGCCGGAGGCGAGCTGGAGCGTGCCGCAGATGAAGTCGGATGCCGGCGTCGCCGCAAACAGCATGCCCTTCTGCGTCGCCTTCTCGCCGGGCGAGAGTACGCCGGTGATTGCGCTTGATCCGGACTTGACGATCGAGCCCAATGATTTCTCGACGATATTCGCCAAGCCGCCCTTCTTGTTGCCCGGCGTGGTGTTGGCGCTGCGGTCCGCGCCGCCGCGGGCGAGATAGGAATCGTACCAGGCCATCTCGCGGACCAGCGCGCGGCCGACGTCCTCGTTGATGGCGCGTCGCGTGAGCAGCTGGATCGCGTCGCGCACTTCGGTGACTTCCGAGAACATCACGGTGGCGCCGGCGCGCACCAGCAGGTCGGCGGCGAAGCCGACCGCAGGGTTCGCGGTGACGCCGGAGAAGGCGTCGCTACCACCGCATTGCAGGCCGATGACGAGATCGGCGGCCGGGCAGGTCTCGCGGGTGCGCTTGTTGAGGATCTTCAGGCGGGCTTCGGCCTGGGTCATGATGGCGTCGACGATGGCGCCAAAACCGTCGAAGGCTTCGTCCTGCATGCGCACGATGGCATTGCTGACGCCTTCCGGCACCAGACGCTCGGGCGCGAGCTTTTCGCATCCCAAGCTGATGACCAGGATCTCGCCGCCGAAATTCGGGTTCTGCGCGATGTTTTGCAGCGTGCGGATCGGAATCACTGCATCAGGCGCGTTGATAGCGACGCCACAGCCATAGGCGTGCGTCAGCGGCACGACGTCGTCGACATTCGGATATTTCGGCAGCAGCTCGGCGCGGATGCGCTTCACCGCGTATTCCATCGTGCCCTTGACGCATTGCACGGAGGAGGAGATGCCGAGGATGTTCTTGGTGCCGACCGAGCCGTCGGAATTGCGAAAGCCTTCGAACGTGAAACCATCGAGCGGCGGCAACGGCGCGGGGACGGCGGTCGAGATTTCCAGCTTGTCGAGGGCAGGGGCCTCCGGCATGCGGATGCGCGCTTCGTCCACCCATTCGCCGGCCAGGATCGGCGCGAGCGCATGGCCGATCACCTCGCCGTAGCGGATGATCGGGGCGTCCTGCGGGATGTCGACCAGCGCCGTCTTGTGCCCCTGCGGCACGAAGGCGCGCAGCGTCAGCCCGCTGGCGAAGCGGGAGCCGGCGGGAAGGCCGAAATCATTGACCACGATCGCGACGTTGTCGCGATCGTTGAGCTTGATGTAGCGGGGCTGCTCTTTCGCTGCGACTGACTGGTCCATCTGCGCTTTGCCTCCGTAGTCGTAGGGTGGGCAAAGGCGCAACGCGCCGTGCCCACCATCTTCACACCGAACGTAAGTGGTGGGCACGCTTCGCTTTGCCCACCCTACGAATCTTCCCCGTGGCTAGCCGGGGAAGGTATAAGCCGTCTTCACCGTGGTGTAGAACTCGCGCGCGTAAGAGCCCTGCTCGCGGGCGCCGTAGCTCGAACCCTTCCGGCCGCCGAACGGCACGTGATAATCGACGCCGGCGGTCGGCAGATTGACCATCACCATGCCGGACTCGCTGTTGCGCTTGTAGTGCGAGGCGTATTTCAGGCTGGTGGTGCAGATGCCGGAGGCAAGGCCGAACTCGGTGTCGTTGGAGATCGCCAGCGCCTCCTCGTAGTTTTTGGCGCGAATGACGGTCGCGACCGGCCCGAAGATTTCTTCGCGCGCGATCCGCATGTTGTTGTTGGCTTCCGTGAACAGCGCCGGCTGCAGGTAGTGACCGGGCGTTTCGCGCTTGAGCAGCTCGCCACCCCAGGCGAGCTTGGCACCCTCGTCCTGGCCGATCTTGATGTAGCGCAGGTCCTGGTCGAGCTGGCTCTGGTCGACCACGGGGCCGATATGCACGCCGGCCTTGAGCGCGTCGTCGACCGTCAGGCCTTTCAGGCGCTCGGTCATCGCCGCAACGAAACGGTCGTGAATACCTTCGGTGACGATCAGGCGCGAGGACGCGGTGCAGCGCTGGCCGGTGGAGAAATAAGCGCCATTGACGGCGACTTCGACCGCGGTCTTGAGATCGGCGTCGTCGAGCACCACCAACGGGTTCTTGCCGCCCATCTCGAGCTGGAATTTCTTCATGTTGCTCGAGGTCACGCAGGCCTGCGCGATCTTGCGGCCCGTCTGCACCGAGCCGGTGAAGGTGATCGCGGCGACGTCGGGATGCTCGATCAGGGTCTGGCCGACCACGGAGCCCGAGCCGACAACGAGGTTGAACACGCCGGCCGGGATGCCGGAACGGGTGATGATCTCGGACAGCGCATGCGCCGAGCCCGGCACCAATTCAGCCGGCTTGAACACCACGGTGTTGCCATAGCAGAGCGCCGGGGCGATCTTCCAGGCGGGGATCGCGATCGGGAAATTCCAGGGCGTGATCATGCCGACGACGCCCATCGGCTCACGGGTGAGCTCGACGTCGATGCCGGGGCGCACCGAGGCGCCCTTTTCGCCGATCATGCGCAGCGCCTCGCCGGCGAAGAATGCGAAGATCTGGCCGGCGCGGGCGACCTCGCCGATGCCTTCGGGGAGGGTCTTGCCTTCCTCGCGCGCGAGCAGGCGGCCGAGCTCTTCCTTGCGGGCGATGATCTCGAGCGAAATCTTGTTCAACGCGTCATAACGCGCCTGCGGTGTCGATTGCGCCCAGGCGGGGAAGGCGGCCTTGGCTGCTGCGATCGCCTTCTCGGTCTGCGTCTTGTCGGCCTTGGCGTATTCGCCGACGAGATCATTGGTGTTGGAGGGATTGATGTTCTTGGTGACGGCGGAGCCATCGACCCATTCGCCGCCGATGAAGTTCTTCAGGATCGCAGTCATAGCTTCCTCCAGAGTTTTTAACGAACCAGGCAGGGACGCTTGTCGTCGAAGGTCCAGCCGGGGATCAAGTCCTGCATGGCAATAGCGTCATCGCGGGCGCCGAGTCCATGCTGCTTGTAAAGGTCATGCGCGGCGTCGATGGCGGCCCTGTCGATTTCGATACCCAGGCCCGGCCTCTCAGGCACGACGATCTTGCCGCCCTTGATCTGGAGCGGCTCCTTCGTCAGGGCCTGGCCGTCCTGCCAGATCCAGTGCGTGTCGATTGCGGTGACCCTGCCGGGGGCGGCGGCGCCGACATGGGTGAACATGGCGAGCGAGATGTCGAAATGGTTGTTGGAGTGCGAACCCCAGGTCAGGCCGTTGTCGCGGCAGGTCTGTGCCACGCGCACCGAGCCCTGCATGGTCCAGAAATGGGGATCGGCGAGCGGAATGTCCACCGCACCGAGGCGCAGCGCATGCGACAATTGCCGCCAATCGGTCGCGATCATGTTGGTCGCGGTCGGCAGGCCCGTTGCGCGGCGGAACTCGGCCATGATCTCACGGCCGGAGAAGCCGCCTTCGGCGCCGCAGGGGTC
The DNA here is from genome assembly GCF_055811255.1 of Bradyrhizobium sp. MI1.11. NCBI lineage: Bacteria > Pseudomonadati > Pseudomonadota > Alphaproteobacteria > Hyphomicrobiales > Nitrobacteraceae > Bradyrhizobium > Bradyrhizobium sp. MI1.11. Next base: position 30,617 of record NZ_JBVVPM010000066.1, read on the forward strand.
CTCGGCATAGGCGAGGATGCCGTGCATGTCCTTGCAGAGGCCGACAGCCTCGTCGAGCGACCATGCGCCGTTCGGGTCCAGGGTCACCCGCGCATTCGGAAAGCGCTTGGCGATCGCAGTGACGGCCTCGATCTCCTGCTCGCCGCGCAGCACGCCGCCCTTGAGCTTGAAATCGGCGAAGCCGTAATGGTCGTGGGTGGCTTCCGCGAGCCGCACCACGGTTTCCGGCGTCATCGCCTGCTGATGGCGGAGGTTGAACCATTCGGGCTTGCCGGTCTCGCCGCTGACGTAGTCGAGCTTGCTTTTGCTGATGTCGCCGACGAAGAAGAGATAGCCCAGCGTCTCGACGCTGGTGCGCTGCTGTCCCTCGCCGAGCAGGGCTGCGACCGGCAGGTCGAGATGCTTGCCGAGCAAATCGAGCAACGCCGATTCCACGGCCGTGACGGCATGGATCATGACGCGGAGATCGAAAGTCTGCTTGCCGCGGCCGCCGGCATCGCGATCGGCGAAGGCGGTTCTGATATCGGCGAGGATGTTGTTCATCGCGCCGACGGTCTTGCCGATCACGAGATCACGGGCGTCCTGCAGCGTCTGCCAGATCTTTTGGCCGCCGGGCACCTCGCCGACGCCGGTGTGACCGGCATTGTCAGTGAGGATGACGATGTTGCGGGTGAAGAACGGCGCATGCGCACCGCTCAGATTAAGGAGCATGCTGTCACGGCCTGCGACCGGGATCACCTGCATCGCGGTGACGACCGGTGCGCCAGTGATCTCGGTTTTGGCCATCGCAGGCTCCTCCCTGTGTCGCTTGTTATTCTGCAGCCTGTTGTGACGATCGGATGGCGGGCAGATTCTTCACCAGCGCTGTCACCTCCGCGATCTCCTGCTCGGTGAGATCGGTCAGCGGCGGGCGGACCGGGCCGGAATCGCGGCCGATCACCTTCATGCCGGCCTTGATGATCGAGACCGCATAGCCCTTCTTGCGGTTGCGGATCGCGATCAGCGGCAGGATGAAATCCTTCAGGCCGGCGTGGATCGTCGCATGGTCGCGCTTGCGCACGGCGGCGTAGAAGTTGGTGGCGAATTCCGGAACGAAGTTGAATACCGCCGAAGAGTAGGTCGTCACGCCCATGTCGAGATAGGGCAGTGCGAAGGTCTCTGCGGTCGGCAGGCCGCCGATATAGGTCAGGCGGTCGCCGAGCTTGGTGTAGACGCGGGTCATCAGCTCGATGTCGCCGATGCCGTCCTTGTAGCCGACGAGGTTCGGGCAGCGCTCGGCGAGGCGGGCGAGCGTATCGGGCTGGAGGATGGCGTTGTCGCGGTTGTAGACGATGACGCCGATCTTCACGGAGGCGCAGATCGCTTCCACGTGGGCGGCAAGTCCGTCCTGCTCGGCATGGGTGAGATAGGGCGGCAGCAGCAACAGGCCGTCGGCGCCGGCCTTCTCCGCGCCGATCGCGATCTCGCGCGCGGTGGCGGTGCCGTAGCCGGTGCCGGCGAGCACGGGCACGCGGCCCTTGGTCTCGTCCACGGCGATCTTCACGACCTGCGGAACCTCGGCGGCCGTCAGCGAGAAGAACTCGCCGGTGCCGCCTGCGGCGAACAGGCCTGCTACGTCATAGCCGCACAGCCAGTCCATGTTGGCGCGGTAGGTCGCCTCGTCGAAGGAGTAATCCGCCTTGAACGGCGTGACGGGGAAAGACAGCAGGCCGGATCCGATCTTCTGGGCCATTTCCTGCGGGGTCATCTTGCTCATGGGCGCTGCTCCCTGGTCTCGTGTTGTGGAGGACGCAAAGGCTGCGCGTCCATGCGCCGTGGTTTAGGAGACCGTTCGATGCGGGTCCAAGCCAAACCCTATATCGACCGATGCGAATTCAGCATCAATCTTCCATCACCTCCGCCGAGGACAATTCGCTCGCGATTTTGACGAGCGCCGACAGCAGTGGATTCTCGTCGTCGCGGCGCCAGACCATGAACAGCTCGACCGGAACGCGGGTGCGCAGCTTCAGCGGCCGCAGGCGGACGTCCGCGATCTTCAGGCTCGCCGCCGCCGCCGGCACGATGGCGAGGCCGAGGCCGGCGCGTACCATGGCAAGGATGGAGTGGATCTGGCTGAGATGCTGGACATAGCGCGGCAGAATGTCGGCGCGGGTGAACAGCGCCACCAGCACGTCGTGAAAGTAGCGGCTCTCATAGGGCGAATACATCACGAAGGGCTGGTTGTCGAAATCCTTGATCGTGACGCTCTCGGCATTCGCCAGCGGATGCTTTTTCGGGATCGCGGCGAGCAGGGGTTCGGCGACGACGCGGCGGCTGGCGATTTCCGGGCGCGCGATCGGTGGCCTGAGCAGGCCGGCATCGATCTGGCCCGAGGTCAGCGCCTCGAACTGGTCGCCCGACACCATCTCCTTCAGCGAGAAGTCCACCTCGGGCAGCTTGGCGCGGCAGGCGGCGACGAGCTCGGGGAGGAAGCCATAGGCGGCGGCCGCGGTGAAGCCGATTTTGAGCGAGCCGGACTTGCCGAGCGCGATACGGCGGGCGACCTGCGAGGCGCTTTCCGCAAGCTTCAGGATGCGCCGCGCTTCCGGCAGGAAGCTGCGCCCGGCCGGCGTCAGGCGCACCGAGCGGCTGGTACGCTCCAGCAGCGGCGCATCGATGATGTGCTCCAGCACCTGGATCTGCCGGGACAGCGGCGGCTGGGTCATGTTCAGTCGCGCGGCGGCGCGGCCGAAATGCAGTTCTTCCGCCACCGTGACGAAACAGCGGAGCTGATTGAGGTCGAACATCGATACATGCCTTAGATGGATAAGGCGTTTCCCCGGCGCTTCTAGCATCGATTACTCCCAAAACAAAGACGGCGGCCGTGAAGCCGCCGTTAAGTTGCCTGGTCAAGCTCCCATGGGAGCCCTCAGGAGGAACGTTTGAGCACTACGCGCTCGATCTTGCCGACGACCACGAGATAGGCGAATGCGGCCACCAGCGCATTGGCGCCGACGAATATCAGCGCCCCGTTGAACGAACCGGTCGCGGCCAGGATGTAGCCGATCACGATCGGGGTGCTGATCGAGGAGAGGTTGCCGAAGGTGTTGAACAGGCCGCCCGAGACGCCGCCGGCTTCCTTCGGCGACGTGTCGGAGACGACAGCCCAGCCGAGCGCGCCGATGCCCTTGCCGAAGAAGGCGAGCGCCATGAAGCCGACCACCAGCGCCTGGCCGTCGACATAGTTGCAGGCGATGATCGACATCGACAGCAGCATGCCGCCGACGATCGGGATCTTGCGCGCCATCGTCAACGAGCCGGTCTTGCGCAGGATCGCGTCGGAGATGACGCCGCCAAGCACGCCGCCGATGAAGCCGCACAGCGCCGGCAGCGTCGCGACGAAGCCGGCTTGCAGGATCGACAGGCCGCGCTCCTTGACGAGGTAGACCGGGAACCAGGTCAGGAAGAAGTAGGTCAGCGTGTTGATGCAGTACTGGCCGAGATAGACGCCGAGCATCATACGGTTGGAAAGCAGCTGGCGGATGTGATCCCACCCGGAGCCGGCCTCGGGCGTGCGCTCTTGCTTCAGATCGTCTTTGGGCGCGTCGAGATCGACCAGCGCGCCGCCGTCCTTGATGTAATCGAATTCGGCCTCGTTGATGCCGGGGTGCTCTTTCGGCCCGTAGACTGTCTTGATCCAGACCAGGCCCATGATGATGCCGAGCGCGCCCATCACGAAGAACACGTAGCGCCAGCCGTAATCGTGCGCGATCCAGCCCATCAGCGGTGCGAAGATAACGGTGGCGAAATACTGCCCGGAATTGAAGAAGGCCGACGCGGTGCCGCGCTCATTGCCGGGAAACCAGGCCGCAACGATGCGGGCGTTGGCGGGGAAAGACGGCGCTTCGGCGATGCCGACGAGGAAGCGCAGGCCGAACAGCACGGTGATCGCGGTGCCGGCGCTGAAGAAGCCGACCCAGCCCTGCAGCGTCGTGAACAGCGACCAGACGATGATGCTGAAGGCATAGACGAGGCGGGAGCCGTAGCGGTCGAGCAGCCAGCCACCCGGCACCTGCGCGATCACATAGGACCATCCGAACGCCGAGAAGATGTAGCCCATCGCGACGGGATCGAGATGCAGCTCCTTGGAAAGCGCGGGGCCCGCGATCGACAGCGTGGCGCGGTCGGCATAATTGACGGTCGTGACCAGGAACAACATGGTCACGATGAACAGCCTAACGCGAGACCTTCTCACGTCCGCTGCGGACATCACTGCGCTCATTGCGCGCCTCCTTAGAACTCGAAACGTTTCCCCACTGCGACTCCTAGAGGTGCGCGCGGCAAAGTGTCCAAGTTCAAGGCAGTATCGATCGATGCCGTTTTTGGATGGATGGAACGGCAGGGGGGAGGAACGATTGAGGTGATGGCGAACGCGCTCACCACGTACTCAACTGTCATTTCCCGCGAAAGCGGGGAATCCAGTACGCCGCGGCATCTCGATTCAATCACGTCTGTCACGGCGCACTGGATCGCCGGGTCAAGCCGGGCGATGACACCGAGAGTGGAGTGAGCGCTCGCCTTTGCTACTACTGCCGCGCGCCTGGCAGCAGCGGCGCGAGCAGCCCGCGTGTCACGCCCGGCGGTGCCGCATCGAGTCCCAGCACGGCGCTTGCGGCCGGCAGCGCCGCGTCCGCCATCGCGGCGTGCCCTTCGGCGCTCGGATGCACGGCGCCGCCATAGACGGCGGAGAGCACGCCCCAGGTCGCGTCATGGATGTCGGTCGGCTGGCTTGCTGCCGGCAAGCCTTGCGGATAGGTCATCGCCGCGAAATAGCTGTCATTGGCGTCGCGGATCCAGCGCGCGCGCGGCAAATAGGCGCGGAATTCGGAGGCGCCGCGGCCGCACAGCATCGGCTGGCTCGCTGCGCTCACGATGTCAGGATTGAAGCTCTGGCCGTTCTCGGCAAAGCAGGTGCGGTCGAATTCGGGATCGTTGCCCGAATGCGCGCAGAAGCCATGATCGGCGAACGCTGCCTGATGTGAATCCGCGAAGGTCATGCGGTCGGCCTCGGGATCGCGGCACAGCGCGCCGCGGGTGCAGGTGGCGAGCCCCTTCAGTTGCGGCAGGAATTCGGTGTCGACGAAGGTCGAGACGCGGGCGAGGCGCTGCGGGTCGGCGTTGAAGGACGGATGAATGTCGAAGCCGGCGCGGCCGCCGCGGCAGGGCACCCCACCATCGGCGAGCGCCGGGTTGGCGTAGGAGACGTAGACCACGTGCGAGAGGTCGCCGCCGACCAGCGGCTTGAGCGCCTCGCGCAGCTTGACGAAATTCTGCGGCAGCTCGCGCGCCAGCGCATCGCGGGAATCATCGACGCTCGCCATCACCCCGGAGCGCCGGAATATCGCGCGCTCGGTTGCGGTCTCGACGATCACGTCGGCGACGAGGCCGGAGAAATAGACGTCGTTGGCGCCGACCGAGAGCAGCACGAGGTCGAGCGTGCGCTCGGGTTGGCGTTTCCGGGCCGCGGTCAGCGCCTCGCGCAGCTCGGCGACCTGCGCGTTCACGCTGATGTTGCAGACGCCGGTCTTGCCGGGCGGGCATTCGCGGGCGCGCTGCGAGCCGAGCAGCCCGTCGCTGATGCTGGCGCCGGTGCAGGCGAGCGGCAGAAAGGTCACGGCGACGTGGGTGTAGCGTACGGCGAGCGCCAGCGCGGTGCGGGCCTGGTAGCTGTAGAGCGATCGGTGGCAGGGCGAGTTGAACCAGAGCGCGCTGTAGCGCTGCCAGTTAGCAAGCGTATCGGGCGCTTCGCAGGCGCGGCCGCCCTTGAAGCCGGCGCGGCTCGGCCGATAATACTGCGCGCCGGCGGTGCCGAGATAGGAGCGGAAGCAAAAACCTTCGTCCGACAGCGCCAGCGGCCGGTCCGGATTGCCTTCGCCCGAGGCGATGCTGTCTCCGAGGCCAGCGACGAAGATGTCGCGGACCTGGATCTCGGTCTGGACCCGCTGGGTCGGATCGGAGCCGGAGGAGACATCGACGCTCGCGACCGTCTGCTTGCCGTAACGGACCCGCAGATTGACCGGCTCGGCGCAGTCGAAGGTGGATTGTTGCGGCCCGTCGCCGTCGTCGAACGACCAGGCGCAAGTCGCGCCGACCGGCACCGCGCCGGCGAGGCGCACAGTGACGGGATGGTCGAGGGGAGTGAGGTAGTTTTCCTTCGTGTTGTCGCGGGTGCAGGGCTGGTTGACCCGGCCCTGGAGGTCGATGCAGAGCCGGTTGACCATGTTGCGGGCCCAGCCGCGGCCCTCGCTCTGGAGCTCCAGCGATTGCTCTGCGGCGAGGATGCTGCGGTTACGCGCGTTCTCGACATGGAGCAGGAAGTCGCGCTCCTCGCGGAACAGCCGGAAGCGGTTGCGCACCTCCCAGCTGATCTGCATGGCGCCGGCGTCCTGCGCGGCCGCCCGCTCCGGCGGCAAGGCGGTGAGGAGCTCGGCGAGCAGCAGGGCACCGGCGAGGAAACGGCGAAGGAATACAGGGATCATGGCCCGCGTTTTCAACGGCAAAGTTGAGGCGGAAATAAGAGAGCTGCTCTCCGCCTGCAACATTGGTCTGAAGGTTTTACCGGCCGCCGTCTAGCGGACTATCGACGGAGCATGATCTTTTCGGAGAGCCGCTTCGCACTTTTCCGGATCATGCTCAGCGTTTGCTGGCCTGCCGCAGCGACCGCTCGCGCTCCATCGCTGCCACCTGCTTGGGCAGGTTGGCCTGCGCGCAGGCCTCCGCCAGCCGTCGACGCTCCTGCCAGGGCTCCACCACATTCATCCAGAGCTCGCGTGTGCCCATGATGGAGATGGCAAGACCGAACGGGATCACGAAATAGAGGATGCGGAAGACGAGGAGCGTGGCCAGAAGCTGCTCGCGGCCAAATTCGGGCAGCGCCACCAGCATGGCGGCGTCGAACACGCCGAGCGAGCCGGGGGCGTGGCTGGCGAAGCCGAGCAATGTCGCCAGAATGAACACCACGGAGAGCGACAGGAAGTCGATCTGCGGAGTGGCCGGCACCAGAAGGTACATCGCCAGCGCGCAGAATCCGAGATCGACGACGCCGATCAGGATCTGCACCAGCGTCAGCGGCGCTGACGGCAGCACCACCTTCCAGCCCTTCTGGCCGAGCTCGCGGCGCTTCTCGCCCATGCACAGCCAGACCAGATAGGCGCCGATCGAGGCGAGGCCGCCGATCGCAATCAGCCGGTTGATCGACGACGGCAGCTGATCCATGTAGGAGGCGGCATCCGGATGGATGGTCATGCCGATCGAGAGCACGAAGATGTTACCGAGCCAGAAGGTCAGGCCCGACAGGAAGCAGATTTTGGCGACGTCGATCGCATTCAGCCCGTAATCCGAATAGATCCGGAAGCGGATCGCGCCGCCGGTGAAGACTGTGGCGCCGATATTGTGGCCGATCGAATAGGACGTGAAGCTGGAGAGCGCTGCGATGCGATAGGGCACGTGCTTCTTGCCGATCGTTCGCAGTGCAAAAAAGTCGTAGAAGGTCAGCGTACAGAACGCGAAGCATACGCAAATCGCCGCCAGCCCGATGTTTTCGCGGGGGATCTCGGTCAACGCGGTCAGGATGACCCCGGTGTCGATGCCCTTGAGGGTGCGCACCAGCGTGGTGATCGCGAACGCGATGATAAAGACGCTCGCCGCAACGCCGAGTCGCCGCCAGCCGATCCATCTCTTGAAGCCGCGCTTCAGCGCGGTCAGCAGTCCGTGCATTCATCCTCCCGGCGGGGGGCAAGACCGACCAGGCCAGACATTGGCCGGTCGGATGCGATCAGTGCCCGATGTGGGCTTGGATCGCTAGACATGATGTAGCTCATTTAAGGCAAAAACAGTGACTTGTGCAGCCCTTGACAAGGATAGGTTCTGTCTTGGACCAGCCACTTTGTCATACGCGGTTCACATCGGACGCGCGTTAAGCATATGAGTCGTAGGACCGGTCGCGTCCGTCCGTGACATGATTTCAGATCCTGCACGGCCGGCATTGTTCCAGCGCAAGGGATGCGGGCTTTTTTGGAACGACGATGCCGTGCGCTGGTTAGTGCCGCATCAGCAATCGAACATGGCGGAATAACCGGCTTCTCCTGAAAGCCGGTGCCTCCGTGTTCCCACAACCCGAGAGGATCGGACCGATGGGATTGTTCACAAAAGACATCAAAACCATGAACGACCTGTTCGTGCATCAGCTCCAGGACATCTATTACGCCGAGCAGCAGCTCACCAAGGCACTGCCGAAAATGGCGGATAAGGCGACCGATCCGCAGCTGAAGCAGGGCTTTTTGACGCACCTCGAAGAAACCAGGGAGCACGTCAAGCGGCTCGAGGAAGTGTTCAAGATGCACGGTGCGCAGGTGAAGGCGGTCGATTGCCCCGCGATCGACGGCATCATCGAGGAAGCCGACGAGACGGCCGGCGAAGTCGCCGACAAGGCGGTGCTCGACGCCGCGCTGATCAATGCGGCACAGGCGGCGGAGCATTACGAGATCGTCCGCTACGGCAGCCTGATCGCCTGGGCCAAGCAGCTCGGCCGCAACGACTGCGCCAGCATGCTCGCCAAGACGCTCGAGGAGGAGAAGGCCACCGACAAGAAGCTGACCACGATCGCCGAGAGCAAGGTGAATCTGCGCGCTGCAAGCTGAGGCCAGGCTTAGCCAGGAGAGAGCGTAGCGCGGTCATCCGCGCGACGCTCGCACGTTATGCATCCCATGCATCATTCGATCGTTGTCGTAACATGACGGCGAGCGGGAAGTGTATCGTTCGCATGGGGCTGCAACCGAGATGGCAGCATGCGAGTAAGCACCGCCAGATACGAAGAAGCCTTCGAAGCCGGCGCGCCGCATTCCGGCTCCCGCCTTGCGACGTCCCTCACCCTTGCCGCGATGAGCCTTGGTTATGGCGTGGTGCAGCTTGACGTCACCATCGTCAACACCGCGCTCGATGCGATGGGCAGGACGCTCGGAGGCGGCGTCGCCGAGCTGCAATGGGTGGTCAGCGCCTACACCATTGCGTTTGCCGCGTTCATCCTGACGGCCGGCGCGCTCGGTGACCGGATCGGCGCCAAGCGCGTCTTCATGGCGGGGTTTGCCATCTTCACCGCGGCCTCGCTCGCCTGCGCATTGTCGCCCAATGCGGCTGCCCTGATCGCAGCGCGGCTGGTCCAGGGCCTGGCGGCGGCGATCCTGGTGCCGAATTCTCTTGCCCTGCTCAATCATGCCTATCCGGACGACCGCGAGCGCGGCCGCGCCGTCGCGATCTGGGCGGCCGGTGCGAGCCTCGCGCTCACCGCGGGCCCCTTCGTCGGCGGCGCGCTGATCACGCTGGTCGGCTGGCGCGCGATCTTTCTCGTTAACCTTCCGATCGGCCTCATCGGCCTTTGGCTGAGCTGGCGCTATGCGACCGAGACCACGCGCGCGGCCTCACGCGAGATCGATCTGCCCGGCCAGCTCGCGGCGATTGGTGCGCTGGGGGCGCTCGCCGGCGCGATCATCGAGGGGGGCGCACTTGGCTGGCAGCATCCGGCTGTGCTCGCGGCGTTCGCTTCGGCCGTTCTCCTGGCGGTGCTGTTCGTCTGGCGCGAGAGCCGCGCGACGCAGCCGATGCTGCCCCTGTCCCTGTTCGATCACCGGCTGTTCAGCCTGACCGCGCTCGTCGGCCTGCTCGTGAACGTCGCGATCTACGGGCTGATCTTCGTGCTCAGCTTGTATTTCCAGAGGATCAACGGGCTGACGGCGTGGTGGACCGGTCTCGCCTTCGTGCCGATGATGGCGGTGGTGCTTCCAGTCAATCTGCTGGCGCCTCGTCTCGCCGAGCGTATCGGGGCGTGCCCGACCATCGTCGTCGGCGCCTGCGTCTCGGCGCTCGGTTGCGTCGGCCTGCTCTGGATCGAAGCCGGCACGAGCTATTGGGCGATTTTTGCACAGATGATCGCGATCAGCAGCGGACTTGGGCTGCTGGTGCCGCCGCTGACCTCGACCTTGTTGGGCAGCGTCGAGAAGGCGCGCTCCGGCATCGCGGCGGGCGTCCTGAACGCGACGCGGCAGACAGGCAGCGTGCTCGGCGTTGCGCTATTCGGTTCGCTAGTGGCCTCGGAAGGCGCGTTCATGACCGGCCTGCACGCATCGCTGGCGGTCTCGGCCACCGTCCTCGTGCTCGCTGCCGCCGTGATCGGGATCGGCGCGCGTTCGCGCGGGTGAACTGTGTGGAGGAATCAGCCGCGGCGCAGTGCGAAATGCGCGCCGCAGAACGCCATCGCGGCACCGAGGCCCAGCGCGGCAATCCCGGCCAGCACGCCCGAGACCGTCGGGACCGGGCTCGGCGCCGAGGCCACCTGGCCCGCACCCGCAAGCAGCAGCACGCCGACCGCGATCAGGAATTGCCGCATCCGTTGCGGGATCTGGCCCGAGACGGCGCTCTGCATCAATGTCGCCGTGAAATAACCGCCGGAGAAGCCGACGGAGGCGATCAGCCACCAGGCGATCGCCGCGCCCGCCGGTATGAACTCGTGCGTGTCCGAGTGCCAGAGGCCGCCGAGGTCGAGCCCGTAGCGGGCGCCCAGCATGTGCACGGCGAGCGCGAGCAGCACGCCGGAGATCACGGCGGCGCCGAGAATCAGGCGGCGCGGAAAAAAAATCGTCTCAGCCATGTCCCGCTTGTAGGATGGGGCAGGGCGCCCACGCAAGCGGATCGCAGATGGGATCGCCCGGATTGGATTGTTTGTGAAGATGCAGGATTCGGGAGCCGAGGCGGCTGCGGGCGCGAGCTACGCCTACAAGGCGTCGCTGATCGGCTCGGCGCATCGCTTCGAGCTGACGGAGGAGGGGCTGTCCTGGCACATTGGCGGCCGTTCGGGCCTGTGGCGTTATGACGAGATCAGTGCAATCCGGTTGTCGTTCCGCCCCGTCTCGATGCAGCAGCACCGCTTTCGCGCCGATGTCAGCCATGCCAGTGGCGGCCGCATCAGGATTCTGTCGACGAGTTGGCAGACGGGGGGGGGGGGGGGGGCGGGGGGAAATTTTTTTTTGGGGGGGGGGGGGGGGGGGGGGGGGGCCGGCGGGGGGGGGGGGGGGGGGGTGGGGGGGGGGGGGGGGGGGGGGGGGGGGGGGGGGGGGGGGGGGGGGGGGGGGGGGGG
>NZ_JBVVPM010000067.1:0-40914 GCF_055811255.1 Bradyrhizobium sp. MI1.11
CCCCCCCCCCCCCCCCCCCCCCCCCCCCCCCCCCCCCCCCCCCCCCCCCCCCCCCCCCCCCCCCCCCCCCCCCCCCGTCATCAGATCAATTCTTGCGAGGCCGATTCAGCGCACGGTGACCGGTGCGGGCAGCGGCGGCACCACTGTCGGCTGGGTGCCTCCGACCGGGCCGGCCTGCGCGGCCATCGGAGCGGGGCCGGCAGCGCCGGGCACGGGCGCGGCGGATGCGGTCGCAGTTCCCGGCGGCGGACCACCCGGCATCACGACCACGCGGGTGCCGACCTTGACGCGATCGAACAGGTCGGAGACGTCCTCGTTCAGCATGCCGATGCAGCCGGAGGACACGAACTTGCCGATGGTCGAGGGCTGGTTGGTGCCGTGGATGCGGTAGACGGTCGAGCCGAGATACATCGCGCGGGCGCCGAGCGGATTGCCGGGACCGCCGGCCATGAAGCGCGGCAGATAGGGCTGTCGCTCGATCATCTCGGTCGGCGGATGCCAATCCGGCCACTCGGCCTTGCGGGTGATCTTCTGCACGCCCGTCCAGGTGAAACCGTCGCGGCCGACGCGGACGCCGTAGCGGATCGCACGACCGTTGCCGAGCACGTAATAGAGGTAGGTATTCGGGGTATCGACGATGAGCGTTCCGGCCGGCTCCTTGGTCGCCAGCGAGACCTCCTGGCGGCGCAGGTTCTGCGGCAGCTGCGCCGGAGCGGCGTCAGGCTGCTCCTCGGGCGGCAGCGAGGCGATCGCCATCGGCCGGCCGTCGGCACCCACGGGCGGCTGACCGGCCTGGACCGTTCCGGTCGCGCCGGGACCACCGACCGCCTCGGGCGGACGCAGGCCGTCACTGCCGGGCGCCTGTGCCGGACGATCGGCGTAGATCACCGCGGGCGGGCCGGCAGGGCGGCCATAGCGCGGATCGTCGGGCGACGTCACGGGACCCTGCGGCGGCGCAGCCGAGTAGACGGGGGCACCTGCGGGACGGCCATAACGGGGATCATCCGGCGACATCACCGGACCCTGCGGCGGCGCGGCGGAATACACCGGGGGAGCGCCGGGCGGACGGCCGTAGCGCGGATCCGGGCCGGGCGGCGGCAGCGCTGCCTGCGGCATCGAATCGTCTTCATCGTCCATAGCGTCGAAATTCGGCGCGCGGTCGCCGGGCCGGTATTCGGCTGGCGCGCCATAGCTCGGCGCCTGCTGGACCGGATAGCTCTGAGCCTGTGCGAGCGAGGTTCCCGCCGCAGCGACTGTTGCGGCAGCGCATATCGTCAGAAAATGTTTGATCATCATCGCTCTTGTATAGTCCCCGGGCCCCGTCCGGACCGTTAACGGCCAGATGACGGAAGATAGCGGCACATTCAAGACATTACAGGCGGATTTGTGCCCGATTTGCCGATTTGTGATCCGCAAGACTACCGTTGCCTCCTTGCATCACGGGACGAAAATCAGCCCACGCCCGAGATTGCTGGACTAGCCGGCTCTGTTTTTTACGGAACGGCGCGGAATCGTTGCGGTATGTTCGAATCAGCCTGATTCGCCGCCGCTTTGAGCTTCGATCCCCCGCGTGGCGAACGCGGCAAGCAGTACCGTCACCGCGTTCAGATGGCTCATGGGCCCTGGCCACTTCGCCGCTGGGGCGGAAATTCGCAATCCCTCGATGCTTCCCGGCTTTCGCTTTCTGTTTGCCGCGATCCTGCTGTCAGCCTCCATCCTGGTATTCGGCCTGGGCGCCGCCGCGCTGCTGCGGGCGAGCCACGAGCAGTATGTCAGCAACCCCTCCTGGCGGAATGGTCCGCAGGAGCAGGTGTTTGCACAAGCTCCCGAGCCGGCCCAGCCGGTGCTCGCGGTCCTCCGCGCCGAGCCGGAGGCGGCCACCGATCCGACGCCGTCGCTGCGCGATCAAGTCCCGACCATCGCGCTGCCGATGAGCGAGCCCGAGCCGGTCGTCGTGGTGACAACCGAGACCGACGGTCAGCCGCAGGTCGTTGCAGCTCCGGCTGACGTCCCGGCCGAACCGGCCAATGTCGAGGCCAAGGCCGAGACGACGACGGACGCCGCGGCGCCGGCCTCAAGCAACACGCTTACTCCGGCCGACGCCAGCGCATCCATCGCCGAGCCCAAGCCGGTTTCGATCGCTCTCACGAGCAAGCCAATACCTGACGTTCCCAGCGCAGCCTCGGCTTCGTCCAGGTTCGACATGGCGAGCGCGAAGTTCGCCGCATTGAACGACCCGGCGACCACCGCCTGGAAGGATCCGCCGGCGAAGACCAAGGCCAATTCTAAGGCCGACAGCAGTTCGCCGGAGAGCAAGGCGACCAAGCCGCGGGCGCATCGGCTGAAGAAGCGCCGCCGCATTGTCCGGCGTCCGCCGCCGCCGGTTCAGCAACTCGATCCGTTCGGGCAGCCGCAACCCACCCTCGCCGCAACGACGACCGCGCGCGCACGTCAGTAGGGTTACGCCGGCCCCGTTGCGATCGGCGGTCCCTTTTCCTGGCCCCATTCCGACCATGAGCCGTCGTAGAGCGCGGTGTCAGTGATGCCGAGGCGATAAAGCGCCAGCGTCAGCACGCCGGCAGAGACCCCGGAGCCGCAGCTCGTCACAATCGGCGCATCGAGCCTGACGCCGGCGTTCGTGAAGGCCGCGCGGAGATCATCGAGCGGCTTCATCGTGCCGGTCGCGGCGTCGAACAGCAGGTTATAGGGCACGTTGCGAGCGCCCGGGATATGGCCGGAGCGGATGCCTGCGCGCGGCTCCGGCGCCCGGCCTTCGAACCGGTCGGCAGCGCGCGCGTCGATCACCTGCTCGGCGCGGCTTTCGACGTTGTCGATCAATTGCTGCATGCTACGCACGCGCTTGGAATCGTAGCTCGCCTTGAACGTCGCGGGCTTCGGCTTCGCCTCGCCACTTTCGACCGGACGCCCCTCGGCGCGCCACTTCTTCAGGCCGCCATTGAGAATGCGCACATTGCCGTGGCCGAAGGCCAGGAACATCCACCACGCGCGGGGAGCAGCGACCCAGCCGCCGGCATCGTAGAGCACGACAGTATCGGCATTGGAGATGCCGAGTTGGCCGACGTCGCGGCCGAACTGCTCGGCGCTCGGATACATGTGCGGCAGCGGGTTGGAATGGTCCGAGACCGCATCGACGTCGAAGAACACCGCGCCCGGCAGATGCGCGGCGAGGTAATCGTCCTTCGGCAGCGGCAGCACGCCCGGCAGCTTGAAGCTGGCGTCGAGCACCTTGACGTTGGCATCGTTGATGTGGGCGGCGAGCCATTCGGTGGAGACGAGGGGATCGGTGGGGGTGGTCATTGGCTTTTCCTTGCAGTCATTACGGTGCGCGCGCAGCGCGAGAGAGTTTGATACGGCGCGCGGCAAATTCCGCTGTCATCGCCCGGCCATTGCGCAATTGCGCACTAGGAACGGGCGATCCAGTACGCCGAGACGATTGTGCTTCAATCGATAGGCCGCGGCGTACTGGATTCCCCGCCTTCGGGGAATGACGCCGAAAATTGGAGCGGCAGCGCAGGACCCTCACCCCTTCTTCTTCGGCTCCCATTGCTCCACCGGCCCGCCGGCGTCGCGCCAGGCGGCGTAGCCGCCGGCGATGTGGGCGACGGGCTTGAGGCCCATGTCCTGCGCGGTCTTGGCGGCGAGCGCGGAGCGCAGGCCGCCGGCGCAATGGAAGACGAACTTCTTGTCCTCCTGGAACACCGGCTTGGCATAAGGGCTCTGCGGATCGATCCAGAATTCGAGCATGCCACGGGTGCAGGCGAACGCGCCGGGGATGCGGCCGTCGCGTTCGATCTCGCGGGGATCGCGGATATCGACGATAACGACGTCGCCGTTCTTCGAGATCTCGATGGCGTCCTTGGCGGTGAGCGTCTCGATCTCGGCATTGGCCTCGTCGATCAGCGCCTTGATGCCGCGGGTGATGGTCTGGGGCATGTGGCTCTCCCTCTTGTTGTCATTCCGGGGCGTGCGCAGCACGAGCCCGGAATCCATTTGTCTACACGTGCTGCGGCCCGATGGATTCCGGGTTCTCGCTGCGCGAGCCCCGGAATGACAACAGCTAGTGCGTCAATTCCTTCATCGCACCCTCGAGCCCCTCGATCGTGATCGGATACATGCGGTTGGCGAAGATGCGTTTGATGATGGTGGTGGATTCCGAATAGTCCCAATGCTTCTGCTGCACAGGGTTGAGCCACACCGCATGCGGATAGGTGCGGATGATGCGGTCGAGCCAGACCGAGCCGGGCTCCTCGTTGACGTGCTCGACCGAGCCGCCGGGTACCATGATCTCGTAAGGCGACATCGAGGCGTCACCGACGAACACGATCTTGTAGTCGTGCGGGTATTTGTGCAGCACGTCCCAGGTCGGGGTGCGGTCGGTGAAGCGGCGCTTGTTCTGCTTCCACACGCCTTCATAGAGGCAGTTGTGGAAGTAGAAATATTCCATGTGCTTGAACTCGCTCTTCGCCGCCGAGAACAACTCCTCCACCTGCTCGATATGCGCGTCCATCGAGCCGCCGATGTCGAAGAACACCAGCAGCTTCACCGCGTTGCGGCGCTCGGGCCGCATGTGCACGTCGAGATAGCCGTGATTGGCGGTTTCGCGGATGGTGGTGTCGAGGTCGAGTTCATCAGGCGCGCCGGTGCGCGCGAATTTGCGCAGGCGCCGCAGCGCCACCTTGATGTTGCGGATGCCGAGCTCGACATTGCCGTCGAGGTCTTTGAACTCGCGCTTGTCCCACACCTTCACGGCGCGGTTGTTGCGGTTCTTGTGCTGGCCGATGCGTATGCCTTCGGGATTGTAGCCATGGGCGCCGAACGGCGAGGTGCCCGCCGTGCCGATCCATTTCGAGCCGCCCTGATGGCGGCCCTTCTGCTCCTCGAGGCGCTTCTTCAGGGTCTCCATGAGCTTGTCCCAGCCCATGGCCTCGATCTGCTTCTTCTCGTCGTCGGTCAGGTATTTCTCGGCGAGCTTCTTCAGCCATTCCTCGGGGATCTCGGCCCCCTCCATGGCGTCGAGCAGGCTTTCCAGTCCCTTGAACACGGTGCCGAAGACGCGATCGAACTTGTCGAGGTTGCGCTCGTCCTTCACCAGCGAGGTGCGCGACAGATAATAGAAATTCTCGACCGAATAGTCCGACAGATCAGCATCGAGCGCCTCCATCAGCGTGAGGTATTCGCGCAGCGTCACGGGGACCTGCGCGTCGCGCAGAGAGGTGAAGAATTGCAGGAACATGGGTGACAGATTGCCCGTCGGGGGGCGAACGTCAAGGGGCGGAGGCCACTGCTCTGCGCTGGACCGGGAGGGTTTTTGCTCTAGAATTGGCGGTCTCACGGGGTTGTTTTGGGGACGTTTGCAATGGGAATTCTCGCAGCGCTCATCATTGGCGCGATCGCAGGCTGGCTTGCCGGCAAGATTGTCCATGGGGCGGGATTTGGGCTGATCGGCAACATCGTCGTCGGCATCATCGGTGCACTCGTGGCGAGCTGGATTCTCCCTCAGCTGCATATCCAGCTCGCAACGGGCACGGTCGGAGCCATCGTGGATGCCACGATCGGCGCGGTGATTGTGCTCGTCATCCTTTCGCTGATAAAACGGGTCTGAAAGCCTGACCGAACCAGGAACGGCCGCCACGCGCGGCCGTTCCCATGTCGCGACCGGGGCAATGCCGGGACGACGACCAACAAGGACGCGCGATGAAATTTACCGGCACCAAGGACTATGTTGCGACCGACGATCTCAAGGTCGCGGTCAATGCCTCGATCGTGCTGGAGCGCCCGCTGCTCATCAAGGGCGAGCCCGGCACCGGCAAGACGGTGCTGGCGGAGGAAGTGGCGAAGGCGCTGAACGCCCCGCTTCTGACCTGGCACATCAAGTCCACCACCAAGGCACAGCAAGGCCTCTACGAATACGACGCGGTGTCGCGCCTGCGCGACAGCCAGCTGGGCGATGCGCGCGTGTCTGACATCAAGAACTACATCAAGCGCGGCAAGCTGTGGGATGCCTTCACCGCCGAGCAGCGCCCGGTGCTGCTGATCGACGAGATCGACAAGGCCGATATCGAATTCCCGAACGATCTTTTGCTCGAGCTCGACCGCATGGAATTCCATGTCTACGAGACCGGCGAGACGATCAAGGCCAAGCAGCGCCCGATCATGATGATCACCTCCAACAACGAGAAGGAGCTGCCGGACGCGTTCCTGCGCCGCTGCTTCTTCCACTACATCAAGTTCCCCGATGCCGATACCATGACCCGGATCGTCGATGTCCACTTCCCCGGCATCAAGAAGCGGCTGGTCGAGGAAGCCCTGCGCATCTTCTTCGAGGTCCGCGAAGTGCCCGGGTTGAAGAAGAAGCCGTCGACCTCGGAGCTGCTCGACTGGCTCAAGCTGCTGCTCAACGAAGACATGAGCGTCGAGCAGTTGCGCGAACGCGATCCGCGCAAGCTGATCCCGCCGCTGCACGGTGCGCTGCTCAAGAACGAGCAGGACGTGCATCTGTTCGAGCGGCTGGCGTTTCTGAGCCGACGGGAAGTGTAGACAACGGCTCTGCACGCTCGCAATCGCAAGGCGAACGCGCGACGAGCGAACCTGCCTGGACCGGGGCCCGATCACAGCAGGACAATTCCGTAGTCCCGGCGATCGCTGCTGTTTCGCAACGGGCCAGAAATCCGTCGCGGGCATATGCCGCAAGCCTTCGCGTTGCCGAATTCGTCACCCGGAGCTCAAGCTCGGACGTCCGGGCTGCGACGAGCACTGGTGTTGCGTTGCCTGGCTTTCCGGCGATCACCAGCTTTTCCACAACGCTCTCGACATTGCGCGATACGCGCGCGAGCTTCCTTGGCGCCGGACCACTCATCGGTGTCGAAGGCCCGTTCCCATTTGCCGGCAAATGATCGTTCGATATGCCGGCGACGCCGCCCTGCTCCTCGGCCGGCAACGGTCGGCGACCAGTTCGTCGAACCTGTTCTCGGTAACGCCGTCGGTCCTTTCTCTCCTCGTTCCAATCGCGAATACGCTCAACACGGGCAACGATCGGCACGGCCCCCGCGTCACGCTCACGGGAGGGTCCGAAGCCAGGTAGGCCACCCGGCCATCCGCAGACCGGTACGCGAACGGGCTCTCTGGGCGATTTCGAGCCGCCCTCGCGCAACCGGATGCTCGGCGGTGACCTGCCCTTCGCCAAATCCACTGGTTGCGCACCGGGAGCCACGCTAGAATTCCCCCATGACAGTGACCGACATTGCGAGCCGAACCTATAATCACAGCTGGCGGCTGGATCCCATCATCCGCAGCCTGCTTGATACCGACTTCTACAAACTATTGATGTTGCAAATGATTCGGGAATCTTACCCGCATCAGCAGGTGACATTCTCGGTCATCAACCGATCGCGCCATGTGCGGCTCGCCGAAATCATCGACGAGGGCGAGCTGCGCGCCCAGCTCGACCACGCCCGCACCATCCGCTTCACCAAGAAAGAGCTGATCTGGCTTGCCGGTAACACTTTCTATGGCAAGACCCACATGTTCTCGGCGGACTTCATCCGCTGGCTCGCCGAATTCCGGCTGCCCGAATACGAGCTGCGCAAGGTCGAAGGCCAGTACGAGCTGCACTTCCACGGGCCGTGGAGCCATACCACGATGTGGGAGATTCCTGCGCTCGCCATCCTCAACGAATTGCGCTCGCGCGCAGCGATGAAGGGCCGCGGCCGCTTCGAGCTCGACGTGCTCTATGCCCGCGCCAAGGCCAAGCTGTGGACCAAGGTGGAGCGGCTGCGCAAGCTGGATGGCTTGCGGCTCTCCGATTTCGGCACCCGTCGCCGCCACGGCTTCCTTTGGCAGCGCTGGTGCGTGGAGGCCGTGAAGGAAGGCCTCGGCCCGTCCTTCATCGGCACCTCCAACGTGCTGCTCGCGATGGACAACGATCTCGAAGCCATCGGCACCAACGCCCATGAACTGCCGATGGTCGCCGCGGCGCTCGCCAAGGACGACGAGGAATTGCGCTGGGCGCCCTATCGCATCCTCGACCAGTGGCGCCAGACCTATGGCGGCAACCTCCTGATCGCGCTGCCCGACGCCTTTGGCACCAAGGCGTTCCTGCGCGATGCGCCGGAATGGGTTGCAGACTGGACCGGCTTCCGCCCCGACAGCGCGCCGCCGATCCAGGCCGGCGAGGAGATCATCAAATGGTGGGAGCAGAAGGGCCGCAATCCCAGGGACAAGCTGCTGGTGTTCTCCGACGCGATGGACGTTGGCTCGATCGAGGAGACCTACCACCACTTCACCGGCCGGGTGCGGCTCTCGTTCGGCTGGGGCACCAATCTCACCAATGATTTCGTCGGCTGCACGCCGGACGGATCGTTCAATCTCGATCCGATTTCGCTGGTCTGCAAGGTGTCATCGGTCGACGGACATCCGGCCGTCAAGCTCTCCGACAATCCCGAGAAGGCGACCGGCCTGCCTTCGGAGATCGAGCGCTATTTGCGCGTCTTCGGCGACGCCGGCCGCGTGCGCAAGCCGGTGCTGGTCTAGCGGCAGGGCAATCTCTCCATCGGGTAAACCACTTGGGGCGAATGCGCGACATCGGCTCGCCGATGTCGCGTCAGTTCCGGTTCGACGGCATTTGCAACGATCTGCCAGCATCCGCTTCACAACGCCTTCACCCTGCGACGCAGTCTCCCGGCATTTTCAAGTCGAGTTAAGCACCTTTCGCGCGTAATCCGCGTTATGAGCGGATCGCTCCGCTGGGGTCGTTGAGCGACTTGGGGAAACGCAACGTGTTTCGCAGAACAGCGCCGTCAACGAAGGGACGCAACTTCCTTCACGTCGTCAAACTCGTCTCGCCTTTCGTCACGGTCGTTCTGCTGCAGGCGGCGATCGCCGGATTCAGCCTGGAGGTTATGTCCTCGGTCCGCGCCTATGTCGCGGGCGAAGCGCTATGGTCGCGCTCGCAGAAGAACGCCGTCTATTTCCTCAATCTCTATCTGCATTCGGGCGACGCCAGCCAGTTTGCGCAATATCAGACCTCGCTGGCCGTTCCCATCGGCGACGAGTTCGCGCGCTGGGCGCTCGAGCGCGATCCGGTCGACGTCGAGGCCGCTCGCATCGGCTTCCTGCAAGGCGGCAACCATCCCGATGACGTGCCGGGACTGATATGGCTGTTTCGCTACTTCAAACAGGTCAGCTTTCTCAAGGAAGCGATCCGTGAGTGGGCTGCCACCGACCCCATGCTGCTGGAGCTGAGCGTGTTCGGCGAGGTCATCCGGTCAGAGTCGAAGAACGGGCCGGTTCAGGACGGCAAGCGCCGGCAATTGTTGTCGTCGCGGCTGTCGGAGCTCAACACTCAGTTCACGGTGCACGCCAAGCGGTTCTCCACCGTTCTCGGTGAAGGCTCGCGCGCCATCAAGATGACGCTGACTGGCGTCAATATCGTCACAGCCGCGACGCTGATCCTGCTCCTGATCTGGCACACGCGGCGATTGGTGCTGCAACGACAGGCGTTCGAGGATGCCCTGCATGCCGAGAAAGAGCGCCTGGCCTGGCAGGCGTCGCACGACTGGCTGACCGGCCTGTCCAACCGTCGCGCCTTCGAGGCCCGCCTGCAAAGCGAGTTGGACGACACCGCGGCGGGTTCGGTGGGCCTGATCCTGCTCGATCTCGACCAGTTCAAGGACGTCAACGACAGTTGCGGTCACCTCGCCGGCGACCGTCTGCTCCGCCAGATTTCGCGCCTCCTGCTACAGGAGCGGCGGCCGCATGACCTGGTGGCCCGGCTCGGCGGTGACGAATTCGGCTTAATCCTTCCCCGATGCACGCCGTACGACGCCGTGGATATCGCCGAACGGCTGCGCCGGTCGCTCGAGCTATCCGTCTTCGCCTGGGACGATCGTTGCTTTGCAGTGACGGCCAGTATCGGCGTTGCCTGCATCACCGACGGCAACGCCACGCTCGAGGACGCGATGCGGCGCGCGGATGCCGCCTGCTATCGCGCCAAGGAGAACGGACGCAACCGTGTTCAGGTCGACAACGGGACGACGGACGTCGTCGTCGTCACCTCGCGGCAGCGCAAGGCCGCCAGCGCATAGCAGCGCTCAGCACGTTATCGCATTGGCAGAATCCCGAGCCCCGCGAGATGCGCATCCAGAAATTGTTCGACCTGCTGGCGCAGCATCTGCGGCGGTACGGCCACCATGCGCTCTTCGAGGCCGAGCGAGATGATCCCGTGCACGGCGGAAAACAGTGTGCGTGACAGCAGCGCGATCTGCACGTCGTCTGCCTTCGGAAGCAGCCGCACCAGGGGCGCATGCATCAGCGCGAAGGCCTCCATCACCATCTGAAGGATGTCATCGGGGTAAGGGCGGTCGTCCTCCATCCGATGTTCGAACAGCGAGCGCAGCAGATTGGCGTGCTCCGCGAAGAATTCGAGGTAGGTCGCAGCCAGCCCATAGAGCTGGCGAACCGGATCCTCGG
This sequence comes from Bradyrhizobium sp. MI1.11, assembly GCF_055811255.1. Classification (NCBI taxonomy): domain Bacteria; kingdom Pseudomonadati; phylum Pseudomonadota; class Alphaproteobacteria; order Hyphomicrobiales; family Nitrobacteraceae; genus Bradyrhizobium; species Bradyrhizobium sp. MI1.11. The sequence continues at coordinate 10,489 of NZ_JBVVPM010000067.1, forward strand.
CTGGAACTTGGCCCAGCCGCACCGTTAGGGCATTAACGGTCTCCCGATTCACGGTCAGGATTACGCCGTCAAAGTCGCCGAACTCGTTATAGACACTTCCAACCGAGCAGCCGGCGGCGTCAGCGACGTCCCGGACTTTCAACGATTTCAGCCGTTTAGTGGCAATAATGCTGCGAGCGATCTCCACGATCTGCTGCCGCCGTCGAGATTTTTTTCGGTCTCGCAACGATTCGTCTTGAACATTGTTCATTTTCAGGCTACTCATCTGAACAATGTTCAAGTTAGCCCGGAGACCTTCAAAATGCAAACCCTCGCTGTTGATATCGCCTCCACCTTCGTCGATGACGCCACAGCTCTCGTGACCGGATTTGGCCGCGCCCTCCTGCGGCTCGCAATGGGGCCGATCGATCGCATCGCAAATGCCTGCGACATTGCCGGCGTCCTGACCGAGCGCCGCGCGACCTTCCGGATGTGGCGGGCCAACCGCCGCGTTCGTCGTGAGGGCCGCCGCTTTAACCTGCTCGGCCGCCTCTCGCCCTTTCGCCGCCTCGCCCATCTCACCTGAGGCGCGCACGCCTCCTTGCCGGAGCGTGATAGAGCCGCGACCAACCATTTGCGAACCAAATGTCGCCACGCGGAGACCAACAGGATCGGAAGGCAAAGGCGTAGAGCAGGCCGGGGACGATCGTCGTCAACCCGCAAATGCCCGTCGCATCTCCTCCGGTCCCGACGCCCATCGGACAATGAAACAACCTCAGACAGCGTTTCCAAAACAGGACTAGTCATGATCAGGGATTTGATGTCGTCACGCGGCTTCGCGCCGCTGTTCTGGGCGCAATTCTTCTCGGCGCTGAACGACAACGTGCTCAAGAACGCACTCGTCATCATCCTGCTTTACAGTGCCGCGAGCGGCCACGGAGATGCGCTGGTGACGGTCGCGGGCGCCGTCTTCATCTTCCCCTACTTCATCCTGTCCGGGCTCGGCGGCCAGCTCGCCGACAAATATGTCAAATCCGTCGTCGCAAGGCGGCTCAAATTCGCCGAGATCTTTGCCGCGGGCTTTGCCGCGGCCGGTTTCTTCCTGCACTCGGTGCCGCTGCTGTTCGCAGCGCTCGCACTGTTCGGCGTCATCGCCGCGCTGTTCGGTCCCGTGAAATATTCGATGCTGCCGGACCAGCTCGAGCTCGGCGAGCTCGCGACCGGCAACGCGCTGGTCGAAGGCGCGACCTTCATGGCCATCCTGCTCGGCACCGTTGCCGGCGGCCAGTTCGTGGCCGGCTCCGCGCATATGGGCTGGGTCGCATCGGCCGTGGTCGTGCTGGCCCTGCTGTCCTGGGCCTTCGCCTCCCGCATTCCCGCGACGACGCCGTCCGCACCCGATCTGCCGGTCAACGGCAATCCCTGGACCTCGACGCTCGGCCTGTTGAAGACCTTGCACGCCGACCATCGGCTGTGGGACGGCACCGTGATCGTCTCCTGGTTCTGGCTGGTGGGCGCCATCGTGCTCTCGCTGCTGCCGGCGCTGGTCAAGGAGGTCATCGGTGGCACCGAGGGCGTGGTGACGTTGTGTCTCGCGATCTTCGCAATCGGCATTGCCATCGGCTCGCTGTTCGCCGCGAATCTGAGCCATGTTCGCCCGAACCTCGCGCTGGTGCCGATCGGCGCCATCATGATGGGGTTTGCCGGCCTCGACCTCGCCTGGGCGATCGGCGTGACCGCCAAGGGCCAGGACATCACCGCCGCCGACTTCGCGACCTCGTTCGCGGGCCTGCGCATGCTGGTCGATTTCGTCGCCTTCGCATTCGGCGGCGGGCTGTTCGTCGTGCCTTCCTTCGCCGCCGTCCAGGCCTGGTCCGCCCCCTCCGAGCGCGCCCGCATCATCGCCGCCGGAAACGTGCTGCAGGCCGCCTTCATGGTAGCCGGCTCGCTGTTCGTCGCGCTGTTGCAGGCCGGCGGATTGCACATCGGCTGGATTTTCTTCGGCCTCGGCGTCGCCAGCTTCGGCGCAGTCTGGTTCGTGCTGACGAAGTGGGGCAAGGAAGGCGTTCGCGACTTTGGCGGGCTGCTGTTCCGCGCGCTGTTCCGCACCGAGGTCCGCGGGCTGGAGAACCTGCCGCCTGCTGGCACGCGCATGCTGATCGCGCCCAACCATGTCAGCCTGATCGACGGCCCGCTGCTGCACGCCGTGCTGCCGATCGACGCGAGCTTCGCGGTTGATACCGGCATCGCCAAGGCCTGGTGGGCCAAGCCGTTCCTGCGGGTGGTCAAGCACTACACCATGGACCCCAGCAAGCCGCTGGCCGCGCGCGACCTCATCAAGCTCGTCGCCGCCGGAGAGCCGGTGGTGATCTTCCCGGAGGGACGCATCACCGTCTCCGGCTCGCTGATGAAGGTCTATGACGGCACCGCGATGATCGCGGACAAGGCCGACGCGGTCGTCGTCCCGATCCGCATCGAAGGCGCCCAACGCTCGCATCTCAGCTATCTCAACGGCAGCCAGATCAAGCGCACGTGGTTTCCGCGGGTGACCGTCACCATCCTGCCGCCGGTTAAGCTGCCGGTCGATCCGTCGCTCAAGGGCAAGACGCGCCGCAATGCCGCGGGCGCAGCACTTCAGGACGTGATGATCGACGCCATGGTGAAGAACGCCATGCTCGATCACACTCTCTTCGAAGCGCTCGGACACGCCTATCGCGACCGCGACACCGGCAAGGTCATCGTCGAGGACGCGCTCGGCACCAAGCTGACCTATCGCAAGCTGATCCTGGGCGCCCAGGTCTTGAGCCGCAAGCTGGAGAACGGCACCGCTGTCGGTGAGAATGTCGGCGTGCTGCTGCCGAATTCCGCAGGAGTCGCCGTCGTCTTCATGGCGCTGCAGAATATCGGCCGGGTGCCGGCGATGCTGAACTTCTCGGCCGGCCCGGTCAACGTGCTCGCCGCCATGAAAGCCGCGCAGGTCAAGACCGTGCTGACGTCGAAAGCCTTCATCGAGAAGGGCAAGCTCGACAAGTTGATGGCCGCGATCTCCGCAGAGGCCCGAATGGTCTATCTCGAGGACGTCCGTGCTTCGATCGGCACGGCCGACAAGATCAAGGGCCTGCTCGCCGGTACCACGCCGCGCGTCGTCCGCCAGGCGGGCGATCCGGCCGTCGTGCTGTTCACGTCGGGCTCGGAAGGCACGCCGAAGGGAGTGGTGCTGTCCCACCGCAATATCCTTGCCAACGCCGCACAGGCGCTGGCGCGGGTCGATGCCAACGCCAATGACAAGGTGTTCAACGTGCTGCCGGTGTTCCATTCTTTCGGGCTGACCGGCGGAATGGTGATGCCGCTGCTCGCGGGCATTCCGATCTACATGTACCCCTCGCCGCTGCACTACCGGATCGTTCCCGAGCTGATCTACCAGACCGGCGCCACGATCCTGTTCGGCACCGACACGTTCCTCACCGGCTATGCACGCTCGGCCCATGCCTACGACTTCCGCACCCTGCGCCTGGTGATCGCCGGCGCCGAGGCGGTCAAGGATCGCACCCGGCAGGTCTTCATGGAGCGTTACGGCATCCGCATCCTCGAAGGCTATGGCGTCACCGAGACCGCGCCGGTGCTGGCGATGAACACGCCCATGGCCAATCGTCCCGGCACGGTCGGCCGCCTGTCGCCGCTGATGGAAAGCCGCCTCGACCCCGTCCCCGGCATCGAGGAAGGTGGACGCCTGTCGGTGCGCGGCCCCAACGTGATGCTCGGATACTTGCGGGCCGAAAATCCGGGCGTGCTCGAACCGCTCGCCGAGGGTTGGCACGACACCGGCGACATCGTCGCGATCGACCCGGCCGGCTTCATCACCATCAAGGGACGCGCCAAGCGCTTTGCCAAGATCGCCGGCGAAATGGTCTCGCTGTCGGCGGTCGAGAACATCGCGACGACGCTGTGGCCGCAGGCCGCATCGGTCGCGGTGTCGATCCCGGACCCGCGCAAGGGCGAGCGCATCGTGCTGCTGACGACGGAAAAGAACGCCGAGCGTAGCGCCATGCAGGGCCACGCAAAGACGATCGGCGCGTCCGAGCTGACCGTTCCCGCAGCGATCATGGTGGTCGACAAGGTGCCATTGCTCGGCACCGGCAAGACCGACTACGTCACCGCAACGACGATGGCCCGCGAGCAGGCATCCGCGCCGGAGCGCGAGGTGGCGTAAGAGAGATGCACGAGGCGTCTCAATCAAGCGAGGCGCGATGCCCTGGAGTGGTTCTGCTTCACGGCATCGCGCGCACCTCGGCGTCCCTGATCAGACTGGAACGGGCGCTCCGGGCCAGCGGCTTTGCAACGCTCAACATCGACTATGCCAGCCGCCGCAAGACGATCACGGCGCTCGCGGACGATATTCACCTGGAAGTCGCCCGCTTCGCCGAGCGTGAGGCGCCGCTGCATTTCGTCGCGCATTCGATGGGCGGTCTGGTGACGCGCGCCTATATCGCGAAATATCGTCCGGACCGGCTTGCCGGCGTGGTGATGCTGGGCACGCCAAACGGCGGCAGCGAGGTCGCCGATCTCCTGAGCGGATATCGCCTCTACAGCGCATTCTACGGACCCGCCGGACTCGAGCTCACCACCACGTCCACGCCCCGGTCTGACGCCCTGCCCGCGGTGGACTATCCCGTCGGCGTGATCGCGGGAAACCGCTTCATCGATCCCGTCGCCGGCCTCTTGGTTCTGCCGAAGCCAAATGACGGACGGGTCTCAGTGCAAAGCGCGATGGTCGCCGGCATGGCCGACCATATCGTCGTGAAGGCGTCCCATACCGGACTTCCGCGTCACGCCGCCGCCATCGAACAGACCATCGCTTTCCTGCGCGACGGCCGCTTCCGCACCATCTGAATCAAGAACCGGCATCGCTGCGTCGCTCCTGCGCGTAACGCACCAGCGCCGCGAAGCGATAGATGCCGTGCACGAACTTGCCGTACGGCATGGTGACGAACAGCGCGAACACTGCACCCAAATGCAGCGCCAGCAGCGGCCCCATGGCTGCAGTCTCGCGCAGAATCAGAAGCAGCATGCCGGTGAAGCCGGTGAGGAACAACATGGCGATAAAGCCGACATCCATGCCATAGCGCTGCTCGTCGAGCAGCGCCGGATCGCGCCGCATCTTGGCGACGAACAGGCCGATCGGCCCGATGATCAGACCGATGCCACCGAGCGTGCCGAGCACCACCGGCAGATCCCACCACGGATACGGCGCCTCGCGCCCGAGCAGATAGTGATACAGCGTGGCGACCGAGGTCGCGGCGAAGCAGAGCAGGAAGCCGTAGAAGGTCAGGTGATGGAAAAGCTTGCGCCGGTCGGTCGGCTTGTCATCCTCATTGTAGCAGCCGACGCCGCCACCATGGAGATAGCGCAACTCACCAGCGTCCCGCATCGCCTGAAAGATCGAGCCACCGTCCGCACGGCCGCCGATCGGTGGACCGATATCCCGCCAGAACGCGCGCACGCTCATCACCAGCGCGAAGATCGCATAAAGGAAGGCCGCGCTGAACAACGCCGCCATCGCGTTGTGCGGCATCAACTTGTAGAAAGCGCCGGGGCCGGTGTGCACGCCGAACAGCACGGTGCGGTCGTTCAGGGCCGCGAAGCCGAGGATGAAGGCGGCCATGCTGAGCGCGGCGACGATGCTGATGACGAGACCGTTACGCGCGAAGACACCGGACAGCGCCTGTGGCCAGGCATAGGCCGCGTAGGATTCCGCGCGCGCGATCGCCAGCGTCTGCGGAACGTTGACGTTGAATTCGTGCGGCGGCGAGAACTGGCAGTCGACGTAGCAGGCGCCGCAGCCATGGCAGAGATTGGCGAGATAATTAAGGTCGCCGTCGGAAAAGGCGCGACGCATCTCCATGGCGGGAAATACCGCGCAAAGACCCTCGCAGTAACGGCAGGAATTGCAGACCGTCATCAGGCGGTCGGCTTCGTCCAGAATTTTGGTTCCGTGCATGGCTTTACTTCGTCAGGCCTTTGCTCTCGAGCCATTTCTGGATCAGGGCTGCGACCTCGAGGTTGTTCTTGTCCATCATCACCATATGCGAATTGCCCTTGATGCCGGCCTGCGGGAGATCGACGATGCCGACGCTGCCCCCGGCCGCCTTGACGGCGTCCGCAAAGGCGATGCCGTTGGCGCGGATCTTGGGCCAGCGCGAATCGCGCTCGATATAGTCGCCGTAGATGATGAGGGTCGGAATGTTCTTCAGCACATCCGCTTTGGCGGGATCGCCGATGCCGGCCGGCTCGATCGCAATCAGCGCCTTCACCTTGTCGGGGCGGGCTTGCGCGACCTTGAAGCCGAAGGTGCCGGCTTGGCTGTGGAACAGCAGCACCGAGGGGCCGACGCGATCGATCTCGGCGATATAGGCGGCGATGGTCGCATCGTCGGTCGTGGTCCAGCGGGGCACGTTCTGCTTGACGAAATTCTCGTAACCCTCGACGGGGAATTGGTTGCCCGGCAACAATTTTCGCTTGGCGGGATCGGGATCGTAGGAATTCGGTCCATCGCCGATGCGGAAACGCTCGAACGGATTGGCCGTGGTCAGGAAGACCGGCTCGCTCTTGAAAATATCGGGGTACTGCGCCCAGCCCGCGCGTCCGCGCTCTACCGCGTCGGAGTTATAGACCGCCCACCCCTTGCGCAGAAAATAATTCAGCCAGCCTTCGCGTCCGTCAGGCGTGGTCTCGTAGGTGACGCCGGTCAATCCGCCGCCGTGCCACATCAGCAAAGGATAGGCACCCTTCTCGTTTGCCGGCAGGAAATACTGCACGTACATCTGCTCGACCTGATACGTGCCGTTGGGATCGACCTTGGCCGGCACTCCGCCGGGCGCGAACACGACCTCCCTCACCGGCTTGCCGGAGATTTCGACAAGACGCCCACCGACATGGAACGAACCCATGTCTCGCAGCGTGATCGGCTCGGCCGCGTGGGCGTGGCCGACGATCAGCAGCGCCGCGGTCGAGGCAATGGCAATGCGTGACATGGTTCCTCCCTCGTGTCTTTTCTTCGTCCTAGTTCTTGGCGTGGCGTGCCGCTTCCCGTCCTGCGATCCGTCCGAACACGCTGCCGATGGTCATGCCCATGCCGGCGGCATAGCCCTTGCCGAGCACGTTGCCGGCCATGATCTCGCCGGCCGCGAACATGTTGGCCGACGGCTTGCCGTCAGCCATCAGCATCCGCGCCTCCCTGGTCACGCGCGTGCCGAGATAGGTGAAGGTGATGCCGGGCCGCACCGGATAGGCAAGGTAGGGCGGCGTCTCGATCCGCCTCGCCCAATGCGTCTTCGGCGGTGTGATGCCTTCGGTGCGGCAATCGTCCAGAATGGTGTGGTCGAAGGTGCCGGGCCGCACCGCGGCATTGAATTCGGTGATGGTCTTTTCCAGCGCGGCCGAATCGAGCTCGAGCTTGCCGGCGAGCTCGGCAATCGTCTGCCCTGCGATCGGCGGGAACAGCGTCGGCATGAAGCTCGTGACCACGGTGGAATCGAAGATGATGTAGGCGATCTGGTCGGGCTGCGCGGCCACCAGCCGGCCCCAGATCGCGTAACGCTTCGGCCAGATGTCCTCACCTTCATCATAGAAGCGCTGCGCGTGCTTGTTGACAACGATGCCAAACACGACGGAATCGTGCCGCGTGATGATGCCGCCGTCGAATTTCGGCGCGCGCGCGTCGATCGCGACCGCATGGCACTGGGTGGGGTCGCCGACCTCCTGCACGCCCTTGGCGAGCAGCATCTTCAGGATTGAGCCGCGGTTATAGGGCGTGCCGCGGATCAGGAAATTGTCGGCGGCTTCGCCCCAATATTGCTTCAGCCATCCGATGTTGGCCTCGAATCCGCCGGCGGCGGCGACCAGCGACGTCGCGCGGATCTCGGTGTCGCCCTTGATCGGCCGCTTGAGGCGGGCGGCGAGAAACATGCCATCCTCGATCACGAGGTCGGTGACCTCGGCGTCGTATTCGATTTCGACGCCGAGCCGCTCGGCGGTCAGATACAGGGCGTTCAACATCGCACGGCCGCCGCCGAGGAAGAAGGAGTTGGTGCGGCCGAGGCTCAGCGTGCCGCCCAGCGAGGGCTGCCAGCGCACCCCCTGCTCGACGATCCAGTTCAAAATGTCCTTGGACTCGCGGATCATGTGCCGGGCGAGTATCTCGTCGGTCTGGCCGCCGGTGACGCGCAGGAGATCCTCCCAAAACTCCTCCTCGGTGTAGGGCCCGGTCAGGATTTCGGTCGCCTCGTCATGGGCGCAGCGCATGTTGCGGGTGTGACGCGTGTTGCCGCCGCGATAGAATTTTGGCGCGCCTTCGAGCACCAGCACCGACGCCTCACCACGTCGGGCGCTGATCGCCGCACACAGCGCCGCGTTGCCGCCGCCGATCACCAGCACATCGTATTTGCTGCTCATGCCGTCTGCCCGATGCGACGAAGTTGGAGACATTCTGCCCCGCAGGCGGCCCCGGTCAATCCGGTTCGCCATTGCGCACTTTTGTATACAAAGATATACAGAAATCCAGCAAGCGCCATCGCTGCATGGGCAGGATGCGCGTGGCGAGCACGAGGATTGCATGGCAAGGCGCCCGACAAAGGCAGGCGGCTCGGTCGCGCGCGGCGGCGGCGTGGCGCTCGGCGAAGCCGTGTTCCGCTCGCTCTGCGAGGCGCTGCAGGCCGGCAGCTATCGCGCTGGCGACCGCCTGCGCGAGGAAGAGGTCGCCCAGCGGCTGAAGGTCAGCCGCACGCCGGTGCGGGAGGCTCTGGGCCGGCTTGCGGCACGTGGGTTCGTCGAACCTGCCGGCGGCCGCGGCCTGATCGTACGCAACCTCGACATCTCCGAGGTACTCGAACTCTATGCGATGCGCGAGATCATGGAGGGCGCCGCCGCCCGACTTGCCGCCGAGCACGCGTCTGCGCCCGAGATCGATGCGCTCAGGGACATCGAGCAGGCCTTTGTCGAAGCGTCCGGGGCCGACGCGACCGACATGGCAGGAGAAATGGCAAGGCTCAACCGCGCCTTCCACGAAGCCATCTGCCGCGCCGCGCGCAACCGCTATCTCGACAACGCTTCGCGGGAATTGCAGGACTGGATCGCTCTGCTCGGTCCGACTACGTTCACCGTATCGGGCCGCCCTTCGACCAGCCACGGCGAGCACCAGGCCATCATCGACGCCATCGCGGTTCGCGACGGCGGCAAAGCGGAGCAGCTTGCGCGTGCACACATCGGCGAAGCGCTGCGCTGTCGGCTGAAGCTGTTGCAAAAGCAGTAGCAGAACGCCGCGCTCAGGCGACCAGTTCCGCGACGATCGCCTTCAACACGTCCCGCACATCGCCTGGACTGAGCCGCACCTGCAGTCCGCGCTGACCGCCATTGACGTACACTTGGTCATGTGCGAGCGCGCTCTGCTCGATCACGGTGCGTACGGGCTTCCGCTGCCCGAACGGGCTGATGCCGCCAACCTTGTAGCCGGTGAGTCGCTCGGCCTCCGGCGGCTTCATCATCTGCGCTGACTTGCCGCTAACAGCAGCGGCAAGCTTCTTCATCGAGACTTCCTGGTCGGATGGGACGATCACGCAGACCGGCTTGCCGTCGACCAGCGCCATCAGCGTTTTCAATACACGCGCGGGGTCTTCGCCAAGCGCAGCAGCCGCCTGGAGGCCGATGCTCTCGGCATCGGAATCGTAGTCATAAGCGTGGACGGTGAAGGCAACCTTTGCGGCTGTGAGCGCGCGTGTGGCTGGGGTGGCTTTGGACATATGCGATGTCTAGCACCGCCGCTGCGAGGAGCGAAGGGACGAGTACGGCGCAGTCTCTCCCCGAGTCGTCCTGGCGAAAGCCAGGACCCATTACCCCAGGGAGGCGTTGGCGAAGACCTGTCGTTCGATACTACTATCACCCGAAATCGATAGATTCCGCGGTATGGGTCCTGGCCTTCGCCAGGACGACACTGAGGGTTGGCAACGCCGTGCCGCCACAACACCACCGAGCGCCTACTCGGCCGCGTCCCGCAACTCGGCGCGCTCGGCTCTCGCCGCGCAGAACTTGAACTCCGGGATCTTGCCGAATGGATCGAGCGCCGGGTTGGTCAGGAGATTGGCCGCCGCCTCCGCGTAGCAGAACGGCATGAACACCATGTTCTCGGGAACGTCGCGGTCGGAGCGGACCTTGACCTCGACCGCGCCGCGGCGGGTCTCGAGCCGGATGAAATCGCCCGGCGCGAGCTTCTTCCTGTGCATGTCCTTCGGCGACATGAACGCGACCGCCTCCGGCTCGATCTGGTCGAGCACCTGCGCGCGGCGGGTCATCGAGCCAGTGTGCCAATGCTCGAGCACGCGGCCGGTCGAGAGCACCATCGGATACTCGGCGTCGGGAATCTCGTCCGGCGGGATGACGTGGGCCGGAACGATCTTGCCGCGGCCGCTCGCGGTCGGAAATCCCGTGGTGAAGATGATCTCGTTGCCGGGCACGTCGGGACCGTCGACGGGATAGGTGACCGCGCCCTCGCGGACCAGACGTTCCCAGGTGATGTTCTTCAGCGACGGCATCAACTCCGCCATCTCGGTGAAGACCTCGCCGGGACCAGCATAATTCCACGGCAGCCCCATGCGCTTGCCGATCTCCTGGATGATCCAGAGATCCTGCCGCGCATCGCCCGGCGGCTTGATCACCTGGCGCGCGAGCTGCACGCGACGATCGGTGTTGGTGAAGGAGCCTTCCTTTTCGGCAAACGCCGAGGCCGGCAGGATGACGTCGGCGTGGAATGCGGTCTCCGTGACGAAGAGGTCCTGCACCACGAGATGATCGAGCATGGCAAGCGCCTGGCGCGCGTGCTGGAGATCGGGATCGGACATCGCGGGGTTCTCGCCCTCGATATACATGCCCTTGATCTCGCCGGCATGGATCGCGTTCATGATCTCGACCACGGTCAGGCCGCGCACGGGATCGAGATCCTGGCCCCACAGCTTCTCGAAGGCACCGCGCATGTCGTCGCGGCCGACCGGCTGATAGTCCGGCAGGAACATCGGGATCAGACCGGCATCGGAAGCGCCCTGCACGTTGTTCTGGCCGCGCAGCGGATGCAGGCCGGTGCCGGGCCGGCCGACCTGGCCGGTGATCAGCGCCAGCGCAATCAGGCAGCGCGCATTGTCGGTGCCGTGGACATGCTGGCTGATGCCCATGCCCCAGAAGATGATCGACGATTTTGCCCGCGCATAGGTTCGCGCGACCTCACGCAGGGTCTGCGCCGGGACACCGCAGATCGGCTCCATCTTCTCCGGCGTGAACTCCTTGATCTTCTCCTTGAGGTCCTCGAACCCCTCGGTGTAGCCGGCGATGTACTGATCGTCGGTCAGCCCTTCGGTGATGATCGTGTGGATCATCGCGTTCAGCATGGCGACGTCCGAGCCCGGCTTGAACTGCAGATGCTTGGTCGCATGACGCGACAGCGTCTGACGGCGCGGATCCATCACAAACAGTTTCGCGCCGTTCTGCTTGACCGCGTTCTTGATGAAAGTCGCAGCGACCGGATGGTTCACGGTGGGGTTGGCGCCGATTACGATGATGACCTCGGCGTCCATCGCCGCCGAGAACGGCGCCGACACGGCGCCCGAGCTCAGGCCTTCGAACAGCGCCGCGACCGACGAGGCGTGGCACAGGCGGGTGCAATGGTCGACGTTGTTGGAGCCGAAGCCGGTGCGCACCAGCTTCTGGAAAAGATAGGCCTCCTCGTTCGAGCCCTTGGCCGAGCCGAAGCCGGCCAGCGCCTTCACGCCCTTCTCGTCGCGGATCTTGACGAGGCCCCTGGCCGCGATGTCGAGCGCTTCTTCCCAGCTCGCTTCGCGGAAATGCGTGAACGGATTGGCGGGATCAACCTGGTCGTTGGAATCCTTCTTCGCATTCGGCAGCCGCACCAGCGGCTTGGTCAGTCGATGCGGATGGTGGATGTAGTCGAAGCCGAAGCGGCCCTTGACGCAAAGACGGTTGCGGTTGGCCGGGCCATCGCGGCCCTCGGCATAGATCACCTTCTCGTCCTTGACCTCATAGGTCACTTGGCAGCCGACGCCGCAGAACGGGCAAAGCGAATCCACCTTCTTGTCGGCATAGACGACACGGGTCTGCTTCTCGTCCAGCATTACGGCCGGCATCAGGGCCCCGGTCGGACAGGCCTGAACGCATTCGCCGCAGGCGACGCAGGTGGACTCGCCCATGGGATCGTCGAAATCGAACACGATTTTCGAGCCGTGGCTGCGATAGGCCATGCCGATGACGTCGTTGACCTGGACCTCGCGGCAAGCGCGCACGCAGAGGCCGCACTGGATGCAGGCATCGAGATTGACGCGCATCGCCGGATGGCTGGCGTCGGTCGCCCAACGCTCGGCGGCGGGGAAGCGGCTCTCGGTGACCCCAGTGGTTTCGGCCCAATGCCAGAATTTGGACTCCGGATCGTGTGAGGTCTCGCGCGCCGGCTGATCGGCAACCAGCAGCTCCATGACCATTTTTTGCGCGGAAACCGCGCGCGCGCTCTCCGTCTTCACCTTCATGCCGACCGATGGCGTGCGCTTGCAGGACGCCGCGAGCACGCGCTCGCCCTCGATCTCGACCATGCAGGCGCGGCAATTGCCGTCGGGACGATAGTCCGGCGCGGGCGAATAGCACAGATGCGGAATCTCGCGACCCTGGCGTTTTGCGACCTGCCAGATCGTCTCGCCTGCATTGGCCTCGACCTGCTTGCCGTCGAGCTCGAACGTAATCTTCGTCATTCGGCCGCTTCCTTGAACTCGTCAGGGAAATATTTAATCACGGTGGCAAGCGGATTCGATGCCGCCTGTCCGAGCCCGCAGATCGAGGCATCGCGCATCGCCTGGCTCAATTCGTCCAGGAGAGCGCGGTTCCAGACCGGTTGCTGCATCAGCAGTGCGGCCTTCTGGGTTCCGACGCGACACGGCGTGCACTGGCCGCAGCTCTCGTCCTCGAAGAACTTCATCAGATTCAACGCGGCCGCGCGCACGCTGTCCTTTTGCGACAGGATCACGATCGCGGCAGAGCCGATGAAGCAGCCGTATTTTTCAAGCGTGCCGAAATCGAGCGGGATGTCGTCCATCGCCGCCGGCAGGATGCCGCCGGACGCACCACCCGGGAGGTACGCATAGAATTGATGGCCGTCGGCCATGCCACCGCAATATTCGTCGATCAGCTCGCGCACGGTGATGCCAGCAGGCGCGAGTTTCATGCCGGGGTTCTTGATGCGGCCCGAGACCGAGAAGCTGCGTAGGCCGTGCCGCTCATGGCGGCCGTGGCCCTTCCACCAGTCGGCGCCCTTCTCGACGATATCGCGCACCCACCACAAGGTCTCGATATTGTTGATCAAGGTCGGCAGGCCGAACAGGCCGACCTGGAATGGATAAGGCGGCTTGTGCCTGGGCAGGCCGCGCTTGCCCTCGATGCTTTCCAGCAGCGAGGATTCCTCGCCGCAGATATAGGCGCCGGCGCCGCGGCGCATATGCAGCGTCGGACCGCCCGGCGGCAGCTTTGCAATCTCGCGTTCGAGGATTTCGCGCGATGCCGGATATTCATCGCGCAGGTAGATGTAGATATCCGAGGCCTGCACCACATGGGCGCCGATCAGCATGCCCTCGAGGAAGCGGTGCGGATCGCTTTCGAGATAGACGCGATCCTTGAACGTGCCGGGCTCGCCCTCGTCGCCGTTGATCGCCATCAGCCGCGGGCCGGGTTCACCCAGCACCGCGCGCCATTTGCGTCCCGTCGGAAAGCCGGCGCCGCCGAGACCGCGCAGCGAGGCGTCGTCGAGCGCCTTCAGCAGGTCGTCCGTCAGCAGTTCGCCCGAGCGCAGGCGATTGAGCAGCTTGTAGCCGCCGCCGGCGACATAGGCGTCATAGCCGATATAGTCGGGCAGATGCGCGTGGGTGTCGCCTGCCTTCGCCGCCGCCATCACATTGGCGACCGTGGCATGATCGACAAAGTTGTGTCCGACTTCCGCGGCAGGCGCCGTATCGCAGCGACCGACGCAGGGCGCACGCACCACGCGGATGCCGGGACCGGACGCATCTTGCAAATCGGCGAGCAGCTTCTCTCCGCCCAGCATCGCGCAGGTCAGCGAATCGCAGACGCGGATGGTCAGCGGCGCGATATCGGGCTCGCCTTCCTTCACCACGTCGAAATGCGCGTAGAAGGTTGCGGTCTCGAACACCTCGGCGAACGCGAGCTTCATCTCGTCGGCAAGCGCGGCGAGATGCGCAGCCGAGATCTGGCGGTACTTGTCCTGGATCAGATGCAGATATTCGATCAAGAGGTCGCGACGCCGCGGCCGGTCACCGAGCAGTTGCTCGATCTCGTGCGCGGCGGTGGGATCGACCTGCCGTCCCTTGGGCGTGGATTTGGCGCGCCGGCGCCCCTGGCCCGGATGCTCGAATTCTCTGACCTTGTGAACGTCGTCGTGGCCCATCGCTGCGTCGTAGCCTTCTTCAGAACAGGGTCCAACCCTAGTCCTTGGCATACCAGATGCCAAGAAAATTCGTATGTTCTACAAAGCATTTGAGGGAGCTGGAGCCCGACAACCTCCACGCCCCGCACCGAATGGGATGTGCGCCGTCTCAGCCCTTGTTCATGCACTCTTCGATGTAGAACCAGCGGTCATCGCCGGCGAGGCCCTTGGATTTCACGTCGGCGCGACAGGCCTTGAGCTTGGGCTTGTTGGCCGCCCACTTGGCCTTCATGTCCTTCAGTTTTTGCATGGTCAGCTTGATCTTGCCCGGCGGCTTTGCGGCCGTTGTCGCGGCCGGTGCAGGCGTTGCGGGTGCGGTTTGAGCCGACGCGGTGTTGAGGCCCACGGCCAGCAGCATGGCAGCGAGGCAGATACGGGTGCGCAGCATAGAGTCCCCCTAGGTCCCATTCCTGATCTTGATACTGAAGCGCCGCGGAAGCTGACTTGCGAGCTCCCGCGGCGACATGGCTTGCGATCAGAAGATCTTGACCGCACTCTCGACTGTCTTCCACACGCCCCAACCGAGCGGGACTCCGACGAAGGCCCAGAACAGGGCAGCCTTCAAGTCGAGGCCTCCCCGACCGATGCCGAACGAGCCGTGCTGGATGCCGGCTTCGGTCTTGGCGCTGACTGCCTGGAGCCTTGCGACCTCCTCGTTGCTCATGTTCCACTTGGGATCGACCGGTTTGATCAGATAGTTGCAGATCAGGCCGGCGATGAGCATGGCGCACAGAATGTACATGGTCGTGTTGTAGAGCTGATCGCGTGGCACGCCGGCCGCGAGCTGGAACTCGCGGATGTAGTTCACAACGAGCGGACCGACGAGCCCTGCGGCCGACCATGCCGTCAGCAGCCGGCCATGGATGGCGCCGACGAACTGGGTTCCGAACATGTCGGCAAGATAAGCCGGCACCGTCGCGAAGCCGCCGCCATACATCGACAGAATGATGCCGAAGCCGAGCACGAACAGCAGTTTCGAGCCCATTGCCGCGAAGGTCGGCGCGAGCGCGTAGAGCGCGATGCCGAGCACGAAGAACGTATAGTAGGTGTTCTTGCGGCCCATATAATCGGACAGAGAGGCCCAGAAGAACCGGCCGCCGATGTTGAACAGCGACAGCAGGCCGGCGAAGCCCGCCGCGATGCCGGCAATGACGGTCTTCTGCTCCGTCGAAAGCTGATTGAAGGTGAGATCGGGCAGACCGATCAGCTTGCCGGCGAAGATCTCCTGGAGCATCGGCGAGGCCATACCGATCACACCAATGCCCGCTGTCACGTTCAGGCATAGCACCCACCAGATCAGCCAGAACTGCGGCGTCTTGTGCGCATTGTCGAGATGCACGTGATGCTCGGTGATCATCGATTTCTTTTCACTTGGCGGCGTCCAACCCTCAGGCTGCCAGCCACTCGGCGAGACGCGGTAGGCGAAGGCACCGATCATCATGAACAAGCAATAGATGAGACCCATCGTCGCAAAGGTTTCCCAGACGCCGACTGAGGTCGGCGTCTTGAAATAGTTGATGAGGAGGTTCGCAAATGGAGCGCCGATCATCGCACCACCGCCAAAGCCCATGATGGCCATGCCCGTCGCCATGCCGCGGCGATCGGGGAACCATTTCACCAGCGTCGAAACCGGCGAGATGTAGCCGAGCCCGAGACCGACGCCGCCGATGACGCCCGCCCCGAGCCACATGATCCAGAGTTGATGGACGTAGACGCCGAAAGCGCCGATCAGCAGACCGCCACCCCAGCAGCAGGCAGCGAGGACACCAGCCTTGCGTGGCCCGGCACGTTCGAGCCAGCCGCCCCACAGCGCGGCAGAGACGCCCAGCAGCACGAAAAACAGTTGATACATCCACCCGAGGCTCGCGACCTTCCAGTCGCATGTCGTGGTGAAGAGCTCCTGCCACAGCGAGATGTCAGGGCACGCCTTCGGCGCGGTCACTCCGATCGCGCGCGACAGCGGCAGCCAGAACACCGAGAAGCCGTAGGCCATGCCGATGCAGAGATGGATGCACAGCGCAGCCGGCGGGACCAGCCAGCGATTGAACCCGGCGGTCGCGATGGTCCGCTCGCGATCCAGAAAACCTGCGCCGGCACCCGAAAGTGTTCCCGCGCTCTCGATGGTAGACATGCATTCCTCCCCTAAAGCCGCGCTTCTGAACGGCCTGCCACGACGGTCCTGTTCCTCAGCCTGCAGCGCAGCCTTTGTCCCTGCTGCTCCGCACAATGATCGACGCGCGCCAGGATCGTCACGCGCATCCGAGACGTTAAACCCCTAACCTTGGGGGCTATGCCCGACGCCACGGTCGGGCTTCTTTCGATGGCCCATTTGCTCCGCATATCGCAGGCAAGACTCGACCTCCGCGTCTCGGCGGAGGAAGTCAATTGGGGCAGAAGTGATGATCGATGTCGATAGACAAAAGGTAGGTATCAACCGAGTGACCGCCGGCTAAGTGGGCGGCGCACCATTGATTTTTTCTATCGACCGATCGGCCTTCTCAATCAAGAACACGATGCGCGCGTCGTTGCGCTCGGTGATCTCCACCATGTCGCCGGTCTCCCGGATCAGGTTTGGAATGTCAATCACCGACAGGGGATCCGTGCAGTGCACTTCGAGCTGATCGCCCGGCTGCAAGGGCTTCAGCGCTTTGCGCGTCTTCAGGGCGGGCAGCGGGCATTTCAGTCCGGTGAGATCGAGCGTCGTTCTGGTCATCGGCGCAACATGGCGGGAGGGGCCGATGGCGTCAACGCCAGGACAGCGCCAACGCAACGCCAAGACTCAGAGCAGATCGGCATAGGACAAGAAACCCACGCTCTGCCCCGGCTCGACACGCGTGACCTCCTCATCGAGCTCGATGAGGCCGTCGGTGTCGACCAGTGAGGACAACAGCCCAGCGCCCTCGCGTGGAAACTTGATGGCCTCGAGTGCACCGTCCGGCGTGCGCCGCAAGGAAGCGCGAACATATTCGCGACGCCCCGCCTTCTTCTTGTAGGTGAATGCCGCGCGCACCGGGATCGGCAACGGCGGCTCCGGCAGGCTGCCCGCAAGCGCGAGCACCGTCGGCCGCACCACATGCACGAAGGTGACGAAACTCGCGACGGGATTGCCCGGCAATCCGATCAGCGGCGTGCCCTCGATGATGCCCATCGCCACGGGCCGTCCCGGCTTAATCGCCATCCGCCACAACACCAGCGAGCCGATGCTTTCGACGGCCGCCTTGACGTGATCCTCCTCTCCGGTCGAGACGCCGCCGGTGGTGAGGATCAGATCGTGACTACCTGCGACTTGCTTCAAGCCATTCGCGAGCAACGTCCGCTCGTCGCGCAAGATGCCGAGATCGCTGACTTCGCAGCCGAGCCGGCGCAGCATCGCCATCAGCATGAAGCGATTGGAGTCGAACAGCTGCGAGGCCGCGCGCGGCTCGCCGGGCGAGGCCAGTTCATCACCAGTCGAGAACACTGCGACGCGGATGCGCCTGACGACGTCGAGCCGGACCAGGCCGAACGCCGCCGCGAGCGCGACATGTTGCGGCAGCAAGCGCTGGCCTGCGCGCAGCGCGATGTGGCCCTGGGGAATGTCCTCTCCCGCAGGGCGGACATTCGCGCCCGGCTTCAGCCCCGGCGGCAGCACAATTCGACCGGCCTCGTCGATGCGGACATCTTCCTGCATGAAGACGGTTTCGGCATCCGGCGGCATCGGCGCGCCGGTGAAGATGCGCGCGGTGTGGCCGGCCTTGATCAGCGCCAGTGCCAGACCGCCGGCCTGGATGCGGCCGTCGAGCGGGAATGCCCGCTCAACGCTATCAGGAAGATCTGCGTTGCGCACGGCGTAGCCGTCAACAGCGGAATTGGTGAAGGGCGGCAACGGCAGCGGCGCCGCGATATCGCGGGCCAGCACGCGCCCATCTGCATCGATGAGCGCCACGGTTTCGAGATCGACAATCGCGTTGACGCGCGTCGTGATCAGGCCAACGGCCTCGTCGACCGACATCATCGGTCCGCCGAAGGCAAAACAATCGTCCGACAATTGCGCCATGGTGCCTCGTCAGCGCATCGCAGCGCTTTTCGCGACCGCTTCCTCGACTGGCATCGCGGCGCGCAGCAGCAATTCCGCGGCGGCGGCGATATCGTCGAGATGGACGGTCGGCAGTCGGGTTTCAATGGCAACGTCGGCCGCGATCCCGAAAATTCCGGGATCATCGGGAAACAGCAGCGGCTTGTCGTTGGCGGCGCGATGCACCTCGATCTTGCGATGCGGCTCGCGCTTGAAACCCTCGACCACGACGAGATCGACGGCCGACAATTTGCTCAACAGTTCCGGCAGACGCGGCTCCGCCGCCCCGCGCAATTCGTGCATCAGCGCCCAGCGATTTGACGAAGCAACCAGCACCTCGGCCGCGCCGGCTTCGCGATGGCGCCAGGAATCCTTGCCGGGCACGTCGACGTCGAACTGGTGATGCGCATGCTTGATGACCGAGACGCGCAAGCCAAGCGCATTGAAATGCGGGATTAGCCGCGTCAACAGCGTGGTCTTGCCCGCACCGCTCCAGCCTGCAAGGCCGATGACTTTCATTCCAGCTCCGTCTCCGCGAGCGACCCGGTCCTTGATGGAACCACTCTCTTCTCCGTCATTGCGAGCGCAGCGAATCAATCCAGGAATGCATCCACGGCGGCAGCCTGGATTGCTTCGCTTCGCTCGCAATGACGAATAGGCGGCATTTCGTTCTCTCGCTAGCATGCTTATATCGGCTTGACCCGAATGTCATGCTAACGTCGCGGCCATGATGAAGATCGACAAAGCCCCCGTGCCCCTGATCGTCCCTGACACCGAGGACCCGCGCCTCACCGAGAGCGTGACCGGGACCGACCAGTCCGGCGCCAGGATCGAGATCAAGGTGCCGGTGGAGCGCCCGCTGACGCTCTACCTGAATTCGCAGGAGATCGTCACCATGATGACGATCGGCGACTATCCGGAATATCTGGCGCTGGGCTATTTGCTCAACCAGAATATGCTGAAGTACAATGACGCGGTCACCGAGGTCGAATACGACGACGACCTCCAAGTGGTGGTGGTGCGCACCGAGCACCACACCAATTTCGAAGCCAAGTTGAAGAAGCGCACACAGACCTCGGGCTGCGCGCAGGGCACCGCCTTCGGCGATCTGCTGGAGGCGGTCGAGAGCGTGGCGCTGCCGAAGGCCGAGCTGCGCACCTCCTGGCTCTACCAGATGACTCAGACCATCAACACCATGCCCTCGCTCTATCTGGAGGCCGGTGCGATCCACGGCTGCGTGCTGTGCAGGGAGGGCGAGCCGCTCTGCTACACCGAGGATGTCGGCCGTCACAACGCCGTCGACAAGATCGCGGGCTGGATGTACCGCCACGGCGTCGATGCATCCGACAAGATCCTCTACACCACGGGACGGCTCACCTCGGAGATGGTGATCAAGACGGTCCGCATGGGCATTCCGATCCTGGTGTCGCGCTCCGGCTTCACCGCCTGGGGTGTCGATCTCGCCCGGCAGGTGGGCTTGACGCTGGTCGGCCGCGCCCGCGGCAAACGGTTCATCGCGTTGTCGGGGGCAGAGCGCATCGTCTACGACCAGAACCTCGCTTACGTCGAGGAAGAATCGGCCAAGCACAAGCGCAAGGGTGAAGGTGGTGACGACTAGCTTTCCGACCACGCAAGGCGTGCTGCTCGCCGGCGGCCTCGCGCGGCGTATGGGCGGCGGCGACAAGCCGATGCGCACCATTGGCGGCCGCACCATTCTGGAACGCGTGATCGCGCGCCTATCGCCCCAATGCAGCGGGCTGATCCTCAATGCCAACGGCGATCCCGCCCGCTTCGCCGCGTTCGGTTTGCAGGTCATCGCCGACGACGTGCCCGGCTTTCCCGGCCCGCTCGCCGGCATCCTTGCCGCGCTCGACTGGACCGCGGCGAACCGGCCCGAGGTGACGTGGGTGCTCAGTGCCGCCTGCGATTGCCCGTTCCTGCCGCGCGATCTGGTCGCGCGCTTGCATGAAAAACGCATCGCGGCGAATGCCGAGCTCGCCGTTGCGGCATCAGGCGATCAATCGCATCCGGTGATCGGCCTGTGGCGCGTTGGCTTGCGCGACGAACTGCGTCATGCGCTGGTGGTCGAAGACCTCCGCAAGATCGACCGCTGGACCGCGCGCTACCCGCTCGCGACCGTGACGTGGCCGACGGAGCCGCTCGATCCGTTCTTCAATGCCAACACCGTTGAAGATATCGCGGAAGCGGAACGGCTGACCGCACTGGATGACGCCGCTTAAGGCCGCGTGAGCTTGGGTTCGCGGGCCGTGAACCGAGACGAGAACGCGAGCGACCAATGATCGGGACATTGCCCGGATCAGCCATGACGGACCCCCTCTTGAACGTTATCTTCGAAGTGATCGATTTCGCACTCGATTGCTCGGTCGCAGTCGACGACACGAAGTGGCGGAGCAAGCCTGAAATCGTTGAGGGCCCGCTGCCGCCCGCCGCGCAGCGCGCACTTGCCGAAGCCGAGGAGCGGCAGCGCGTGCGCGAACAGACCGGCGGGGAGACAATCCAAACCTCGTAGCGGAGCGCTGACCGAACGATGCCAGACTACGCCGGTCGGAAGCCGGCGCGCTCCAGCGCGGCGCGCGCTTCGTCCGAGCCGAGCGCATCGAGAAAGGCCCGCACTGCCGGACGCTGCTTCCGCGCCCTCACCAACGCGAAGTCATAATGTTCCTCCGCGAGCGGAATGAAACCGAGGCCAACCGCATGGGCGACCGGCGCAATGGTCATGCCCCAATCGGCGCGGCGCTGTGCGACCGCCGCGGCCACCGCATTGTGCGAGCGTGGCTGGTTCCAATAGCCCTCCGGGCGCGCACCAGCGAGCAACCGGTCGATCAGGATGCGCGTGCCGGCGCCTTGGTTGCGGTTGACCATGATGCAGGAGGGATCAGCGAGCGCCGCGGCCACGGCATCCTTCGCGCTGTGGCCTTCAAAACGCTTGTCGCCCTTGCGGAACACGATGCCCTGCATCCGCCGCCAGCCCGGCACGAGCTCGAGTCCTTCGGCGAGGTAAGGCGTATTGTAAGTCTCGCTCTTTTCGTCGAGCAGATGGATCGGCGCCAGATCGCATTCACCGCGCCGCGCCGCCGCAAGTCCGCCGAGGCTGCCGACGGCGATCGAGCGCACGGTCAGGCCGGCATGCGCGAGTTGCGCCGTGACGAGATCGAGGCCGGTGCAATGGCTGCCGACGATAACGAGATCGGGCACCCGCACATGCGGCGTAAACAGCGTCACCTCGGCCTCGGTCCCGGCCGGCATCTTGTCGGCGAGTGCGTCGATGCGCAGAAAGCCGTCGGCCTGCGCGAATGACGTGATCGCACCGGACCCCTTGCCGGAGGGATAGGCGATCAAGCCGTCCTTGCCTTCGACCAGCGAGACCATGACGAATTCGGTGCGGCCGAGCTCGGAAGCAATGCGCACCGGCACGGTCGCGTTCACCTTGGCATCGGAACGCGGCGGCAGTCCGGCCATTTTGCGCAGCACCGGTACGATCATGTCGTGAAAGGTGAACATCGCCGAAGTCGGAAAACCCGGCAGGATCACCACCGGCTTGCCGTCACACACCGCAAGGCACAGCGGCTTGCCGGGCTTGAGCGCAATGCCATGCGCGATGATGCCGGGCTGGCCGAGCCGGCCGATGATGCGATGGGACAGGTCGCCCGCGCCTTTCGACGTGCCGCCGGAGAGCACCAGTATGTCGGCGTCCGCCAGCGCACCCCTCATGGCGGCTTCGAGCTGAGCTTCGTCGTCCGGAATGGCGCCAAGGAAAACCGCCTCTCCGCCGTTCTCGTCGATCGCAGCAGTGACGATCGGGCCGTTGGTATCGTAGATCGCAGCGGGCGCGAGCACCTCGCCCGGCTGAACCAGTTCGTCACCGGTGGAGATCACGGCAACACGAGGTTTGCGCACGACGCTCACCTCGGCAATACCACAAGCCGCCAGCATGCCGACCTCGCGTGAGCCGATGATGGTGCCGGCGCGCAGCAGCGCCTCGCCACGCGCGATATCGGATCCTGCGTAGGATATGAATTGCCCGGGCGAGGCCGCGCGACGGACGTCGATCGCACCGGACCCCGCCGGCTGGGTATGCTCGACCATGATCACGGCATCGGCACCGCGCGGCAGCGGACCGCCGGTGGCAATCGGCGTTGCCGTTCCCGCCGCCACTTGCACCGCCGGTACGGTGCCGCAGTGAATGGTCTCGCCATTCAGCCCGAGGCGAACCGGCGCGCCTTCGCCGGCTGTCGCAAGATCCGCAGAGCGCACCGCAAAGCCATCGACATTGGAACGGTCGAACGGCGGCACGTCGATCGGCGCAGTGATGTCTTCAGCGAGCGACGCGCCAAGCGCAGCACCGAGCTTGCGCGTTTCGCTCGAAAGAGCGCGCGGGAACAGCGCGGCCTCGAAGCGTGCCAGCGCCTCCTCGCGGGAAAGGATTTTGAGGAACTGTTCCTGTTCGAGCGCGCTGCGGACTTGCGATTGCGGGATCATGGTCATGCTAAACCCATATCATTCCCGCATCAGATAGGCATCGACCGGCGCGCCCGCTGCAAATCCCTCGTGACTGGCGGGAACAAGCAGCCATGCATCCGCGCGGGCAATTGCCTGGAGCGGCCATTCTCCTACCGCAAGTGGCACCCACGCATGATGTTCCTCGGCCAGCAGGACCATTTCGGCGATGCCGACGCTGGATGCAATTTTTCGCGCGAGCGACAAGGCTATCGGTCGGCGCGGCAGCCGCGCTGACAGACGGTCGAGGAGCGGCAGCACGAGCGCAAGCCAGACCGCAAGCGCATGTTCCGGCGATCCGGGCAAGGCGACGACAGGAATGGTTCCGAGCCGCCCGATCGCGGCGGTGCGTCCGGGCTGGAGCGCAAGACCATGGGCGATCACGTCACCACGCTGGGCCAGCGCCGTGACCGCTGCATCGTTGCGACCGACACCGCTGCCGCCGATCGTCAGCAGGAGATCGCAGGTGGGCGCTCCGATCGCCTCCGCGATCGATCCCGCGTCGCGCGCGCCGGCCTCGTGCGTTTGCACATCCAGCCCTGCGGTGCGTGCGATGTCCGCAATCAGATGCATGGTCAGCGTTGCACTTGGTACATTGACAATGCGCAGTCGCGGACGCCGCACGCTCAGTCGGTCCAGTCCGGCGGCGCGCGCAAGCAGCAGAGCGCCAGGACCGACCGGATACCCCTCTGCCGCGGCAGGCGTGCGTCCGTCGATGTCACTTCCGGCGCGCCTGACGCCCTGCCCCGGTGCGCTCTCCGCCAATACCTGGACGAGCGGACCAGACATCTCGACTGCGTCGGCATCGAGCACACAGTCGCATCCCGCCGGCATCGCGTCGCCGGCATCGACCCAGGCGGGCGCTGTTGCGAGAGGCAGCGGTGAATAGGAGGACGCGCCGACCAGATCATTGGCCCAAAACGCCCAGCCGTCGGCGGCAGCGACGTCACGGGACGGTCGGGCCGCGAGCAGCGGATTGCCCGCCGCGATGCAGCCGGCCGCTTCAGTCAGCTGCAACTCCACCGGCGCGAGCGGATCGAGCCCCTTCAGCAACGCGGCGAGCGCGGCGTCGAGCGGCGTCAGCAAGGGCGGCAGGCGCTGGGTCATGCGCCATGATGGACCATGCATCGCCCGGTTTGGCAACCGCTGGCGATACGAACGTCAGCCGCCCGACTTGTCCGCATTGGGGAAGAACAGTTGTTGTCCGTCGACCTTGTATCCGGCGATCGCCGCCTGCCCGTCAGGCGAGATCAGCCAGTCGACGAAGTCTTGCCCCAGCTCCTTCTTCACGTTCGGAAACTTCGCGGGGTTCACCAGCATCACGCCGTACTGATTGAGCAGACGCTTGTCGCCTTCGACGACGACGTCGAGATCGCCGCGCTCCCGAAAAGCGATCCAGCTGCCGCGGTCGGACAGCACATAGGCGTTCGCTGTGCGCGCTGCATCGAGGGCGGAGACCATGCCCTGCTTGGCCTCGCGATACCAGCCGCCTTTGGTGCTCGCGATGTCGATGCCGGCGACGATCCAGAGCGCGAGCTCGGCGGCATGGGTGCCCGAACGGTCGCCGCGCGTCACGAACGGCGCGCCCTTGGCCTCGATCGCCTTCAGCGCGGTCGCGATGTCCTTGCCCTTCACGCCGGCGGGATCGCTCTTCGGCCCGATCAGCACATAGTCGTTGTACATCACGTCAAAGCGCTTCACCGCAAAACCGTCGGCAACGAATTTCTCCTCCTGCGGCCGTGCATGCATCAGCACGACGTCGACTTCGCCCCTTCGTGCCCCCTCGAGCACCTCGTCGGCGCGCCGCGCGATCACGGTCACGTCGATGCCGGTCTTCTCACGGAAGATCGGCAGCAGGTAATCGAGCAGGCCGGACTCCTGCGTCGCTGTGGTCGTGGCAAGCACGATCGCGCGGTCCTCCGCGGATGACGCCGCAACGCCTGCGGCAAGGCCGCAGAGAAGCACGAGTGCAACGGAGAGGCGGCGGACGGCCATGATCGGGTTCCCACTGGCTATGACGCGATCATGATGATGATCGATTGCGCCGCACTCGTGACGCGTTTGCTCGTTGCCGCGCCGGATGCAGACAACAACAGATAGAGCGCAGGTCAAGCCACTACCGGCCACAGACTTTACCCTCCGCGTCCGCGCGCCGACGACTCGGGAAATCTCGGCAACACGCGGAGCGGCATATGCCCATTGCAGTTGCGGGCGCGACAGCCCGCAAGATGGGCACCACACGAGCGATTCAGGATCGTTCACCAAAGCAGAGATCGCGCGTGAGGATGTGTTGCAAAGCAGCGAGATGATCAGGCATGGTCGTGGCGGACAAAACTTGAAATGCAGAATTCCACCTGCGTCGATCGTCAAAAAGAAGCAAGAATTTGCATAGGAATGCAGGATGGAATTCCTGACGACCAGCGAAGCCGCCGATTATCTTCGGCTCGGCGAACGCAAGCTATACGAACTCGTCACCACCGGTGCGATCCCCTGCACCAAGGTGACCGGAAAGTGGCTCTTCCCGCGGCACGAACTCGACCTCTGGGTGCTGTCCGGACTGGCGCGCCCGGCCGGCATGCTGATCGCGGAGCCGCCGCCGGTCGTCGGCGGCAGCCAGGACGAGCTTCTGGATTGGGGCCTGCGCGAATCCGGCTCGGGCCTGGGCTCGATGAGCGAGGGCAGCGCGCGCGGGCTCGAGCGGTTGCAGCGCGACGAGGTGATGGCCGTGGCCATGCACTTCCACAGCCTCGATGCCGACGGCAATCTTGCCGCCGACGCCAATGCGACGGTGCTGCGAGACGCTCCGGACCTGCATGATGCATTGCTGGTCGCGTTCGTGCGCCGCGAGCAAGGCCTCGTGTTGCCGCCGGGCAATCCCAAGCGGCTGCGCGGCCTTTCCGACGTGCTCGCGCTCGGGGCCAGGATGGCGATGCGGCAACAGGGCACGGGCGCGCAGATGCTGCTCGATGTGCTGCTCAAGCGCGCCGCCGCCTCGACGCGCGATTTGCGCCGGATCGAGACGCCGGCCCTGACCGGGCCGGATCTCGCCGAGATCGTCCGCGCGGGACAAGCCGATTGCGGAATCGCGACGCGTGCGTCCGCGCGCTCGGCCGGCCTCGATTTCGTGCCGCTGGTCTGGGAAAACTTCGACCTCGCGATGCGGCATCGCAGCTATTTCCGGCCCGCGATGCAGGGCCTGATCCGGTTCCTCAGCGAAAAGCGGTTGCTCCAGCGCGCAGCGGAGCTGACCGGCTACGATCCCTCGCCGGCCGGACAAATCCGCTTCGCCGCCTGACGTTGACGCCCGCCCCCAAATAGTTGCAAAAGAAACCAATTCAGCCGGGCCATACCCGGGGGCACACCGGCCAACGCGCCGGATCAGGGGAGGACGAATATGATGCCAACGAGATTTGGACTGCCGGTCGCTGCCGGCTTTGCAGCAACGTTCATGACGGCGACGCTGCTGCCGGGCGCCGCAATGGCGCAGGTGTCCGACGACGTTGTCAAGATCGGCGTGCTCACCGACATGAACGGTCCGGCCTCGGCGCCGACCGGCCAGGGCTCGGTGACGGCGGCGCAGATGGCGATCGACGATTTCGGCGGCACCGTGCTCGGCAAGCCGATCAGCATCGTCGTCGGCGACCACCAGCTCAAGGCCGACATCGGCGGCGCGATTGCACGGCGCTGGTACGACGTCGACCAGGTCGATCTGATCGTTGACGTGCCGGTCTCCGCGGTCGGGCTCGCGGTGCAGAACATGGCCAACGAGAAGAAGCGGCTGTTCATCACCCACTCCACCGGCACCGCGGATTTCCACGGCAAGTTCTGTTCGCCTTACGCGATCCAGTGGGTGTTCGACACCCGCGCGCTCGCGGTCGGCACCGCTGACGCGGTGGTCAAGCGCGGCGGCGACAGCTGGTTCTTCATCACCGACGATTATGCGTTCGGCCATTCGCTGGAGCGCGACGCCTCGGCGGTCGTGACCGCCAATGGCGGCAAGGTGCTGGGCTCGGTGAAGCCGCCGCTGGCAACGCCCGACCTCTCCTCGTTCGTGCTGCAGGCGCAGGCCTCCAAGGCCAAGATCATCGGCATCGCGGCGGGTCCGCCCAACAACATGAACGAGATCAAGACCGGCTCCGAGTTCGGCGTGTTCAAGGGCGGCCAACAGATGGCGGCACTGCTTGCGCTGATCACCGACATTCACGGCCTCGGCCTGCAGGCTGCCCAAGGGCTGTTGCTGACGACCTCGTTCTATTGGGACATGGACGACAAGACCCGCGAATGGTCGAAGCGCTACTTCGCCAAGATGAACAAGATGCCGTCGATGTGGCAGGCCGGCGTCTATTCGAGCGTGATGCACTATCTCAACGCCATCAAGGACACCGGCACCGACGATCCGCTCAAGGTCGCAGCCAAGATGCGGGAAAAGCCGATCGAGGATTTCTTCGCCCGCAACGGCCGCTTACGCGATGACAATCTGATGGTGCACGATCTCTGGCTGGTGCAGGTGAAGACGCCGGAGGAGAGCAAATATCCGTGGGACTATTACAAGATCCTCACGACGATCTCGGGCGACAAGGCGTTCGGTCCGCCGGACCCGGCGTGTGCGATGGTGAAGAAGTGAGGATCGCTTAAAGCGATCCTCATTCCGGGGCGGTGCAAAGCACCGAGCCCGGAATCTCGAGATTCCGGGTTCGGTCCTGCGGACCGCCCCGGAATGACCGCTGCGCGATCACTTCACCACCCCGATCTCGCGAAAATACTTGATCACGCCGGGATGGATCAGCTCGGGCTTCGGCGCGGCCGCGACGGTGTTTGCCGCCGTGGTCTCGCAGGCTTGGGCGAGCTGCTTGCAGAATGTCGGCTCGACGCCGTGAAGCGTCTTCGCGAGCCGATAAGCGACATCGTCGGGCAGATCTTCGCGCGTCAGCACAAAACTCCAGGACCCCAGCGAGGCGATCGGCTCGGCCTGGTTCGGATAGCTGCCTGCCGGCACGGTGAGCGGCTTGAGGAACGCGTGCTTGGCGCGGATGCGCGCGATCTCCTCGCTGTCAGGCGCGATGAAGCGCGCGCCTGACGCGCTCGAGGCCACCGCGGCAAAACCGGGCCAGCCGATGCCGGCACCCCAAAGTGCGGCGACACGGCCATCCTCGACCATCGCGGGGCCGTCGCCGGCGCGGTCGAGATAGACGGCCTTGAAATCCTCGTCTTGCTTCAACCCGAGACCATCGAGCACATAGCGCGCCAGGATCGGCAGGCCCGAGCCTTTGGCGCCGAATGCGACGGGCTGACCGACCAGATCGCGAATGGTCTTGTACGGACTGTCCGTGCGCACCACGAACATGCCGGGGTTGGAATAGATCGCCGTGAGAATTTTCAACCGTACCGGCGCGCGGCCGATGCCGGCAAAAGCCTCATAGGCCGGCTCGCCCGCGACCAGAGCGAGATCGAGCTCGCCTTTTTCCAGCAGCGGAATGTTCTCGTTGCTGCCCTTGGTGTTGCGCGGGGCGATGATGACTTGCGGATCGGCCGCGTTCATCACTTGCGCAAAGGCGTTGCCATAGAGCGGAAAGCCGCCGCCGGGCGTCGCGGTGCCCAAGCTGATCGTCAGGCTGGGTGTGTTGGTCGGAATGGCGTTGCCTCCGGTTTGAGCGGCCGCGGGGCTTGCAAGCAGCGCCGCGCCGAGAACAAGGGTGATCGCGAATTTCATGGTCGGTCCCGGCGGGGGCGCGTCAACATCGACTTGCGGCGATGTAGGCAGCGCCCCGATTTTGTGAAAGCATGCAGCCCAACGACAATAGAACAATGGGAGGCGTCATGTTGCGAATTTTGCGTAACAGTGTTTTCGGGCTGGTTTTCCTTTCAACGCTGTTGGGCGCCGCACCTCCCGCCTCCGCCGCTTATCCCGACCGTCCCGTGCACTGGATCATCGGCTTCTCCGCCGGCGGCCCGGTCGACATCGTGGCGCGGATCATGGCGAACTGGCTGTCGGACCGCTTCGGCCAGCAATTCATCGTCGAGAACCGCGCCGGCTCCGGCGGCAACATCGCGGCCGGTGCCGCGATCAACTCACCGCCGGACGGCTACACGCTGCTGTTCGTCGCGCCCAACAACGCGATCTCGACCTCACTCTACAAGAAGCTGCCGTTCGACTTTTTGCGCGACACCGTGCCGGTCGCCAGCATCATGCAGCTCACCAACATGCTGGTCGTCTCCAATGCGTTCCCGGCGAAGACGGTTCAGGAGTTCATCGACTACTGCAAGGCCAACCCGGGCAAGATCTCCTTTGCCTCGTCCGGCAACGGCACCTCGGTGCACATGTCGGCGGAGCTGTTCAAGGTGATGACCAAGTGCGACATGGTGCACGTGCCCTATCGGGGATCTGCGATCGCGTTCCCCGACATCATCTCCAACAAGGTGCAGCTGATCTTCGACAACCTCCCCTCCGCGATGGAGCAGGCCAAGGGCGGCAATGTCCGTGCGCTCGGCGTGACCTCGCCGCAGCGCTGGCCGAGCGTGCCTGACGTTCCCGCGATCGCCGAGACATTGCCCGGCTTCGAATCGGTCGGCTTCTACGGCATCTCCGCGCCGAAGGGCACGCCGGCCGACGTGATCGAGATCCTCAACAAGGCCGTCAACGAGGCGCTGAAGGACCCGAAGCTGGTCGCGCGCCTCACCGAGACCGGCGGCATCCCCAAGCCGATGACGCCGGCCGAGTTCGGCAAGCTCGTCACCGACGAGACCGAGAAGTGGCGCAAGGTGGTGGAGTTCGCCGGCGTGTCGGTGGACTAGGCCTGTGGAACTGCCGCGAGCCGACAGCGCCCAACGCGACATCGGAGGGGATCGGAAGACCCCCTCCCAACAAAATGTGCGAAAACAACCCCATGCACAGTAGAAAGATCTAGGGATCACAAGGGGTTACGGAATCGAAAAAACGAGCCCCCTGGCGCGATTGCCAGAGTGCGGGGGCGAAGGCTCGGCGAAGGTGGGCTTGCGCCGCCGGGCAAAACAGGACTATAAGGGCATCATCGGCAATTTCGGTTATTCAAAAATCACAAGCCTTGCCGCGCCGGCATTTCTGTCCGCCGGAGCCAGCATTGCACCCCCGGCTCCGTCCCTGTAAACGAACCGCGCACCGTTGCCGGCCGCCGCTTTCGCGGCCGTCTCGCGGCGGGGCCTGTAGCTCAATGGTTAGAGCCGGCCGCTCATAACGGTCTGGTTGCAGGTTCGAGTCCTGCCGGGCCCACCAGTTGGTGTTTTGTCCAGACCGGAGACATAGGTAACAGGTCGTACCTAAGACATGGGTGACAACCTCGTGCCGAACGGGTTGTCGAGG